>UQBY01000059.1 GCA_900539375.1 uncultured Clostridium sp. | reverse complement strand
GTGTGAATACTAGGCAAATACCAGGAAGAGATAAAATAGGAAGTCTTGCACCAGGTAAATATAAAACATTTGAAGGTACAGAAATAAGCATAGAAAACTGTGTGAAAGCTAAGGTAAAAGATTTAGTTGTAGAGGGAAAGACAATACAAGATACAGAGAATTTAAGCAATATAGAGAGTGTTGCAGAAAGAGAAAGGAATTTAGCTAGTTACATTATTAATGCAATAGGGAAATTAGGTACAAAAGTTGTATTTGACAATAAAAATTGTTTAAAGATAACTTCTACTTTTTCAAGAACTATAGTATTAGATGATACTTCTAACTATCAAATATATGTAAATGCTTATGCAAATAATGAAAATAACAAAGCTTATTCTATAGGAAATTTTGGTGGAACTTATATTGGTTGTGGAAGTAAAACATGGCAAGTGTTTAAAACAACCAATTCCTTAAATAAATTCAGCATATATAATTATCAGAATTCAGAAGTTTATATAGACCTAGATAGTCTTAGCCTTGAAAGAGTTGTTAATCCTTATCCTCTAAAATTAAAGATAAACGAGGAAAATAATTATATAAATATCCCTATTCCTCTAAGAAGCCTACCAAACGGAGTAGCTGATACTATTGAAGGGAATAAGCTAGTGCAGAGAGTGGGAAGGGTTGTGCTTGATGGAAATGAGGACTGGAAATTACAATCTTGTAATGTAAAAGGAAATGGAATATTAAATATTTTTTTCATAATTCAAGATTTAATAATAAAACTTAAGGAAAAACAATTTATTATATGCGATAAGTATATTCAACAGAAAACTCCAATTGCAGATACTACAAATGAAGGTGTTTTAGTTAATGAGGAGAAAAGATTATATTTAAGGCTATTTACAAGTAAAGCAACAACAGTTGAGAAAGCTAAAGAATATATTAAAGGCAACCCATTTGTAGTTTACTATGAACTAGCAGAACCAATTATCCATGACCTAAGAATTCCACCAATACAAACAGTAAAGGGAACAAACATAATAACAACAGACAATAACATAAAACCAAAATTAAGTATGAAAGTGAAGGTGAAAAAATAATGTATGGAAAAATAACAGAAGCAGGAGTATTTTTAAGTGCTACTGAAAAATTAGATGAAACATTCAAGCCTGTAATAAAAGAACTTCCTCAAAATGCTTTTAATGTAGAATTTAAAGATAGAGCAGATAGAGGAGATTATATAGCTGAAATATGGGTAGATAAAACTATTGCAGATAATAATACAAATGAAAGACTTAGTGCTCTTGAAGAAAGACAAAGTAAATCAGAAGAAAAACAAAGTGTTACAGATGGGGCAATAGAAGAATTAGCAAGTTTAATGAGTGAGGTGGTTAGCAATGGTTAGGTTCTTTGTAATGAGGATACATGAAGGAGAAATGACAATAGAAAATGTTCCTCCTTATTGGAGAGAGAAAGTTAAGAAGGAATTGGAAGAGTAATGGAATTAAAAGATACAGTAAAATTAATGGAAAATACAGATTTTAAAGATAGATTTAAAGCTGAATATTTACAATTAAAAATTAGAATGAAAGGTTTAAGTGATATGCTTAAAAAGTATAAAGAAGGCACTTTACCATTCAAACCAAAATGTAGTTATGAATTGTTAAAAAGTCAACTTGATATTATGGAACAATATGCAAGAGTATTAGAAGAAAGAGCAGGAATTGAAGAAATAGAATTATAAAGTCTTAGAAATAAGGCTTTTTATTTTACTTAAAAATATCAAAAAGAAAGAAGGAATATTAATGTTAGTAGAAATTAAGAAAGTAAATAAAGATGAAATTGCAGTATGTACAAGTTTAGATGTTGCAGAAACATTTGAAAAGGAACATAAACATGTACTAGAAGATATAAGGAGAATAGGTAATAATATCAGTACAGCCGAATTTTCGGCTCTATTCTGTGAAGATAGCTATATAGCAAGTAATGGTAAAAAGAATCCAATTATACTAATTGCATATATAAAGCATTATTAGCAATTAAATCAATGGAAATGCTAGTAAGCGGATTAATTGATTGTGGCTGGGGATATGATAAAATTAAATCTTTTATACAACAAACAAATACAAAGTCTATTGCAAATTAGTCAATAAGGCTTTTTATTTTTGCTCCAAAACTCTTATGAGGGTAAACTGTGAGGAATAAGCCGACAGGCTATAAATGGAGGAGATTATGTTT
>UQBY01000058.1 GCA_900539375.1 uncultured Clostridium sp. | reverse complement strand
ATCATACAACAATAGATGATAGATTTGTAATACTTCAATTTTCATTAAAAATAGGAAAAAGAGCTACTCCTCTTTGGTTTAAATTATTTAAATATAAGCAAGATTGTAATAAAGATTTTATTCATGTAAAAGAAGGATTGACATTTTTACATAAAGTTTTAGCACCTTATGAATTTGATGTCACCATACTTGCTGATAGAGGATTCAAAAGTATTGACTTGTTTAAATTCATAAATGAAACTCTTAAATGGAAATATTGTATTAGATGTACAAAAGATTTATCAATATCCATTGACGGAAAAAACAAAATTAAAAAATTAGATGATATAGCTCCTAAAAAATATGGCTCAAAACATTTTTATAACATTAAATTAACCTCTCAAAAATATATTTGCAATATGGCTGTATGTAAGGCACTAGATGCTGAAGATACATGGTTTATTGCTAATAATCTTTCCGAACCTTATGCAATAAGAGAATATAAAAAAAGATTTGATATTGAAGAAATGTTTAAAGATTTTAAAAGTACAGGTTTTAACTTAGAAGATACTTGGAGCAATAATATTCACTATGCTAAAATGTTATATTTTTGCGTTTGTATAGCCTATACTTATATAATCTCTCTTGGTATTTCTTGTAGTAAAGATAAAAAGAACAAGCTATTAGGTTCAATTAAAAATATTAATGGCAATAAGGTTAGAATTTACAGTTTATTTACTACTGGCATGAAGTGGTTCAAAAGATGTTATTATTCTTGCAGAAGGAAATATTATTTAAAAACCTGTTTTACATTATACTTGAACTGATACATTTTTTTACATTGACAAGTTACCTATAGTAATATTATAAATTCATACTTACTTTTTTATACTTAAATTCAATAAAAATGAAGTTAGTTTTAAAATTGATTCCATAATAATTCAAAGTATAGATTATTATGGAATATATTTAACAATATTGATAATAACTGTCCGTAAGTCAGATGTTCAAGTACTAAAGCTTCTTTCCTTTATACATTATTGTTATCAATTTCATTAACTTTCAAGTGGAATTATTGAACCTAGGTTTTCCTCGCCTTTCAGGTTACAATAGTTTTCAATCCTAGATTTATTGGTTTTAAAAGTTTTTAATCCATGAAAAAGAGATTAACGCTTCAATTACTGAAACATTAATCTCTTATATTCCTTCACTGCATTATTAGAATTATGCAGTATTAAATATTATTACAATTACTGATTTAACTATATTCTAGTGTTAATTGTTTTTATGCAGTTGATTAGTTCTTTATTATGCATTTATTTATCATTAACAATCAAAATACTCTTTAAGAAAATCAGTAAAACTACTCCATTCTTCTTGAAGTTCTCCATTCTTTAGTAGTTCATCGCCACCTTCAAAATTGACTCTATACATTTTATCAGTATCACTATCCAATACTATTACCTCATTTGCTGACATCTCAGTCAATACAAGATATTTTTTATTAAATCCATGTTTATCTCTACATATATTAGTTGACTTTAAAATATTATTGTTGTCTTCTATAATATCCATTAATTCTATACCTAAAGTTTCCTCCCAAAATGGACCAGCATATGTTGTATAGAATTGAATGAATTCTTCTGATGGATTTATACCCAATTCCTTTATGGCTTTAATTACATCATCTCTATTATTTCTTGAATATATAGTATCATTTAATATTTCTTTTAAGCTTTTTGGCAATTTACTCATTATTTTACTCCTTTCATTGCATCTCTTCCTCTAGCTTTCCAATATTCAATTGAATCTACCTTTTGAAATGCCTTTCTTACTTCTTCGCTCATTGGATTAAATGGATTTAATTGACCTTTATATGGATGTAATGGTGCCCTTTTAGCGTTACTTATATTATGATATCTTGTTGATGCTTCAAATAATGGTCCAACGCTGTGCTGTTGTGAATGATGTAATGTTGCAATATTGCCATCAGCATCTAAAATAGGTGCTAATCCATATCTCTCTGCTGCCTCTGCATTAGTTAGTCCTCTTCCTTTTTTAGCTCCTTTAGACCTTAGCATATCCCAATCTATATCATTTCTTTGGAATACTTTATATGTTATTCCTGTACCACCTTCTCCAGCAGTAAAACTAACTGATTTGCTGAATACATCATTATTAGCATACTCACTAATTAAGCTTAATTCAGGGTTACCCACCCCCTCACTACCTTGACTGAAGAACATAGTCTTTAATTGGCTAATTGTTTCATTTGATGATATACTACTAGCTATATCTAAGTCATTTGCATCATATTGAATTTGTGCTTTTTTTAAAGTTTGTTCTGTAATAGTTTCTTCTGCATTTTCTACTATTTCTTCTCCAGCTAATTGTTTCATTTGATGATATACTACTAGCTATATCTAAGTCATTTGCATCATATTGAATTTGTGCTTTTTTTAAAGTTTGTTCTGTAATAGTTTCTTCTGCATTTTCTACTATTTCTTCTCCAAATAATTTTTCTGGCAATAATACATCTAATCTTACTGCACCTTTCTTTTTACTTGAAAAATAATTTTTTATGCCTTTTTTAAGTGAGTTTGAACCTTTTAATGTTTTATTTGCTACATTTTTTGCTTTATTCGATACTGTATTTACTGCTTTTTGTGTTGCTTCTTTTGTCTTTTTAGCTATATTTG
>UQBY01000057.1 GCA_900539375.1 uncultured Clostridium sp. | reverse complement strand
TAGATTATTATGGAATATATTCAATAATATTCATAATAACTGTCCGTAGGTCAGACGATTACTAAGAATATATGAAATTATTGTTCTATCATATAAATCAATAATTGCACTTAAATAAAGTTTCTTATTAGATGCAGGAATTTTAAATTCGGTAACGTCAGTTGCCCATTTTTCATTTGGTTTTGTTGCTAAAAATTCACGATGTAATACATTTTCGGCAATTGCTTTTGATGTGGAACCTTTATACTTTTTTCTTTTCTTTCTAATTAAAGCTTTGATTCCTAATAAATTCATTATTCTTTGCACTCGGCCTTTGCTAAAAGAAGTTCCTTTATCTCGATTAATCCAATTTGTCATTCTACGATACCCTAAAATATGATTATACTTATCATCATATTCTTTAATCCAAATTGCTAACTGCTTATTTTCAATTTCCTCTTTTGTTTCTTTTCTATGAAGCCATTTATAATATCCAGATCTAGAAACTTTAAGTTGCTTATACATCCAAATTATATCCCAACCTTTTTCATCTTTAAAGAATTTAATTGCCAGATATTTAGGTTCTAATTTTCCTCTAGCTAATATCGCCTCCTTTCGATTTCCTGTACTTTTTTTAATAATTCTACCATCATATCTTTTTCTTCTAGCTAACGCTTAAGACGATTGTTATCCCTATGTAATTTTTTAAGTTCATCAACCTCATCATCTTTCTTATGATGACCACGTTTATCAATTAGTCCAGCATCACCATTAGAATCATATTTCTTTACCCATTTATAAACTTGATTATAAGAAACTTTATACTTTTCAGCAGCTTCCTTATAATTTCTTCCAATATTAATACAATATTCAACGATTTCTATACGTTCTTCTTTACTTTTCTTTCTTCCTTTAGCCATATAAACCTCCCATTTTGGTTTATAATCTTTAAGTTCTATATTGCTATTATACTTCTTAATCCATCTTCGTAAAATACTAGTGCTTAAAATTTCATATTTAAAACAAATTTCTTGTTGACTACCTTCTCCCTTTAAATAAGACTCTACTGCTTCAATTTTTAATTTAGAAGAATATGATTTATTACGAGGCTTGTCATAAAAACTTGTTTCTCCTAACTCTTGATAATTTCTTGCCCAAATACGTATTATATTTCCTTTATTGCTATTGTACCTTCTTCCTAAATCATTACATATTTCTTTAGTACTTTTTCGACCTGAAAGATAATCTTTAGCTGCTTGAATTTTATCTTCTGGTGAGTACTTACATTTTCTGCCCATAAAAAATACCTCCAAAGTAGATTTTGGTTATTTACCGTGTCTACTTTAAAGGTATCATATCATTTGAATATAGCTTTATGTTTGTTACTGGTATTTTTCTAGGCACTTAGAGTCTTAGCAAGAGAACTTAGCTCTATCATTTACTAAATAAAAAAATTATATTAATCTTTATTAATCAAACCTTCTTCTCCACATTTCCCATTCTTCTTCTTTCCAATACATTTCAGGTTTTTTTATTTCAGAAATTATAGGATTTAATAAATTATACATAGCTTTATAATCTTCAAAATATTTTTCATCGTTTGTAGGAAATTCATTTTTTGAAATTCTTAGTATTACATAATCTTCTCCAAATTCATGGCTCAAATGTTCATTATTGCATTTTTCTATAATTGTTTTAAATCCTATTTCTTCATAAAGCTTTTTAGAAAGGACTTGTATTAAATTGGGTCCATCAACTTTATTTTCTAAATCTTTAATAAAAAATTGATTTAATAATATTGAATATGAATCATTTATACATTTTGTATGCTTTAGTTTTTTTATTGCTTCTGCTCCACTTTTAGGTAATAAATGATCATTTTGACCTATCACGTAATTACAACAAGAATAATAATAAGTCATATCATAAAATGCTTGCTTAATAAATTGTAATATTTCAATATAATGTTGTTCTTTCTTAAACTCAAAATATATCCAATTAGGTGTTTTTATAACAAATTGTTCCTTTATAGTTCTTAATACCATCTCCACCCTTACATTATGTAAGCTTTTCTTAGTGGCATCAGTTAATATTAGATGTTGAGTTTCATTAAAATCTGTTTCATCAATCATTTTAGTAAAATAATCCAAACCATTAATCTTAAGTTTGTCTAACCCAACACATTTATTATGTCTATAATATAAAAATTTAGGATTTGTTAAAATACAAAAATCCTTAAATAAATTTTTAATCTTTCTTTTACATTTTTGTGGATCATCATAAAAATAATATATTATTCCTACTCTTAAATCACAAAACGGTGCATTATTCAAATTATTGAATTCCAATTTAATTCCTCCTCATTTATTATATTTTAATGCTTTTGGCACTACTCCAGTCCAATCTTTAATATTATCAAATTGTTTTGACCACAAAAAACCATTTGGTTTCAAATCCCATATTTCATAATTTAAAGTTCCAACTTGCCATTGAAAGTCTGGTCTACGAATATTCCCTTTTCCTCCTACGGTTCCAGGTCTTATAATATTTTTGTCAATTACTAAACCTTGAATATTAACACTTCTTACTCTTTTAAAAACTCTATTATGAAAGTAAGTTCCATATTGATCATAAAGTCCTAATCTAATATAATTTTGAGCTATTAAATCATTTTTCATTAATTTTTCTACTTGTCTTCTTGTTGATTTTATTGTAGCAATTGTTTCTTCTCTTGATAATACTCTTGTTTTAACAACTCCATAATCATTAAATCTAGAAGCTTGTCTAGCTAACCTACTTTCATTAATATTTTTTAATATATTTTCTCTTATATTTGTTTCTTTTATTTCCTTCGAAACTATACTAGGGATATCAAAACTATCTCCACTATAATGCATTTTCCAGTTTCCTGCATCTAATGCTTCTCTCTCAAATTCATTAAGAGTTGGATTAATTCCATTTTTCTTT
>UQBY01000056.1 GCA_900539375.1 uncultured Clostridium sp. | reverse complement strand
GAGAGGAGCTGTCCTTAGTACGAGAGGACCGGGATGGACTGACCTCTGGTGCACCAGTTGTTCCGCCAGGAGCACAGCTGGGTAGCTAAGTCGGGAAGGGATAAACGCTGAAAGCATCTAAGCGTGAAGCCCACCTCAAGATAAGATTTCCCATAGCATAAGCTAGTAAGACCCCTTGAAGAACACAAGGTTGATAGGTCAGAGGTGTAAGTGTGGTAACATATTTAGCTGACTGATACTAATAGGTCGAGGGCTTGACCAAATAAAAATAAAGAATATGACTAAATCAAAGATTTAGAAAAGAAATCTATGTGCAATTTTCAGAGAACAAACTCTTTAAAAGGAAACTCACTCAGCAAAGCTGAGGAGTACAAGATTCTTAGCTAAATTAAAGATTTAGAGAATCATACATCTGGTGATGATGGCGTAGAGGAAACACTCCTTCCCATTCCGAACAGGAAAGTTAAGCTCTACAGCGCTGATGGTACTGCATGGGAGACTGTGTGGGAGAGTAAGACGTTGCCAGGTAATTTGTGCCGTTAGCTCAGTTGGTAGAGCACCTGACTCTTAATCAGGGTGCCCAGGGTTCGAACCCCTGACGGCGCACCATTAATGCCTTAGAGGATTCTAAGGCATTTTAATTTGGTGATAATGGCGTAAAGGAAACACCCCTTCCCATTCCGAACAGGAAGGTTAAGCTTTACAGCGCTGATGGTACTGCATGGGAGACTGTGTGGGAGAGTAGGACATTGCCAAGTGTGATTTGATCACATTAATAAGAACTTGCTTAGCAATAATATAAAAAAGGACTTTTAAAAATGATTAAAATCATTTCTAAAGGTCTTTTTTATTTTTAAAAACAGTTTTAATATCAGATTTTATAAAGTTAAAAAATCGTTTAATAGATTGGATGTCTTCTTTAAAAGATGATGAATCTTCAGAAGTTAATGCTCCTGAATTTAACATAAGAGCTATAAAAAATAGAATTCCTAAGTTAATATATATGTCTTTTATATCAGCAATAAACAAATCACCAATACCAATAAAATCTAAACTTCCACCATAAAATACTTTATCAATAAGAGAACAAAGAGCACCACTAAACATAAAAATGAAACACATATCACACCAAAAGTCTTTTTTATTTTTGGAAATATAATATCTATATACTTCAATAAAAAGAAATAATGCAATAAAGTTTGTTATTATTAGTAAGTGAAAACTTATTCCTGTACCAAATCTGGCATTAAGCCATGAACCATCAGTATTAATTATTGGATTAAAATAAAGGAAATTTTTAATTAGTGTTATATTATTATTAAAATAGAAAAATTTAATGATAATTTTACTACCTTGATCTAACAACATAAGTATTAAAAATATGATAAATAACTTCTTTTTGTTAAAACCTATATTAAAAGATAAGCTAAGACTATATATTGTATAGCCAATTAAGGCAAAGAGTAAAATAAGAATTAAGTTACCTATAAGAATAGATGAATTATCTATTCTTCCTGTGAAAAGTTCAAATAAAAAATATATAGTCCACATTATTGGAAGAATAGAAATTACTAATATTTTAAAATTTTTCATATGCTCCTCCTAAATTTATTTATATTTAGAGTCTATCATAGGAATATATAAAATTCACTAAAAAATTATATTTATTTATTATAAAATGCTATATAATGAAATTGGATTAAAAAATGAAAGAAGGGATTTATATGCTAACAATTTTTGCAGTTTCAGATTCTATTGGAGAAACATCAAATCAAGTAGCAGTAGCAGCTGCTAGTCAATTTAAAGATATGGTCGAAGTGAAAAGGTTTCCATACATAAAAACTTTAGAAGACGTAGAAGAAGTTATAAAAAGCATAGATGACTTTGAAAAAGTTATGATAGTATCAACTATAATAACAGTAAATGTTAGGGAGTATTTAACACAAAAAGCAACTGAGAGGAATATATTTGTTATTAATGTTCTAGGACCAATAATTAATGTTGCTTCAACATTAATTAACAAAGTTCCAGATTATAATCCAGGGGCTATGTGGAGTACTGATGAAGAGTATTTTAAAAGAATAGAAGCAATGGAATTTGCCATGCAATATGATGATAGTAAAGACTATAGAGGATTAAAAAATGCAGATGTTGTATTAGTAGGATTATCAAGAACTTCAAAAACTCCATTATGTATGTATTTAGCCAACAAAGGAATAAAGGCTATAAATATACCATTAGTTCCTGAGGTAGGAGTTCCTGATGAATTATTTGAAGTAGATAGAAAAAAAGTTTTTGGATTAGTAATAAATCCATTAAGATTAATAGAAATAAGAAAGAAGAGATTAGATAAATTTCACAGAATTCCATCAGATATAGAGTATGCAGGTGATGCTAGAGTGTTAGAGGAATTTGATTTTTCAGATAGAATAATGAAAAAATTAGGGTGTAAGACAATAGATGTAACAGAAAGAGCTATAGAAGATACTGCTTTGATAATATTAAATGAAATAAAGAAAAAGAACAAGTAAAAGATTATGTGATTAATAAGTTTTTTTATTTTAAAATACTAGATTCCTTATATTATTTAGGAAATACAATTAATATAAGGAATCTAAAATAAATTAAAAAATAATATAATATTTAAGAATAAAAGTAAAGTTCAATATATAAACTGTTCCTGGAATATCAATAGTCAAAAAAAAGAGTAATATAGAGATATATAAAGAAAAATCTATTTAAATACTAAAAAACACTATATTTGTTCTAAATGCAATATTTTTTACATGGTATTATAAAACACGTCGCTGAGGCACATGGTTAATAACAAAAAGAAATGATTAAAAAAGTTGTTGACTAATAAGTGAAAAAGTGATAAGATAAACTCCGTTGTCAAACAAACTTGAAAAAATAACTTAAAAAAGTTATTGACAAGAAAAAAGTTTGATGATAAAATGAGAAAGTCGCTTGAGGGCGACAAGATAAAATGGTCTTTGAAAATTGAACAGAATAAATAAGTTAAGAACCAGCAATTCTTTTATTAGTAAGTTTTTTGAGATT
>UQBY01000055.1 GCA_900539375.1 uncultured Clostridium sp. | reverse complement strand
GATTTGGGCAAAGTGGAGAAGAGACATTAAGTCAATTTTTAAGTAAAGATGTTAAACAATTAAAGACTATATTCTTTAGCCAGAAAAATACAGAGAATAGTAATACTAAAAGAGCATTATTATATAGACAAATGTGTCAAGAAGAAGCAGATGAAACAATCAAGACTACTAATTTACAGCATGCTATAGAAGGAGCAGAACCAACAAAATGGTTAACAGAAAGTAAAGATAAAGCATTTGAGTTTCATAACTATAAGAATGAAGGTAAAAAAATGGTAGTGGTAGAATTTGAGGTAACAAAAGAATATCTTGAATCATTACATAGTAATTCTGTAAAACAAAGAGGTTCTAAAAATAACCCTAATAATAAGTATCATTATGAGGGATTAATTAAATCAGGAAAATATAAAAATTTTGGAATTCTTGATAGTAATATAGGTGAATTTAATAGAAATGTTATCAAAACTAGAATAATAAATAAAGATAATTAAGAGGAGAAGTAATTATGAATAAAATGCCATATAGTAAGTGGGTAAATATTGAAATTAATAATTTGTTAGAAAATGTTGAAAAAATGTCTAATAAATATGATGAACAAGTAATCAGAAAACTACTAATTTTTTTAAATTATGATAATGAAGAAAGAATTAGTAATTTTTTCAAAAAAAGATGCAATAATGAGGAATTATTTGAAACTTTAATTACAATTTTATTAGATGAAAGTGAGGATTATTCAAATGATGCACGTTACTCAGCTGCTAGAGTTATTCCTTATTTTGATGAAACAATTTTAAAAAGCCATAAAAGAGAGTTAATTTATGCACAGAATTACTCAATTAAAAATTTGAATCCATTTTCGAATGACAATATTCCAAATTATTTGCATAATCATGACAATTAAAAGTAAGAGAGTTTAACTCTCTTTTGTTATGACTATTAGTAGAAGGAGCAACAACCTTAGGAATTGGAAGTATAATAGCAAAAGTAGCAATAGATGCAGCAACTTCATTTGGATCAAATTTAGTAGAACAAAAAATAACAACAGGAAAAGTAAGCTTAAAGAAAGCAGTAGTAGAAATAGCAACAGGAATGGTAGTATCAGGGGTAGCAGGAAAGCTAGCAAAGAAGTTCCAAAATAAATCAGAAGCTTACTAAAAAATTAGATGATGTAACATCAAGCTTAAAATCTAAAACAAAGAATATAACAGAAAAAAATATAGCTAAAAAGACAAAAGAAGAAATGCCAAAATCAGTTAATACAGCATTAGATAAGGCAAAAAATATAGCAAATAAAACATTAAAAGGTACAAATACACTTAAAAATAGTATAGAGAAAAAATTAAATGTTTCAAAAAAGAATAAACTAGAAATAAATACAAATAAAGAAACTTTAAGTAATATTTTAGATAAAGATGTTCAGAAATTAAAGAATATATTTTTTAATCAAAGTAATAAGGATGGTAAGAAAACAGTATCATTATGGAATAGAATAAAAAATAAGTTTTTAAAAAAGACAACAGATCCAATAGGTCCGAATTTTGTTCCATATGGCAAATCAGTGCAAGAAGGAGTTAATCCAAATTCGTTAATACCAACAAAAGATTTAAGCACATTAGATAATCAAAGAATGCAGAATGCAGTAAAATATGGTGGTGATAAGCCAATTATAGTTGATAATTTAGGTAATGTATTGGATGGTCATCACAGATTGAAATATGCAATAAAGAATAATAAAGCAGTTGATGTGTCTATTGGTTATTAGGAGGAATTTAAATGAAAGTAAACATGTGGAAAAATTTGGAAAGAATATTTATCTTTCTTCGTTTTGATATAAAAAATAAAAATAATTCTCATGTGATTGATATTATTATCAAGGCTATAAATAATAATAACAGCAATGAAGAAATGTGTAAAATGATATTTTATACAATGCCAAAATGGAAAGAACAATTAATACTTAAAGAAGATGAAAGAAAAGAACTAATATTTTGTATGCAATTGAAACAATTTATTATTAGAGCATTAGAACTTATGAAAACTAATATATTAATTCAAGAGTATGAAATGGCATATGATATAGCAGACATGTTACAAGGGCTACCTGAAATTGTTATTGCTAATAACAAAAAAGGACTGAAACAATATTGGAAAATTTATGTGAAGCCTTTTCAAAAAAAATGGAAGTGTAAGGTATTTAATGAGTGTAAGAATTCTATAGTAAGGGATAGAGCAACCTCTCTTGCTACGAGACTAAGTGTGAAAAAAAATATTAGTGACAAGTTCTTAGGAAAGAATAAGAATAGTAAATCAAAAAAGAAATGAAAAATAAGTAAAAGTTATGGTTGATTGAATAGTTAGATAAAATTGGCAAACTCTGATATAAGAATATGAAAAATTTACATCAATATCCATTATCAATTTCAAATTATGGATAAACTGTAGGATTCCATTCCTGAGATTGGGTATTGAATCTAAATCAAATGATAGAGTTAAGTTTTCTCGCTACAATCCTAAGTGTTTAGAAAAATACCAATGACAAGCATAAAGCTGTATTTGAAAGAATATGGCTTTTTTGCTTATATAAAATTAAAGATAGCTTATAAATGGAAAGACTTTATGTCTAGAAAAACATCAAATGAAGATTTATACTATTTATATAATGGACATGCAGATGTAACAATGCTTGTAAATAAAGCTGGAGATATTAAAGCAACATATTATTATGATGCATTCGGGGAAGTGCTAGAAAGCACAGGGAATGTAGAAAATAGTATAAGATATGCAGGATATAAATATGATGAAGAAACAGGACTTTATTACCTAAATGCAAGAATGCTCGACTTCGCTGAGTAAGTTCCACTGACTAAATCAAAGATTTAGAGTGTCACTTATATGACCCAGAAACATCAAGATTTCTTCAGGAAGATACCTATACAGGAGATAAAAAAGATCCATTAAGCTTAAATTTATATACTTACTGTCATAATAATCCATTAATATATGATGACCCAACAGGACATTTTGCACATATTTTATTAGGTGGATTAGTTGGAGGAGTATTAAGTGTAGCA
>UQBY01000054.1 GCA_900539375.1 uncultured Clostridium sp. | reverse complement strand
CGGCTGTTAACCGATAGGTTGGAGGTTCGAGCCCTCTCCACGGAGCCAATTTGATTATTAAGCGATGGATTCCATCGCTTTTATTTTATTTTTTTTAGAAAATCATATCATTTTCTAAGCTATAGATACTTTTACTATTGACATATAATAGTATTTTGATAGAATTAGTATATAATTAAATAAGCACAGTGATAAAGAAGAGTAGTTTTAATATTTATTTAAGAGAGATAATGGATGGTGTAAATTATCATAAATATAAAATGAAGGGAGCTTTTGAGTGCAAAATCTTTTAGAAAGTTGGGCTTGTGCCAAGAAGGGTGGAACCGCGGAATATAATTTCGTCCCTTTAAGGTGTCAGAGTCTTTTTTTTATAAAAAATATTTGGAGGTACTTAAAAATGGCAGTTGAAAAGACAATGGATAAATTAGTTGCTCTTTGTAAGAACAGAGGATTTATATTTCCAGGTTCAGAAATTTACGGAGGACTTGCAAATGCATGGGACTACGGCCCATTAGGTGTAGAATTTAAGAATAATGTAAAAAAAGCATGGTGGAGAAAGTTTGTACAAGAAAGTCCTTATAATGTTGGTGTTGATTGTGCAATATTAATGAATAGAGAAGTTTGGGTTGCATCAGGACACGTTGGAGGTTTCTCAGACCCATTAATGGATTGTAAAGAGTGTAAAGCAAGATTTAGAGCAGATAAGCTTGTAGAAGACTATATGACAGAACATGGTGTTGAAGTTGCTTCAGCAGATGGATGGTCAAATGAAGAACTTAAGACATACATAGAAGAACATAACATAGTTTGTCCTAAATGTGGAAAATTAAATTATACTGATATAAGAAAGTTTAATTTAATGTTTAAAACTTATGCAGGAGTTACTGAAGATGCAAAAAATGAAATATATCTAAGACCAGAAACAGCTCAAGGTATATTTGTAAACTTTAAGTCAGTTCAAAGAACAACAAGAAAGAAGATACCATTTGGAATAGCTCAAATTGGTAAATCATTTAGAAATGAAATAACTCCAGGTAACTTTACATTTAGAACTAGAGAATTTGAACAAATGGAGTTAGAATTCTTCTGTAAACCAGAGACAGATTTAGAATGGTTTGAATATTGGAGAAAGTATTGTTGGCAATTCTTATTAAACTTAGGTGTTAATGAATCTAATTTAAGAATGAGAGACCATAGTAAAGAAGAATTATCTTTCTATTCTAAAGCAACATCAGATATAGAATATTTATTCCCATTTGGATGGGGTGAATTATGGGGTATAGCAGATAGAACAGACTATGACCTTTCTAAACACCAAGAACATTCAGGTCAAGATTTAAGTTACTTAGACCCAACTACTAATGAAAAATATGTACCATATTGTATTGAACCATCCTTAGGTGCAGATAGAGTTGCTTTAGCATTTTTAATGGATGCATATGATGAAGAAGATTTATCAACACCAGAAAAGAAGGATTCTAGAATTGTTATGCACTTACATCCAGCTTTAGCACCATATAAAGCAGCTATATTACCTTTAACAAAGAAACTTTCAGATAAAGCTTTAGATGTATATAGTAAGTTAAGCAAAAAATTTAATGTTGAATATGATGAAGGTGGAAGTATAGGAAAGAGATATAGAAGACAAGATGAAATAGGTACACCATTCTGCATAACTATTGACTTCGATACTTTAGAAGATGAAACAGTAACATTAAGAAACAGAGATACTATGGAACAAGAAAGAATAAAGATAGATGATTTAGAAGCATATATTGAAAAAAGCTTAGAATTCTAATTTATGTTAAAGCGAAGTTTATTGATAGTCAATAACTTCGCTTTTATTTTTTATTGGTGATATAATATGAGATAGTTAAATGAAATGGAATTATTGGAGGATGATATAAAATGAAAAAGGATTTTAATGAATTTAAAACATTTATTAAAGGCAAAAAAGTTGCAGTTGTAGGAATAGGAGTATCAAATATTCCTTTAATAAATTTTTTATATAAACTTGGAGCTAATGTAACAGCATTTGATATGAAAAATGAATCTGAACTTGGAGAAGTAGCACAAGATTTTAAAGAGAAAGGAATAGAACTTATACTAGGGGAAGGATATTTAAATAAACTTACTGGATTTGAAGTAGTATTTAAAACTCCTTCAATGAGAATAGATAGTGAAGCTTTAGTTAAAGCTAAATCTGAAGGTGCATATATTACATCTGAAATGGAAGAGTTTGTTAGATATTGCAAAGGAAAAATATATGCAGTAACAGGTAGCGATGGAAAAACAACAACCACAACAATAATATCTAAATTATTAATGGAAGAAGGATATAAAACTTGGGTTGGTGGAAATATAGGAACTCCTTTATTTGCCCAAATAGAAGAAATTAATGAAAAAGATATGGTTGTACTAGAACTTTCAAGTTTTCAACTTATGACAATGAATTTACCAATAGATGTAGCTGTATGTACTAACTTAGCTCCAAATCATTTAGATATGCATAAAGATATGCAAGAGTATATAGATGCTAAGAAAAATATATATTTATATCAAGAAAAAGATGATGTATTAGTTTTAAATATAGAAAATGATATAACTAATAGTTTCAAAAAAGAGGCTAAAGGAGAAGTAAGAGAGTTTAGCTCAAAGAAAAAAGTAGAAAATGGTGCTTACTATGAAGATGGAATATTATATTTAGATGGAAAAGAAGTATGCAAAAAAGATGATATGGTAATTAAGGGAATGCATAATGTTGAAAATTATTTAGCAGCATTTGCAGCAACTAAAGATGATGTATCAATAAAATCTATGAAAAAGGTAGTAGAAACTTTTGCTGGAGTTGAACATAGATGTGAATTAGTAAGAGAACTTGATGGAGTAAAATATTATAATGATTCAATAGCATCTAGTCCAACTAGAACTTTAGCAGGATTAAGAGCCTTTGATAAAAAGGTGATAATAATAGTTGGTGGATATGATAAGCATATTCCATTTGAACCTTTAGCATATGAAGGATACCCATATATAAAAGAATTAATTGTTATGGGAGCTACTAAAGATAAAATAAAGGCAGCTTTTGATAAGCTTGAAAAAGAAAAGGGTATAAAAGTTAATATGCATTTTGTTAATAACATGGAAGAGGCAGTTAAAAAGGCAAAAGAATTAGCAAAAGAAGGGGACGTTGTCACATTATCACCAGCTTGTGCATCTTTTGATATGTTTAAAAATTTTGCAGTTAGAGGAAATGTATTTAAGAAAATAGTAAAGGAACTATAAAATAATTCTTTTAAAATTTATAAAAGTAAAAAGAGTATATGCATAGTTTAACAATATAACTATTCCTGGTGTATCATGAATAGAAAAAAAGAGAATTAAATAGATAAATAAAGAAAAATAAAATTGGTTTAAATATATCATCATTTTTAATAAAGGTTATTATTAAAAATGATGATATTATAATATGCGTCGCCGGAAATGGTAAAAAAACTTGTAAAAGTTAGCGACAAAACATCAAGAAAAAAATCAAAAATAATTTAAAAAAGTTATTGACAATGATTTTAAATGATGTTATTATAAATAGGCAGTCTCGTGAGAGGCGAAAGAGATCTTTGAAAATTGAACAGAATAAATAAGTTAAGAACCAGCAATTCTTTTATTAGTAAGTTTTTTGAGATT
>UQBY01000053.1 GCA_900539375.1 uncultured Clostridium sp. | reverse complement strand
GGTTCAGTTAAAAATATTAATGGCAATAAGGTTAGAATTTATAGTCTATTTACTACTGGGATGAAGTGGTTCAAAAGATGTTATTATTCTTGTAGAAAGAAATATTATTTAAAAACCTGCTTTACATTATACTCGAACTGATACATATTTTTACATTGACAAGTTATCTATAGTAACAATAGAAATTTATGCTTACTTTTTTATACTAAAATTCAATAAAAATGAAGTTAGCTTTAAAGTTAATTCCATAATAATTCAAAGTATAGATTATTATGGAATATATTCAACAATATTGATAATAACTGTCCGTAAGTCAGAGTTTACTTCAGCAAATGGCTTTTGATGGCCCAAATAGTCTTGAATATCAAAAGTCTAAAGTGGCTAAACCATCTAAAAGATAAACTATAAATTACTACTAGCTTATTCCAAACAGAAATCCAATAAATTCCTAAATCTAGTTCAAAATCAAATAATAACTTTATCTAAACATAATAGTAATGAAGAGGATTTTTATGTTCACATCCATATACATATTTGAATCCATTAAATTAAATTGATACTTTAAAACATATTTATTTTACTTTTGTCTCGAAACGAAAGTTTTTTTGTTATACTTAAAATTAAAAATAAATTTCTATAAAACTTGTTGCTCTTTTTTTACACAAAACCTTACGTTATATTTTCACATTTCCAAAGTTCTAATTATCATTTGGTTTTGAGAATTTCTGTACATACTCTGCTAATGCTAATTCATAACTTCTCATTTGTAAAGTCCTTGTAGATTGAAGCACTGCTGATTTTGGCCTTTTAGCAACTCTGTTAAAACTTCGGCTTTCTACCGGTTGAAGATGAATTGATATGTTAATCAAGTTAAAATATTTCTGCGCTGCTTCATACCATGTCACAGGGTTACTATTTACACAATGATAAATCCCTTGAAAATTCTCTTCACCTAACATTTTAGTCACCATATGTGCTACATCTTTAGTATATGTAAAACAACATTTCTCATCATTTACAATATTTAAAGAATTTCTCACTTTAGCAGCATCTGCAATAGTATCAAAAAAGCTAGGTTTTGATGATTGGCTAGCACCTCGTGGACCAAATAAATTTGAAACACGTATAATACTTCCACACAACCCTTCATTAATCCTCGACAAAATAGCTTCTTCCCCTAGCTGTTTTGTCATGCCATAGAAATTAATAGGAGATATTGTATCAAACTCTGTATAAGAATCTTTATCTCCTGAAAACACATAGTTTGATGAAAAATGAACTAATTTAGAATTAATTTCCTTGCACACACGTGCTAAGCAATCGACTAATTGCACATTAAGTATAATAGCTTTTCGTTGTTCATCTAAATTAGTTTCGCAAGCATCAACATCATTATATGCAACTGTATTAATTACTATTGATGGTTTAATTTTACGTATACTTTTTTCAGTTGAAACAATATCCATTACATCACAATCATTTCTTGTCCATGCAATAATTTCCCCTTTTTCACTTTCTTTTAATTCTTGTACAATTTGACTTCCTAAATTGCCTTGTGCTCCTAATACTAAAACTACATTTTTAGAATCATTATATATCATAAATTTATCCTTTCCTTCTTTATAATAATTCTTATCCTAATTATAAAGAAACTTTTTTCTCTAAAATATAATAAAGTAACTAAACGATATTAATTTTAATGTTTGTTAAATTACTAATAATAATATATCTTTTCCCTTATATTGTCAAGTCTGGTTTTCGACAGTTGCTTACATATAAAAAATCTTGCAGATCGCATAGTTATGGTCTTTTTCGTGTCAAATTCGCTTAATCGAACTGTTGTACTGCGCAGGATAACCTTATGAAAAATAATATTTTACAGCAATTACAAAATTAGTTTTTTAAGCATGATGTATTATATAAAGTAAAAAGGAGTCTTTTATTTTATGTCTAGAAAAGCAAAAAAATTACAAGAGTTGTAAACATTATTTGATGAGAATGATTTGGATTTTTCATTAATTGATAATGCTAGAATAATAAAAGATTTACACAAATAATAGGTTGTTGAATAACTAATTTTTACAAATAATTGTTCAAGAAAATATTCTTAGAAATTATAAATTTCAAGGATATTTTCTACTTTTTATTCCTTGCTGTTTTTTATTAAATTCATCTACCAAGTATGCTAATAATAGCCATTTTATATGACGTTCGTATCGAGCTTGCCCATATAATCTTGGATTTTCTAAATTGTATAATCCTTTCAACATTGAAAATAACTGCTCTATTTTTAATCGATTTTTATATAATCTTTCTCCTATTGGAGATTGCATAAATAAGGCATTTTCATATCTTTTAGTTGTAAATGACTCAATACTTTTTGCTTTACGCATATTGATATCAGTCAATAGATTGACCTTTAAATTAGAAGCAATCTTAAACCAATCTGAAGAATCATATGCTGCATCAGCAAGTATTAAAAAAGGATTATAAATTTTAGCTTCATAAAGTAAATCAGAGAGTTGATTGTCATAAACATTTGCTGTTGTTAAATCAAATATTAAGGGAATTATAATATCAGTAACTGTTGCAATACAATGTAATTAATGGCCCTTAAAATAACCAAGACGAGTACCCTTACCGGATTTAGCTTCGCTATCATATTTAGAACTTCTTAATCCTGTTCCATCTATTGCACACAATCTGGTTTCAGGGTCAATAAGTTCAACAAACATAGCATAAACACCATAATATATATGCTTTTCTAAATGCTTTGCTCTTAATGAAAAAGTAGAGTAATCTGGAACATCATTAATTTGAATTATAGATTTAAATATATGTTCTTGTTTTATTCGATATTCAAGCTCTCTTAGACTAAAAATACTATTACACCATATAACATACAACAAACTATTTGTTCATCAGAATATTTACGTGGTCTTCCTTTAGTATTTTGAGTATTTGAATTTAATTTGGTAAATGCAATTGTTGGTTTTAAACAAAGTTTGATCAAAATATTCCCTATAAATAGCTTGATTTCATGAAATTTATTTTTATTTTTTTAACAAAGTTTAATCAAGCCTTTATTTTTTCACCTTAGTTTTTATTAATTTTTTTAATAAAGTTTAACCAAAACTATTGAAATTTAATGAAAATAAGCCATTTAGAAGTTTAATTTAGTTAATTTAAAAAAGATTTTGATACAACTTTATTATAAATGATATAACTTTGTTATAAACCTACAGCAATTTTCACAGCTTCAAAAATTTTATAATAAGTATTTTCGTTTTTAATATTTAATGGTATATGTTGATTTAAAACAAAGTTTGACCAAAATATCCCCTAAAAATGGCTTGGTACTATGTCAAGAAAAAGTACAAGTTAAAATCGGATAAATTACAATATCACTATTTTTGTAAACTAACATGCTTCTTTTGTATTTTTTGCATAATATTTATCCTCATAGTTGTTAGGTGATAAATATCCACAATGACTATGTATTCTTACTGTATTGTAGAAAGTTTCTATATATTCAAAAACAAGCTTTTTAGCATGTTTATAATCTAAAATTTTATAACGATTTATCCATTCTCTTTTAATAAGAGCATGAAATGATTCAATACAAGCGTTATCCCAAGGGTATGCTTTTTTAGAATAACTTCTAATCATATCATCTGTAGCGGCTCTATAAGCATCACATGTATATTGTATGCCCTGACTTACGGACAGTTATTATACAAATATTTCCTAAATGAAATTTTAAGTAAAAAAACTTTTTAAAATTAATGAAAAACCACCTTTTTTATTGTAAAATGAATCT
>UQBY01000052.1 GCA_900539375.1 uncultured Clostridium sp. | reverse complement strand
CATGAAATGGCTTAACTTCATAAAATTCATTTTTGCTTTTTATAACAAAGTTTGATCAAAATTTAAATCTACACATACTTAAAACAATTTTTGTAGTAATTATATACTATAAGTATAAAACAAGCCATACTTCTTAAACATGGCTTGTACTTATTTTTTCCTATTAGCCTGTCACTGGAAATTTTATAATCCTTAGGGTTGTAGCAAGAGAACTTCTCTCTCGCTTGCTAGCATTTATTTAATATATATATATCAAAATCAAATTCAGCTTCTAAAATATTAGCAAATGCAATAATACTTTTATCTAAATAAATTGCTGGTTTCTCATTATCTATAATATTAATTACAATAAAAAATTTAAATATCAATTTATAATTTTTCTTTAAATCAACTAACACATCTATTTTTTTAGATAATTTATCTATTAATTCTCCTATTAATTCACTAACATATAATGTTTCTACATACCCTGTATTTATACTCCAACAACACTCTTTTCTTTTAAAATTACTTTCAGACTTATCACCTTTCTTATAATATTCGTTTGGTTTTAATAGTATTTTTTTTGTTATTTCATTAGGTTCAAATTCATCTCCAATAATACTAAAGTCTACCATTATATTAGTTTTTTCCATAAATTCTCCTTCTTAATTCTTTCTCTAGTTTGTATAGGTTGCTCTCCTTTTTTATTATTATTGAGGTTTTCTTTGAGTATATAATTCACCAGTTTTCTTGTTAACATAAATATCATATTCTGCTATCTTTGCCTTTTTACCATAAACATCTTTTTTAAGCTGATGTGCATCTATACCTTTTTTCTTTAAATAACTATCATCAACTTTATCTAAATCCTTTTGTTTAGTTTCTTCTTTTGTTGTATCATCTCCATTCTGTTTCTTATCTTTACCACTTTTTTCCATCTTTATAGTAGAAGCAATATATTCTTTTTGAGCATCACTAATACTTACTCCCTCATTAAGCATTGAATCTACTAATTTTCTTGATAAATCTACAGTTAATAATACTACTTCAGTAGAAACTATTGCATTATACAAAAATGATAAATCTATCTTTAACATTGTTATTTGCAAAGAGTCCCTTGCTGTCATATATGTTTCTAATTCTGCTAATGTATAATATCCTGATGGGTCTATATAATTAACTGGATTTGCATTTATTTATGAAGGCTTACTGGGTCATCTACTGAGCCTAAATATGAATCCATACTTGTAAATCTTCCTGTTGTGGTATCCATAAGTGACACTCCAAATTTTACATTTGGTTAGTGGAACTTACTCAGCAGATATAACAAAGCATATTCTATTGTTTCTGCTGTACTTTGTTTCTTTATTAAGTTTCCTGCATTATCATAAGTATAGCTTTCCTTCTGTCCTAATGGAAGGGTTCTTAATACTACAATAAGAAAAAAGCTAAACATTTCATCTAAAAAAATGTCTAGCCTTCTATATTTTATTCTGTTGATTTATAACAAAGTTTGATCAAAATATTCTCATGAAATGGCTTAACTTCATAAAATTCATTTTTGCTTTTTATAACAAAGTTTGAGCAAAACTTCATTATTAAATATTTTTATCTTTGAATTTTTTATAACAAAGTTTGATCAAAATTCAAACCTACACATACCTAAAACAATTTTGGTAGTAATCATATACTATAAATATAAAACAAGCCATGCTTCTTAAACATGGCTTGTACTTAATTTTTTCATTAGCTTGTTACTGGAAATTTTACAGAATCTTAGGGGCGTAGATAGAGAACCTCTCTCTCTTGCTATTTTTTCTTTTCTTATAAATTCTTTTTCTAGTGATCCTCCAAAATTTTTATGCAACTTAAAATTTCTCTTAATCTAATAAAGTTTAACTTTGAAAGTTCATATTGATATTTAAATTTTCTAAACTCAATTTACCATTTTTTAATATATTTAATGTAAATCCTTCAATCTTAGCAATAGGTATAATTCCATATGGATTTATTCCTAAAATTTTATCTAAGTATACAAGTAACATAATTAAATTAATTTACAATTCCATAATATTGTTAAATATTGATTTTTTAGGATCACTTTTACAAAAATTAATTTTTTTAATACCATCATTTGTTACTGCATATGTTCCTTTCTCTACATCTAATTCTAAAATCTTTTCCATTTCTAATTCAGGGTATGCTATGCATTGAATCAATTCGCTTGCATTAACCAAAACCAATTTTCCTGATGGAATATTAAGAAACATATCAGTATCACACTTACCATCTTTAAAATCAATTTCACAATTTTCTATATTCTCATTTGAAAGAAAAACTATCATTTTTCCAGAATTACAAAATTCCTTTAAAACAGCTGATTCTCTTGCTCTAACGACTTTCCACTCTTCATTTGGAAAATCATATATTAGTTCTGTTCTTCCTGTTGAATCTAAAAAAATATCAAATGAATAGAGGATATCACTATTAAATTCATTAAAATAGTATGAATCAATTAATACTAACCCATCTGGTTCATCATGTTCATAATTAAATTTCATCATCATTCACTTCCTTATTTTATTTTCTTATTGCCTTTCCATTTTACTTGATATGTTTGACCACGTTCTCTCCATTGATAAATGATTGTAGCCGAATTATTTGAAGTAGCTTTTCTCATGGCACCTTGACAATTTCGACATGGTGCTTGTTGTCCAGTAATCAATACAGTTTCATCTGTTAGATTAATTCTGGTCAATGCTCTTTGTTCAGTATGTGTTGCCTGACGCATTCTTCCTATCCCTAATGCCTTTTCACTGGCAGTAGCATTTCCACTAACTTCTCTCCAAACCTTTGTTATATTTCCATCCTTATCAATTACTTTTATTGTTGCATTGTGTGAACCAGCAACTGGACTATCACCTATAAAGTGTGCTGGTGGAACTTCAACACCAAATGTTCCTCCATTAACTTGACTTGGCGGTATAATCTTTTTATTTGTTGAGTAACTACCACTCTTAGTAGTCTTTTTTAATGTTGAAAACTCTTGTTCTGAATCTGCTAAACCATAAACAACTTCAACACCAGTCCACATTATGCTATAAATATCTACATCGCCTTCAAGAAGTAGTTCAAAGCTTTCATCAATTACTTCTTTTAATATCTTTCCACCTATTGAAGCTTCTCCAAGTCTTATATACCAACAGTACATATTTATTTTTAATGTTGTTATGTCAGTTAATATAAGTTGTATTTTTAATGCAAGGTTCATTTCTCCATATGAATTATATCCTGATGGGTCTATATAATTAACTGGACTTGCATTTGCATATAAATATTTATGAAGGCTTACTGGGTCATCTACTGAGCCTAAATATGAATCCATACTTATAAATCTTCCTGTTGTGGTATCCATATATCTTGCTCTTAGGTAGTAGTAGCCTGTTGTATTATCTTTTTCTTCTCCTACAAATAGGTAGTTATTCTTTGTTGTTCCTGTGCTGTTTATTAAGTTTCCAAAGGCATCATAACTATAAGTATCTGTTACTGTCTGGCTTGCATTTGTTAATGATGTTGTACTTCCTAAACCATCTCTATTATAAAAGCTTACAGAAGTTGCCCTGTTTTGACTTATTAGTTCATGTCCATAAGTATATGTTGCTGTTAAATTGTTGTTTTTATTTTTTTCTTCTAATACTCTTGAATATGATGTATATTCATCTACTAAGTATCTTTCTTCTTCTCCATTTGTTACTTTCTTTATTCTTGTTCCAAAAGCATTATAGCTATAGCTTTCGTTTGTTACTGTACTTCCTGATGTTTTCTTTACTGATGATAATTTGCCATCTAGGTTATAAGCATATTCTGTTGTTTCTGCTGTACTTTGTTTCTTTATTAGGTTTCCTGCATTATCATAAGTATAGCTTATATTTCCTTCTTTTAAAAGCCTATTG
>UQBY01000051.1 GCA_900539375.1 uncultured Clostridium sp. | reverse complement strand
TTATTCTGTTCAATTTTCAAAGACCAATTTTACTTTATCGCCCTCAAGCGACTTTTTTATTTTATCATCAAACTTTTTTCTTGTCAATAACTTTTTCTAAGTTATTTTTTCAAGTTTGTTTGACAACGAAACTTATCTTATCACTTCTTCACTTAATAGTCAACAACTTTTTTAATTATTTCTCTTTGTTGTTAACTCTGTGCCTCAGCGACGTGTTTTATCTTATCATATGAAAATATATTATTTTTTTAATTCTAGTTAATTTTAATAAATAATCTTTTGTATTCTTATATTTTTTATAATATACTCATTTTTTCATATATTGATACACCAGGATATGTTTAGGTTGCTAAGCTTAATAAAAATTATTATTAACTTAATAGATTATCTTCAATTATTCAATAAATATAATTTTCTATAAAATAAAAAACTGTTACCAAGCATTTAAGTCCAGTAACAGTTTTAAATATTTTATAGAAATTACTTGTTTTCAGCTTCGAATTTTTTCATAAATTCAACTAACTTCTCAACACCTTCAATTGGCATTGCATTATATATACTAGCTCTCATTCCACCAACAGTTCTGTGACCTTTGATGTTTACAAAACCAGCTTCTGCTGCTTCTTTTACAAACTTAGCATCTAAATCTTTATCTCCAGTTACAAATGGAACATTCATTAATGAACGGTCTTCCTTTACAACTGTTCCCTTAAACATTTCACTTTGATCTAAGTAATCATAAAGAATCTTAGCTTTCTTTTCATTTCTAGCTTTCATTGCTTCAAGTCCACCTTGTTTCTTTAACCACTTAAATACCTTACCACAAATATAAATACCATAGCAAGGTGGTGTGTTATATAATGAATTAGCATCTGCATGTGTCTTATAAGTTAACATTGTTGGTGTGCCTGGTAATACATCTTCAGTTATTAAATCTTCACGAATAATACATACTACAACACCAGCTGGTCCAACATTCTTTTGAACTCCAAAGTAAATCATTCCATATTTTGAAACATCTACTGGTTGAGAAAGAATATCTGAAGACATATCTGCAATTAATATTTTTCCTTTTGTATTTGGTTCTGTCTTATAAGTTGTTCCATATATTGTATTGTTATGGCATATATAAACATAATCAGCATCTTCTGATATTGGTAAATCAGAACAATCTGGAATATAAGAGAATGTCTTATCTTCTGATGATGCTATTGCATTAGCCTTACCATATTTGCAAGCTTCTTTCCATGCTTTTTTAGCCCATTGACCTGTTATTATGTAATCTGCTACTTTATTTTTCATGAAATTCATAGGAATCATTGCAAATTGTTGTGATGCCCCACCTTGTAAGAATAATACCTTATAGTTGTCTGGTATATTCATTAAATCACGAAGGTCTGCTTCTGCTGTTTGAATTATTTCTTCAAAAGCCTTAGATCTGTGACTCATTTCCATTACTGACATTCCAGTACCATTGTAATCTAACATTTCTGCTGCAGCTTCTTTTAATACTTCTTCTGGTAAAACTGCAGGACCTGCTGAAAAATTATAAACTCTTCCCACTTTAAATTGCCCCCTTAGGTTATAAATTGTATTTATTTTTATTGCTAAATACTATTTTAACTCTTGATAAAAATCTAGTCAACAAAAAAGTGGCAAAGCCACCTTTTATTGAAATATTTCTTATATTTTATCCTAATGAATACTTTTCCTCATGATAACTTATAACCTTAGATATATCTTCAGCTACTAAACTTATCTCTTCTACATTGCCAATACTTGTTCCTTCACCTACTGTAACTCCAGTAGCAATAATAGCTCTGTTTATTATTGAATTATCTTCCACTTTCACATTTGGCATAATTACTGAGTCTTTTATTATTACATTCTCCCCAATCTCTGCCCCTTCAAAAATCAATGAATTAATTACAGTTCCTTCAATTTTAGAACCTTCTGATATCATGGAATTTTTAACTTCAGCATTTACACCAATATATTGTGATGGATAATTTGATGATTTTGATAAAATTGGCCAATTTGAATCATATAAATTTAATTGATTATCCTTATCTAATAAATCCATATTAGCTTCCCATAAGCTTTCTATAGTTCCTACATCCTTCCAATAACCTTTAAATGGATATGCCATTATTTTTACATCTGCATTAATCATTTTAGGAATAATATTTTTTCCGAAATCGTTACTAGACAATTCATCTAATTCATCTGCTTTTAAATATTTTTTTAATGTTTCCCAATTAAATATATAAATTCCCATTGAAGCTAATGTGCTTTTAGGTACTTTAGGTTTTTCTTCAAATTCATAAATTGACATATCCTTATTTGTGTTCATAATTCCAAATCTACTTGCTTCTTCCTTAGAAACATTTATAACTGAAATTGTTGCTTCTGCCCCACTTTTCTTATGATATTCAAGCATTTTACTATAATCCATTTTATATATATGATCTCCTGAAAGAATTAATACATACTCTGGATCACAATTATCTACAAATGACATGTTTTGATATATAGCATTTGCAGTTCCTTTATACCAAATTCCACCATTTTCAGTTTCATATGGTGGCAAAATTGATACTCCTCCATTTCGTCTATCTAAATCCCAAGGACTTCCTATTCCAATATGTGCACTTAATTCTAAAGGTTTATATTGTGTTAACACTCCTACAGTATCTATTCCTGAATTTGCACAATTACTAAGTGCAAAATCAATTATTCTATACTTTCCTCCAAAAGGTACTGCTGGTTTAGCTATATTTTTAGTTAATGCTTTTAATCTGGACCCTTGTCCTCCTGCCAATATCATGGCTATCATTTCTTTTTTCCACACAAACACCATCTCCTCTCATATGTTGAAAATTAATCCTTATTCTTAAACTTTAACTTTTATTCCTAATTTTGTCAATAATATTTTTTTAAAAAAAGAAACTTTAGTTACATTACACTAAAGTTTCCTCTATTTTACTTATTATTTTGTTCATTTTTTATATATTCATATGCATCTTCAATAGCTTCTACCTTACTATCATATAAATTATCTTCTCCAATAAGGTTTGAAAGACCCATCTTATTTAAAACCTTTCTTGGTTGTTCTTGTAAATGTGTTAATACAAATTTTATTTTTAACTTTTCACAATGATTATATACTTGTTTTAATGCATCTATTGCTGAAGCATCTATTGCATGAACATGTCTTAAATCTAAAATTAAAACTTCTGCTGATGAATCAACTTTTTTAATTTTTTTCATAAAACTTTGAACAACACCAAAAAATAATGGACCATTAACTTGATATACTAATATCTTATCATTAGACTCTTCTAACACATGAGTTGTATTTTCATCAAACACATCTTCTGCTACTAAATCTTTTATTTCTGTTGTTTCAGACACTCTTTTCATAAATAAAAACATTGTCATAATCATTCCAAATCCAATTGCTACTACCAAATCAAAAACAATTGTACAGAAGAATGTTATTAAAAGTACTATAATATCACTTTTAGGTGCTTTTAATAATAATTTAAAAGTTCTCCATTCACTCATATTATAAGAAACAACAGCAAGTATTGCAGCTAAAGTTGTCATTGGTATCAATTTTGCTAGTGGCATTAAAAATATCATTATTAAAAACAAGGTAATAGCATGTACCATTCCTGCTATTGGACTTCTTCCACCTGATTTTACATTTGCTGCTGTTCTTGCTATAGCTCCTGTTGCAGGAATTCCTCCAAATAAACCAGATAAAATATTTCCAGCCCCTTGTGCAACAAGTTCCATATTAGAATCATGAGTATCATCTATCATTCCATCTGCAACAACAGCTGATAATAAAGATTCAAGAGCTGCTAATATGGCTATTGTTAATGCTGGAGTAAATAATTTATTTATTGTTGCTATGCTTATAGTTGGTATTAATGGAGTTGGTAATGTTGATGAAATTTCTCCAAATCTTTTCCCTATTGTTTCTACTTCTCCAAAAAATGGTATGTATTTTACAAATAATGTAGCAAAAATTAATCCTACCATTGATCCTGGTATTTCTTTTAAAATTGGAACTTTTTTTGTAATAATAGGCCAAAGGACAATTATTAGTATACTAATTACTCCAATAATTAATGTAGGAATACTTATAGAATTGAAATTTTCTATATAACATTTCCACTTTTCAATAAATTCTGATGGTACTGCTCCATCAATAGTTAGTCCAAAAAAGTCTTTTACTTGTGTTGATAATAAAGTTATTGCTATTCCGCTTGTAAATCCAATAGTAATAGTTTTAGGTATGTACTTAATTAAAGAACCAAATCTTAATACACCCATAACAACAAGAATAATTCCTGCCATTATAGTAGCAGTTATAAGGCCATTTAAACCATAATCTTGTATTATAGAGTAAATTATAACAACAAATGCTCCTGTAGGACCTCCAATTTGCACTTTGCTTCCCCCAAGAAATGAAATTACAAATCCTGCTATTATAGCAGTTATAAGGCCTTTTTCTGGCGTGACTCCAGAGGATATTCCTAAAGCTATAGATAATGGTAAAGCTATAATTGCTACTATAATTCCAGCTACTATGTCCTTTCCAATTTGCTCCTTAGAAATCTCCTTATTTTTTACCATGCTAAATAATTTTGGCATCATTTTGATAAAACAACTTCCTTTCATATTAAATTTTCCCATTGCTTATAATACTATTAAAAATCCTTTTGGTCAAAAACTTTTTTCAGTATTCGTTTACTTATATTTTGATATTACTGAAGGACAGGAAGTTTTTCTGGTAAAACATTTGTTCAAGTACCTTTATGAAATGATTTTATAATTTATTTTACATAAAACAAAAAGCTACTTTATTAAATAAAGTAGCTTTTTAACTAACCTGGCAACGTCTTACTCTCCCACACAGTCTCCCGTGCAGTACCATCAGCGCTGTAGAGCTTAACTTTCCTGTTCGGAATGGGAAGGAGT
>UQBY01000050.1 GCA_900539375.1 uncultured Clostridium sp. | reverse complement strand
TTAATTTTACTAGGAGAATTATATTTTTTGTAGACGTGAAATCTTTGACGCTTACAATTCATTTATAAATTCATCATACTCATATTTATCATCATCCATTATTTTAAGTGCATAATTTGTTAATTCCCTAACTTCTACTAAATTAACACTTATACCAACATATAGTGTTTCCCAATTATACTTTATTTTGCTTTTATCTAGCATATTTATAGTTATAGTCATAATTTTTTCACCCTTTTTTATGGTCTTTGATTTGGAATACCATTAACCTTTCCATTTGGTATAAACCTTCTATGAATTACTCCATTAGTTGGATCAACAATCCATTCAAAAACTCCATATTGTTTTAATGTGCTTCCTGTTCTATGATTATCCAACACAGGATGTTTTATAATTTAGGAATTTTCTCCCCCATTAGTAGTCTTATTAGTCTTTTTTAATGTTGAAAACTCTTGTTCTGAATCTGCTAAACCATAAACAATTTTAACACTGGTCCACATTATGCTATAAATATCTACATCGCCTTCAAGAAGCAGTTCAAAGCTTTCATCAATTACTTCTTTTAATATCTTTCCACCTATTGAAGCTTCTCCAAGTCTTATATACCAACAATACACATTTATTTTTAATGCAAGATTCATTTCTCCATATGAATTATATCCTGATGGGTCTATATAATTAACTGGACTTGCATTTGCATATAAATATTTATGAAGGCTTACTGGGTCATCTACTGAGCCTAAATATGAATCCATACTTGTAAATCTTCCTGTTGTGGTATCCATAAGTGACACTCCAAATTTTACATTTGGTTAGTGGAACTTACTTAGTAGAGAATATCTTGCTCTTAGGTAGTAGTAGCCTGTTTTGTATTATCTTTTTCTTCTCCAGCAAATAGATAGTTATTCTTTGTTGTTCCTATGCTGTTTATTAAGTTTCCAAAGGCATCATAACTATTGTTGATTTAAAACAAAGTTTGATCAAAATATGCTCATGAAATGGCTTAACTTCATAAAATTCATTTTTACTTTTTATAACAAAGTTTGATCAAAATTCACATCTACACATTTCTAAAACAACTTTTGTAGTAATTATATGCTATAAATATAAAATAAGCCATGCTTCTTTTGAATAAATCACTTCATTTTATATTTCTTCATAGCATTGCTTTGTGAACCTTTGTATCCAACCATCTTCGGTATACAATTCTCCTGCTAATCCATCACTTATGTCAGATATATTTTGTTTTTTTACTTGAACATCTATATCCTCATGCTCCTCAAACATACAAAGCATATTATGAATACTTAAATCTACAATCTGTGGTATCATTTTTTCTATTAATTGGCGTTCTTCATTATTCATCTTCTGAACTTGCTCAAACAATTTTTGCGAACTTTCATCTCGCATTTTACCAGTAATTCTCATGTCAAATCCAAATATAGTCCTATCTCTAACCTCATTAATCAATATTTCTCCAAAATAGCTTAATATATCATCCATTTCTAATTCTCCATTCTACTATTATTTAAAATACTATGGTATTCTAATTGGTTGTATTACACTTTTTACATTTACTTATTTTTTCTTATTACTAGAAATTTTATGAAGCCTCAAGATTGAAAACTTCTCTCTTACTAATTGAACTTTAGAAGCTTATCTCACCTACTGTAAAATTTTTAAATTTTCATATTATTTAATATAATTTTGCTTTTATAATTTAAATATTCTACACTCTTATAATTTAATTCTACAATATCATATACTTTATAAGTACTTTTAAATTGTTCAAATGTAATAAAATCATCATCTCCTTTTGGTGTATCATAGTTCCATCTATAATTTTTACTTACTTCAAAATAAATTTTATTATTATAATTGTACATCCATGTTTCATTACAATATTTGCTTGTTGTTGACCAAATTGAATATTTAACTATAGTATCATCTATTTTTTCACATAAATCATTTGCTATTTTATTATTAATAATATTCCACTCATAACCTATTCCCTTTTCAACATATTTATGATCTATTATTAATTTATTATCCATAACTTTAGATGTTACATTAAAAAGTGCTCTAATTCCTTGTCCAAGAAAATCTTTAAATAAAATAGTTTTTTTTCTATTTATGTAATAATATATTATAATTTCATCAAAAAAATTATTTTGTTTCCCATCATTTTCAGATATTATTTTTAAATATCTATTATTTGATAATATCATTTTTTCTAAAATTTTCATTATTTTATTTTTCCCTTTTTATTTACCTTTCCTGACTTTCTTAATACATTTTTCATATTTTCACTGAGCTGATTCCACTCTCTCAAATGTCCATGATATTCACCTTCTTGTGTTTTATCTAAGACTACAAATTCACCTTCACTTATACCTCTATTGTTAGTTTAAAACAAAGTTTGATCAAAATTTACATCTACACACACTAAAACAATCTTTACAGTAGTTATATATTACAAATGCAGAGCAAGCCATATTTCTTAAACATGGCTTGTATTTAAATTCTTGCCATTAGTTTAACACTGAAAAATTTATAGTAAATTAAAGACTTAACTTTTACTATAGCCAATCAAAATCTATATTTAGTTTTTTTATGCACTTTTCTAATGTTTCATCATCTTTTTGTGTACCTAAATATAATTCTTCATCGTCTTTTACATAACATCCTAATATATCATTTGAGTAGATAGATACTACATTGTATCCCTTTAAATATAATTTTTCATTACTAAAGTAACAAAAATATTTACTTACAAGTTTTTCAAATTCAGTTTGTGAAATATGAGTTTTAACAATTGATGACATAGTATTTAGCACTTGCCAACATGCTATATTAAAGAAAAAACTTTCTGGAAATACTGCACCTTCAGAAAACCATGTTTTTCTTTCATATGAATACCAACTTATTGATTGAAATTTACCATTTAATTTTTCTAATACAATTCCTAATCTTCCATTTCCTTGATGATTATATCCAAAAGTTAATGCATTATTTTCAATTCTAATATCTTCAATTTCATCAAATTCATAATATGATGTTAATACTCTTTTATCATTACCAAAATATGAATAAAAAATATTCATTGCTTTTGGGAAATTAACACCACATTCTTTTTCTTTTTTATTGATTACATTAATATTCAAATTATTTGTAATATCCTTTCTAAATTCATTTAAATTTTCATATAATACATCTAACATAAATAAATTTCATCTCCTTAATATTTTGCTCTTATCCAATTTCCATTCTTATTTTGCCAATATCTCCATTGACCTAAAATATCCCCATCTAAATTTGTAATTGTTTGTAAAACTTTTCCCTTCAACTTTGGATCATTAAAAGTTTGCCACTTGAAAATTTGTTGTGATTGAGTAGCATAATATGTGGCTGATACGTTATTTTCTTGTACAAACGTTCTAATTGCAGGTTGGTATCCTGGTTTACAATGATTTAAAAAACCTTCCATATAAAGACTATCACCACTAACTACAATCATATCTGCATCATTTAAAAATTTTCGTTCGGTATGATGTAATAATCCATCACGATAACCACCAACTCCACTACCACTAACATATTCTTTTTGAAAAATAACTTCACCATTTCCAGATATTATTCCAGTCATTTTATGATGTTTATTTGTTGAACCTGCTCTAGTTTTATTAGCCTTTTTTAATGTTTTGAAGTTTCTCTTGAGCCAACTGAATTTTTCTTAGTTCTGATACCACTTCGGGATAATTGTATTCCCACAATTGTCCCTTATCTGCTTTATATAATTCATTTCTGACCATAAGCCTCTCTACTAATCGTTCTTTTCATTTATCCATCAATTATCCTCCTTAAAAACAAAACTAGTAGATTTATATCCTAAGATAAACAATTATTTATTATAATCTCAACAATTTGTTTCTCACAACTTTTTTTAATGTTAAAATTTGAAATAATAAGCCCAACGATTTCTCTGAATTTTGTTTCCTCATACTCTTTAACTTCTACCATAGGTAATAAAAATAATTTATTTTCATAACATAAATCCTTTGTTAACTTGATGTATTCGTCAATAGGGATTACTCTAATACTATAGTCTGGTCCTGTACTTCCTATTTTTAAGTTATTCATAAAAAAGATTACATCTCCAGGATGAAATTCAATAATCAATTCATTATGATTATTCAATTGCACTATAATTGAATTTGGATTATCTACATATCCATCATTTTCTTCAAATACACCATCATAATAATTAGTAAATTTATTAAACCTGTCCATATCAAAAGAATAATTTTCTTCTATTACATCATAGATAGACATATCATTCTCTTCATCAAGTCCCTCCGGAAAACAATTCATTATAAACCATACAAAAAAATCTTTTTTACATATTACTTCCCCAATATTAACTATATTTCTCATCATTGCCTCCAAAATTGTCTATATTTTGTTTTATCGTTTCTTCCTCTAAATGTAGGGTCCCCAAGTGTGAGTACATCTGCTTCTAAAAGTGGAAAATATCTTGCTCTTAGATAGTAATATCCTGTTGTATTATCTTTTTCTTCTCCTGCAAATAGGTAGTTATTCTTTGTTGTTCCTGTGTTGTTTATTAAGTTTCCAAATGCATCATAACTATAAGTATCTGTTACTGTTTGATTTGCATTTGTTAATGATGTTGTACTCCTCAGCTTGTCTGAGGAACTTCCTTATAACAAAGCATATTCTATTGTTTCTGCTGTACTTTTTTTCTTTATTAAGTTTCCTGCATTATCATAAGTATAGCTTTTCTTCTGTCCTAATAGAAGGGTTCTTGATACTACAATAAGAAAAAGGCTAAACATTTCATCTAAAAAAGTGTCTAGCCTTCTATATTTTATTTGTTGATTTATAACAAAGTTTGATCAAAACTTCATTATTTAATATTTTTATCTTTGGATTTTTTGTAACAAAATTTGAGCAAAATTCAAATCTACATACTACATATACTAAAACAACAATCTTTGTAGTAATTATATACTATATATTTAAAACAAATCATGCTTATTAAACATGACTTGCTTTTAGAATTATTAAAACTGAAAAAAATTATTGCTATCATCTTACTACTAGAAATTTTATTGAACCTTAGGAACTTAATGCGAAAACGTAATTTTCACTTTAAATTAGGTGGAAAACAATCATTTTCATCATAATATTTAATAAATTGTAAAAGTTTTTTACTTGAAACATCCTTATCTTTTTTTAATGCAACAATAATAACATCTTGTAATAATTCATCACAATATACTAATTCCAAATTATTATTGATAACATATTCAGGAAATATTTCTTCATCTGTATCATCATCTATTTGTGGATACTCAGCAATATAACAATATGAATTTAAATCAATATCTTCTTTATTAGAATAAACACACCAATTATTATCCTTATATACTTCTACTTCTCCAAATTTTTTATACATTTCTCTTATATATTCAATTATTTCATAAAATCTATATTCTCTATTTTTCTCTAACATTATCCTTCCTCCTTTTTATCTTTCCAAACTCATCCAACTTACCTTTTCGTCCTAGCTTTCCGCCTCCCCATATATCACGTCCTCCTTTACCTGTAGGATGATATATACTAAAATTCTTATTATGATCTGCTCAGTCTACTAGTCTTAGTATTCCTGTTTCTTCACTATGATGCCATGTAAATCCTGTTGGACTATTAGATAATTTTTTTGAATCATTCAACCACGACTTTAACTCTGGATGTCTTGTTAATAAATCCTTTTTAAATTGGGAATCACTATTAATTTTTTTTAACAATGCCTTATTGGCTTTTCTAAATTGTACAGCATCACTAGCATATAGCAAATTATCATCTAGCTTGAATTTATAAAAAGTATTATATGACCAGCAATCCTAGTATTATCTCCAGCCTTATTAGCCTTTTTTAATGTTGAAATCTCTTTCTCTGAACCTGCTAATCCATAAACAACTTCAACACCAGTCCACATTACACTGTAAATATCTATATCGCCTTCAAGAAGCAGTTCAAAACTTTCATCAATTACTTCTTTTAATATCTTT
>UQBY01000049.1 GCA_900539375.1 uncultured Clostridium sp. | reverse complement strand
GTCGAGTGCCCATTTATATTACCATCCCCTCTCCCTTTTGTAAAGCTTTTTTTCTGTATTTTTTTATCTTTTTCTCTCTTTCCCTCTTTTTCTGCCTTTATATCAACGTTTTTTTCATTGATCTTTTTTGATGTTTTTTTATGATTTGGTGTTTACAAACTATTTTGAGTATCAAAAACAGCAAATTTTATATACCCTTTATTTGTTTTTTTATAAAAATGCAAAAGAATCAAATTAAAATTTGACTCTTTTATAGCATACTTTTATTATTATCTTCCTATTAAATAATCATTAAGATTTATTCCTTGTTTCATTGCATAAAGAATATTATAAGGATCTTCAATATATTCTACTTTCTTTTCTACAATTGTCGCAATATATCTTGCATCATCATTTAAAATCATTGGCCAATAGAAATAGAATGTTTGTCCATCTTTAAATGTGAATTTAAAATCAGAAACATAAGTTTCATAAGCCAATGGACTTCCTGTACTCATATATTTTTTCTTAGCAATAACTTCAAGTTTTTTAATATCTTCATATAAACATTTATGCATAAATTGATGTTTTTTATTAAAAACAACCGCAAAGAAATATTTGAAATTACTTATTGGTCCATTAAATTGATAATAATAAATACCATCACTTAAAAATTCTACAGATTGATTAAGTATATTATCTAACATCATCGCTGATGTTTGTTTAAAAGAAAATGCTATCATTAACATAAATGTAACTATAAAAAATACAATGCCTACTAAAACTCTCATATTTCCTAAATCATAAGGCATTCTAGAAAATGACACAGCAACTACAAGTGCTCCTATAAAAGTAATAATTAATTGTCTTCTTGCAAGTTCTGGTGTAAGTTTTCTTCCTAATGAAACTGTTGAAGTCGTTTTTTGAAAACCTAATCCCATTTTATTATTATTATTTTTAATTTCACTTAATTCTTCTATTAAAGGTAGATCTTTATCATAATAATCATCTATTGTATCTTTAATTTCATTCATACTTTCTATTTGTTTTTGCATGTTCACTTGATTGATTTTTAAACAATGCCTAAAATCTAATTCACCATCTAAGATAGCTTTAATATCATCAACAGATATTTGAAGATTTCTTAAAAATTTAATAATTTTCAACTTTTGAACTGTTTCATCGTCATAATCACGATAACCATTTTCTTCTCTTTTAGGTTGAATAAGCCCCTCCTTTTCATAATATCGAATTGTGTACTTTGAAAGACCAATTTCTTTTTCTAATTCATTTGTTTTCATATTACCTTTCCTCCTTTCAACATCATTGAACACTATGGAGTGGCTCCACAGTCAATATTTATTGTAAAATAATTCAATAAAATACTCTATTTACATAAATTTAATAACAATCTCTTTAAATTTTCTTTGTCACATATCTTTTACTTCTTTTATATTTTAAACAATACACTTATCTTATTAACAAATCATATATTTCAACTTAATAAACCATATGACGCATCTTTTTAAATAAGATTTGAATTCATAAAATTTAAACCTTAATTTTATAAGCAAAATTATGGCTTTTACATGTACATAACTTGACACCTAATCACCACCTGTTTCAGATGGTCAATTAAGTATTTCAATAAGAATAGCATTTATCTAATTATACATTAGAATTATTGTTTTTTATTGTTTTACAAAATATTCTCTATAAAAGAAAAAACTAGTAAATCAAAATTGATTTACGAGTTAAAGAACAAAAAAAGGGTTTCTTCTATCTTGAAACCCTTTTTTATTTAGCATATTTTTCGCTAGATTAAGCTAATTATTATTTTATCTGCTTATATATTCAATAATGTTTATTTATCAACACTTTACTTCATTTATATTTTATACTATTCATTAAAATTTACGCTCTTTTTAAGAAAAATGTTGCTAATTGAATAAACACCAATATATTGAAGGCTAATCAGATGCTCAAAAAGAATATATTTCAGATAATGATTAAAATATCAATAAAGGTTGGTGTTTATAATGATTACTAAAAAACAAGTTGTTCAATATTTGAAAAATAAAGATAAGGACACATGGTTTTTCAACAAGATATGCACAAGAATATTTAGATTTTAATATTTTAAGAAAACAAATAAAATATAAGTATAAAAGAGATGAACAAGCAAAGAAGTTATTCGAAGAAGTGAAAGATAGTGAATTTATTAAAAATGCATTGGTGTTAAACACACCAATGCCAATATCATTAAAAGAAGCCTATTATGAGTATCACTACGGAATATTTTCAGATGCTTATCTTAAAAAACAACAAAATTCTTAAAAAGAGCGAATTTTTATTATATTTTCCCTACTCCATTGTTTTCCAAATACTTCCATATCTCATTCTAATGTATATTCATTTTTATAAAACACTATAACTAGACATTCCATATTCAATCTTTTATGTAAAACTGTAACAAATTGCAATACATTCCTTTTTTCATGAATTATTTTGTAAAAATAGCTTTCTATCCCTTAGTAACAATACAACATAAAATACTTTAATATCTTTCTATAATTATACTATACTTTTCTTCCCAAATAAAAAGAAGTATTCAATTTTTTTAAATTTCAAATACTTCCTTAGTTTATTCTCAATATAATTATTTTATTTCAAATTGATAATTATCTAATCCATCAATTACTGAGCAAATTTTTTCATTGTAAACATGAAATAATTCAACCTTAGCATTTTCTATAATAGAAATCATTTCTTTTTTCGATATGCCCTTTTCTTCCATCATATCTAAACATTTCGCTACGGTAATTCTATCACTTTCATGAATACTTCCCATAATCATCCACATACATTCATCCATATTATTCTTATTATCCATATAATAACTCCTTCTATTAATCATATAAATAGGTAAATTGAAGCCATAATTTTTCCGATAAAAACATTTGTAAAAATGGCTATTTTTTATTAAAAAAAGATTTTAATTCGTTTATCTTTGTAAGTCGATTTGTTTCATGGTTATTCTCATAATATATAATCACAGGTACCGTATCAACCCTATTACCTTCTAAAAAATAAATAAACTTAACATTTTTCTTCCAATACGCTGTATTAATATACTTAATAGCTACATTATTTGTCTTTAAAAATTTTTCTAATTCTTTTTGAAATTTTATACAATCAATACAATCTGGTCTCCCATAGTAGTAGTACCCTTGTTTATAATCTAATTCTGTTAAATCGCTTATACTAGCGATTTCACCTGTCTCTATCCCTTTATCATGACTATTAATCAAGACTATTGAAATCAATATACAAAATAAACTTAATATTAATAATAATTTCTTTACGGATTGCATCCTTTTGCTATTACCTTACCAAGATCAGTTTCTGTTCTATGTGGTTCTAAATTCCAAGGATTTTTAAGTTTTCCTATTGTCATATGATGACATAAAAATTGCGCTTCCATTGATGCGGTATGTTTCCATTTAGAACTACTTTTATGTTTTTTATACAATTCTTGGAACGCAGTTTTAGCCACTGCATAATTTGCTGCAGGTAAATCATTAGGGTATAAAGCAGAGCCTTTAAAATTTATGCTTAATGAAACAACTCCATTTCTTGTGATCCATTTGCTTGAATTAAAATACTTACTATAGCCAGATGATGCTCTAGCATTATTATTAGAAAGTGCCGACATATATTGTCTATATAATTCAACATCTTTTTGAGTTGCATACATATGATTTGAAATATCATAGTCATTGCTATATAATTCACCATTTTGTATCAAATAATAGATGTTTATATATTCCATAATTTCTTCATCTTTTTTTGAAATATTTTCTGATTTTTCTAAAGCACTAGCAGTTACACAATTAACACCTAAAAGTAAAGCTACTAAAGCAGTAAATAAAATTTTTTCATTTGAATTCTCCTTTCAATCAACAATTAGTTTTTTTTACAAAACAATACTACTAAAACTATTTGAATCACACATACACAAAGAAAATATATAGATAATATTTGCACCATAAATGGAACAATATCCAGCAACGCCGCCCAATCACTTTCTATCAGTAATCCTTTTATATAATTTATACACATCAACAAGGTGATTATACTAATGATATTGTTAATAACCAATGTATAAATGAGCTGTTTGCTTTTATTTAAAAAGAACATAACGTTAATAAATAACAATAATATATTTGCGAACAAGCATAATGCAATAATAAGTATCAATATTTTCACCTCCGTTAAACAACGATTACTTAAATTAAAATATTCTAGTCATATGTTTAGATATATACACAATGTCAATATGAAATAAATACAATTCAATAAAACTTGCATTTTGTTGTTTATATATTTATCATTTTCTCTTTGAAATAATTTTATATTATTTGCTTTCCTCTACCATTTTCTTAATTTTCTTATATAAATAAAGATAGTTAATTAGGCTTTTTTTAATACTTCTTCAACTATTCTTTCTGTATTATTTTCTTTTTGGCTATTAATTACATTATAAATAAAATTATCAAAATCTTCCTCATTCATCATTATAACTTCACCATTTTTTATAAGTTTTATTGGTTTATTTGTTAAATAATATTTTCTCACCAATTTCTGAATATCTTAAAATAGAAACACTTCTCATTTTATTCATTAATTGCATGAAATCACTTGGACAATTTAAAAGGGCGGAGTGTTTACTTATATCTTGTAAAACTATATTTGCATCACAAACATAAATTCTATTTAATACATCTCTTAAAAAATAGCATACAACAAAGAAATCTACCATTTCCATCGGTACATGAGACATCCACACTCTAATTTTATCACCTTGCTTGATTTTGTATAAACCATTTAGAAATAAAGAATATTTATTATAAAAATATTCTTTATTTCTTTTACCGTAATCAACAACACCATATTTACATAATTGTTCATATCTTTCATTAATACTAAAATTCTTAAAGTTTCCTAACGAATAATCGTCTGGACAACAAAGAATAGTATCAGAATCTATGAATCCTGTTGCATATAAATAACGTAAATTTGCTTCAGTTGTACTATCGAAACACACTTCTATCATTTTATCCAATTTTTAAAGTCATTGTTTGGGTAATTCTTCCTCCATTCAAGACTTCCCCTTCTACTAATGAAATATAACATTTCGCTTTATTTCCTTTTTTAAATGACTTTGTTCCGTCTACAAAACAGCCTAGTAAATAATTTGGAGAATTACTATGTTGCTCAATAGCTATGGTATTAGAAGCATACGAATTTTGATCTTTAATGGTGTGTTTACCATAAATACTTCTAATTCTTGCTTTTTTATTTTTTGCTTCTAATTTTATGTGTAGATCAATTGTTCTATCCGCTGCAACAATTTCAAACAACGTACCCCTTTGCTGAGAAATACTATCCTTATTTTCTACAAATCCACCTGTCTCCTCATCCAAATATGGCACCTGCTCTGCTTCATAAACAATCGGCTCTTGCTCCTGAATATTGTCATCTTATGCATAAGATGGTGATGCAATCAGCCCAAAAGTAAGAAGCATAACCGTTAAAATAGTTAAAATTCTTTTTATCTTTATCTCCTCTTCTTTTATATTTCGAAAATGTTCTCTAATTGAATATTATCATATATTAAATTATTTGTACATAGTTTTTCTATGCATTGATGATTTTTAAATATATATTATAATATAATTATCTTAACGTTAAGGAAGTATTAATATGGCCAGAAAAAATAGTTTTTTTAAATTAGATATGTTACTTCTATGTATAATTGCCAAACAAGATTGTTATGGTTATGAAATTACAAAACAAATTAAATTATATTCTCACGAGTTAATAGATATTAAAGAAGGTACTATGTATCCTATCTTGTATAAATTACTAGATGAAAATTATATTTCAAGTTATGAAAAAGTAATCGAACGTAAGGTAAGAGTTTATTATCACATAGAAGAAAAAGGAAAAGAAAAATTATTAGAAATGATTAATGAGTTTAATAATGCTGTTGACGGAATTCACAACGTTATTAAAGAATCTTTGGGAGGAGCTTATGAATAATATAAAAAAATACATTAAGAACATTTGGACAATTATGCCTATGCATACTAAAAAAGAAAAATTCTATTTAAATGAATTAAAAAAACATTTAAATGAATATTTAGATGATCACCCACAATGTTCATATGATGATATTGTTCAACAATTTGGAGAGCCTAAAGATATTGTTGTGAATTACATACAAAACAGTGATGAAAATAATCTTATTAAAAGAATGAAATTAAAATCAATTATACAAAAATTTCTTATATTCTTTTCAGTAATTTGCACAATTTTAGCAATTTTCTTTAGTGTTCTATGGTATGATTACATACAGGAACAAAAAAATTCTATTATTTATGAAATTGAAACAACAATTACCGAAAATTAAATAAATAGTGAGAATATGAAAAAATTTGATATCACTAATGTAATCTATTACTTATTTATATTTATAGCAATCATTTTGCTAATTAACTCATTGATTTTTAATGATAATAACCACAGTTTTTTAACAAGCATTATCATAATTGGTATATCTGTTTTAAGAAAAATAAGATAACAGTATTAAAAAACAAAATAACTACGTAGTCCTTTCTACATAGTTATTTTATTTTTTTATAACATTTTGATGAAAATTTTGCACTTTTTTTTAAATTTTTTTGGTATTTTTTTGGTATAGCCCATTTTTAGGGCATTTTTGAGCATTATTTTATTCATAAAAAATAAAAACCCGCAAATTAAAAAAAACGTTGATTTCATGCGGGTTTTGGCGTAAAAAAAAGGGCTTCTTCTATCTTGAAGCCCTTTTTTATTTAGCATATTTTTCGCTAGATTAAGCTAATTTTTGTTTTATCTACTTATATATTTAATAATATTTATCAAAGCTTTTTTTCATTTGTATTTTATACCATTCTTAACTATTTATTAATAATATGAATTTATTTGGTATTTTTTTGGTATGAAATATGATAAATATAATTCAGCGAAATTTATATTTAGAAAAATAATATATCACAAATTATTTTTTATAATATTTATAAATGCATTTGAGTTGTAACTTTAACAATTTCTTTATAATAATCATCTTGTGATTTTGTATTACGATCAATCGATAAATCTAAAT
>UQBY01000048.1 GCA_900539375.1 uncultured Clostridium sp. | reverse complement strand
TATATAATTATTATTAGAATATAAATAGAATAAAATATATTACAATAAGAATAATATATAAATATATTAGGATAAAAATTAGTGTAATAAAATACAATAAGTATATATATTTAATATAAATATCATAAAATATATTTATATTTAAAATTAAAGTTAAAAATAGAGATTATCTTTAAAATTAAGATAATCTCTAATAAATGTACAAATTAATTTTTTAAATTTAATCTTTTAGCTGCTTTGATAATATTATAAGGATTAAAGTTTTAAATATTAACACTTTAATCCTTGTTACATTCTATATTAATTCCATTCAGTCCAATAAGAATCTCCATTACCTTCATCATATAATGAAAGAAATTGATTGTATGACATATTTTCAAGTAAACATCTATCTGAACAATAGTATTCTATTCCATCTTCTATGCAATAGCCTTCAACCATAATTGAATTGCAATTAGAACAAACTCTACATGATATATTGAAATGTTCTTCTAGCTCTTCAACAATAATCTTTTTTAATTTAAGATTGTCCTTTAATATATTGTTTAAAGCAAAAATAAATTCATTTAATGAAGATGAATCATCAACTTTAAATTTAATACTATAATTTACTTTAAATGTATTTAGTATATTTACTAAATAACTCTTTAAATTTTTATCAGAAATAAACTGAAAATCAATAAAATTAATCAACATAAATTACCTCCTAAAATAGTTTAAATAAACTTTAATTACTTACTTTAAATTAATAAGCTAAGATAATTTACTTAACTTGTTAATTTAACTTAAAAAATAAATCCAAATTGCCCATCAATTGTTTTCTTTCTTTTTTTATTAATACAATCATCATCTGCTACAAAAACAGATAAATTAATATCACTTTGACTAGTAACATCATTGTTTAAATTAGATGAACTGTCAATTACTTTACTGATTTCCTCTTCAGGAACATCTATAACATTTTCATTTTCAAAGAAATCATCAATTGAATTTTCTCTTAAAACAACTTTTCCTTTAAGTATATTATTTAGCATACTTTCTATACTTTCATCTGATTCACTAAGAGCTGAAAGTGCATCTTCAGAAAATACGCCTTCAAGAGATAAACTAGCTCTCTTTTTGGCACTGCATAAGTAAACTGCATCTTCTTGCATGGTATCCTTATAATAACTATACCATATGCGACATTCCCTTGTTGCATTAGGTCTATATGCTCTTTTCTCAGCTTGACGCAATGTTCTTATATTAAAACAAAGTTCATAAAAATATATACTTGGGTATTGTATAATGTTTAATCCTGTGCTAACACATTCGGGATTTGTTATTATCACTTCAATTCCCTTTTTGTATTGTTTTTCAATCCATTCTTCTCTTTTTTCTAACTTAATTTTACTTCCTAATTCAGCAACCTTAAAATACTTGCTAAGAATATTTAATAACCTTTTTCCTACTCCTTTCTCACCAGTAAAAGTTACATAAACAAGAACTCGTCTATTTTCTCTAAGTTCGCTTTTTATAGTTTCAATAAGTTTCTTTTCTTTTGGTAAAAGAATATTGTTAATATCCATGTGAGCTGGTTTAGCAATTAACAAATCTTCTCTAAATTTACTTCCTTTTAATACAATATCATCTTGATTTGGCATATCGCAGTAAGCTAGTAGGTTATTTAAATAACTACCACCAATAGATATTCCTTTAAATTTACTAATAAAAGATTTCATCTGCGATTGTAAATCATTATAATTTCTTTTTAGTTCATCAGTCATTTCTACTTCAGCTTTAAAATAGCGAAGTTTAGGTAGTGGAATTTCAAGATCTTCAATTTTTCTAGATACCATGTGATTGCATAAGAATATCTTATATAAATTTGATGATATACCAGGAATTTCTCTCCATGGTTTAACCACATTAGTTCCACTTTTATTAAATTTCTCTTCTTGATAGTAAATAGTTTCTTGTTTTCTTCTTCCGAAGTGTTCAATAAATTTATTAACAGAATTAAAATCATATCCATTTTTAATCATAGTTTTAGGTGATAATCTAAATAAAAGATAAAATAAATCTGAAGATTTACCCCCTGTTAATGTTCCTGTTAATGGAATTACTTCCTTAGATGCCATACAAGCGTATGCAAAAGTTTGTCCTTGATTTGATAATCCAGCTACTTGATGAGCTTCATCTTGAATTAATATATCTATAGATTTTTTACCAAATTTTTTAATCCAAAATTTTAAAGAGTTTTCTGTTCTGTAGCCTTTCATATCTTTTGCTCCCCAAAGTTTATTACCACATTTTTTTATCAAAATGGTGTAGTTACTACTAGGGTTCTTTTTTACATTCATAAGTTCTTTATTAGTTATAGGTTCATTATCATCATTTATATAATAATAAGGAAGTTTTTTATTTATTACTATATATTTTAAAGAACCATTTAATATTTTTTCCTCTTCAATCTTACTTAAAGGAGTACCATTAGCTCTTAAATAATTATTACAATATCTGTTTTGATTATTCATACTGTTATCAGGATGAATAATAATATCATCTGCTCTATCTTCTGAAGAAAAAAAGCTATTAATTTTTTTATAGTTGGCACCTCCACAGATTGGACAAGTACAATAATTTTTAGACATAGCCTTAAATTTAATCATTTTTTCGTCTGCAATCTCTTTTGAATGTTCATTTAAAAATTCAATTAACTCATCTAAAGAGTTAATTGTGAAATCATATGAAAGATTTCGAGTTCCAAAAGAATTTTTAACAAATGAAGAGGTTGTAGTTATTAAATATTTAACAATAGTATTATTGTTATCAAATATTGGTAAATACAATATTATTTTTTTATCATATCTTTTTGCTGCATAGAAAGTAGTAAGTTTCATAGCAGATAATTTTCCTTTATACTCACTTACAATTACATCCGAATTATTAAGTTTAAAATTTGACAAAAGACTTGATTCTATAGCTAGACTAACAAGATTTTTATTAAATCTAGGTCGCATAGAATTTTCTATTAACCATTTTCTTTTAACTAAATCCTTTGGAAATATTAAAATGTCAATTCTAGATGGATCTTTCTTAAATTTTAAACAGTCTGAAAAATGATTTATAACATGAAATTTAGGATAGATACCTATAGGATTTAGACATTGATTAACTTCTCGTTCCCACTTGGCAATCAAGTGTGATTGACAACTTATTGCTAATATCCCATTACTGCGTTTATATTTTTCATTAAGAATTGCAAATGATAATTCTATGGCAGTAAAGGTTTTTCCAAGTCCAGTTCCACCATTAAAAATTACATATGGAATATTTGATTTAATTGCATTCAATAATCCTTGTGCAATAATTTTTTGTTTAGGAAAAAGATAATTTTTCTTTCCATCAACAATTATAGGATTATTTAAAAAAGGAGAAATTTCATCACCCAAGTTATAATGACAATCTTGATTTTCTATATATGGAATTATCAGTTCTGTAATGACATCTAAAAAGCTCATAGAAGGATCCAGTTTTTTTATATTAGGAACATTAAGTCTAATATCTCCATTTTTTAAGCCTGTTGATTTAATATTTCTAATTATATCTGTATCAAGAATTTTATCTATTAAAAAAACTTTAGGACCTTTATCAGTATAGTCAAATCCCACACATTCAGTTAGTAAGTCTAACTTAATTAACTCATTGAAAAAATATGCTTTCCATTCCTCCAATAAACCACTTTTTATATTTGATTGTAACCAATCAAATACTTTATCAATAGCATTTTCATCTTTATATACTCTTATAATATTTTGTGAATTATCATATATAAGAGCATGATAGCCATCTGATAAGTTTTCATCTTTAGATCTAGCACATTTAGCTAAATAACTTTTAGGTATAGTTCTAAGTCTTATATTTTCTTTTGCTTTAAATATTATTCCTTTTTGGAATAGACTTAGACAATTATCTAATTGTTGCTTAGTAGGAAAGGATAAGATTCCATACCTAAATATTTGAGGATTATATTCTGATTCATCCTCCCTCTTCTTATCCCAAAAAAGGCATGAAGCCTTATAATTATATCCATCTACATAAATACTTTCATATTTATGTATAGGAAGAGTATGTTTTATTGCTGTACTCTTCATAGTTACCTCCTTGAATAAATAAATTATTTATAAAAATACTCAATTGCAGATTTTAGACTTGAGAAATAATTTCCATGGTCCCATATCATTGTGTTATCAATAATTGAAATATTTGTTGCGACAATGTATTCTACAATGTTTCCAGAGTAAAGTAATAGATAAGAATTATTCATTTTATCTATTATTGTATATTCATTTCCATTTTTATTCTTAATTTTACTTCCTATTTTCATGTATTGTTACCTCCTAATTATCATCTTTAGAGAAATTTTTATAATATATATCTCCAACTTTATTAGTTATCTCTAAAAATGGTTCTAAAACTTCTGTTTGAATAGTAGTAGTTTTTCCGACTTCCTCAATGACCTCAGTTTTTATTTTCTTATTGGAGCCTCCTTTTATAAGAAGATCTCCTAATACTCCATCATATCCTCCTGCTGCTAGTAATTGTGAAATATGACCTGGCATAAGTTCTATGATAGGTTTCTTTTCTTTTGTCTTGTTGTAGTATTTATTAGTGTCATTTTTATCAGATATAATTAAATCATCTAAACACTCAAGTAAACCATTAAATAAAGTAGTTTCAGTAATTTTATTTTCCCTAAATATTGATATTTCAATATTTGTATGATTATTTACTGTATATTTCATCAATGGTTGAGTTAGGTCTTCCATATACGGAATATTATCTGGGTTACTCAATATAGAATTTATTTTTTCAAAATCATAACCTTGGATTTTTTTCTTTTTACAGAAAACACATACTTGTTTAAAGTCATTGAATTTCCATCTAGGAAACTTAGCTACTTCAAATTCATATGAATAAGAAATTTTTTTTAGAAATCCCTTTATACCAATAAGTTGATGAAGAGGAACTTCTAAAAATGTTATACTTCCATCTGCTGCAAATAGAGTATTTTGAATAAAAAAAGCTAATTCAGCTCTCATATTAACTCCATTTCTTTCAATATCCATATAAGGAGGATTGTTTCTAATAATATTAAAAACTTTTTTATTAAATCCTCTATTACCATTAATCTTAGAGCCAGCTTTCATGAAAAAAATATCTGAATTAAGACAATGCATATAAGGATATTTTTCTTTTGCTTTTTCAAATCTTTCAAAAGAAAATTCATTTAAATATATTGAATTTTCAATTTTAATTTTGTTAAAAAATTGATGAACAGAATCTAGACTATCTCCCTCTCCAGCAGACAAATCACAAATATTTAATTTATGATTACCATTTAGTTCACTCCAATCGATTAAGTTTAATTCCATTTCAACAATTTTTTGTGATGTTGGAAAAAAACCCATTTTTCCTTGATTTCCTATTTGCCAATCGCCTGACATTTTCCTATTTGTTACTTCCATTACAATTACCTCCTAAAACAATAAAAAAATCCCTAGTAGTTAACCACTAGAGATACTTTTACTTAATTACTTACTGTTATATAAATATAACCTAATAAAATTAAAAAATATTAAATTTTATTAAATTATATCATGCTAATAAAGTAATAACAATATTTATTCTGTTAATAAAGCTTTTTTATTTTTAAGCAGATTGTCAAAATTAATATCAATTTTATTTAAAATAGTATTTTTAACTGAAGAATGATTTAAATATCTATTAATATCAATATAATCATAAGAACAATTTGTAAGTAATACAGCATTAGGATTATTTTTTATATGTGAATCTATAAAAGATTTTTTTATTGCTAAATCTCTTTCATCATGTCCTATTAATTTAATTACATATGCAAAATGATTTTTATATTTAAATCCTAATGTACCATTATTTTTAAAAGATTTTTGGATATCTTGAGAATAATTTGTTTTTATATTGTTAAATTCAAAAAATAAATTATCTATTTTTTTGGAATAAAAATTATTATTATGATTGTCCCAAATTACAATTTCAGGAACATAGTGTAAAAAAAGTTCATTTTTAAATTCAGGTTTATATAATTTATAATAAAATGGTTTTGGTGCCACTGTTTGATTTTGTAATCGTAATTTATTAAAAATATTATAAATATCAGTCCATATTATTTTTAACAAATTTGAATCTGGAAGAGATTTTATTTTACTTAAACAATTTTTAGGACCTCTATCTTTAATGATTTGAGTTAATAAATCTATATCATAGTTAATTTCAGGAAATTTTAATTTAGCATAATAAATATCTCTAGTTATTTTTAAAAGCTCCATGTCAAGATTATGGGAAGTCATCATTAAATTAAACTTTAAATAATATTCTACTTTTAAAATAGAGTGGTAGAATTCAGTACCTTTAGATTTAAAGTTTAATCTAGGAGTTTTTTTATAATCACATGTAAATAAAGAAAATCCAAAGTGTTTCAAATAAATAAATTTATTTGTATTTAAATTTGATACTTCAATAACTTTTAATTTAACAAGCTCATCAATAAAAGTTGTAAATTTTTTTCTATTATAACTTTCTGAACGATTAGAATAGAATTTGTTATAAATATGAAAAAGTTGACCATACATACATATACCGCCTAATTTGTATATTGGCTCTAAAATATTAATATATCCAAGTTCATAAAGTATAATGTAGTTTTTTTTCTTTGAATCTGGTAAATTTTGTGGATATTGCAATTAAAAATCACCTCTTATTTTATAATATCATTAACATTAATAAGTATATAATCATCACAATTATTTTCTAAAAAAATTTTCTTCTTCTCTATATAATCAGGAGTGTATGTTGAAGTTAAAACTTCAACACCAATTATTTTTTTATTTTTTGTTATAAATAAACCATCAGATGTTGTTGTATTTTTTCCATATATCTTTTTTAGTTCAGTTTCATTTTTCCAACTCATTTTATTATAATCAGATGCTTCAAGAAAAAGTCTTGATAAAACATAATCATGTTCAAGTTGAGATGAATCAGATTTGTAAATATAAAATTTTCTTGAACGAAATAATTTAAGCATATTGGGGGATAAGGTATAGTAGGTATTTACCTTGGAAAATATAATAGCTCTATTTTTAGTTAGTACATTTTTTTTCACAAGATAATCTAGTTGATTTTCATTTGCGTTCAAAAAAGTTTTTGCCAAATTTCTTGGTAAAAAGCCACTATTTAAACATGTTAAGTAAATATTATTAAGTTTAATAGAATTCATTTTAAAAACAGCCCTTTCAAATTTAAGTTTATTGTAGAAAAAAAAAACGTGTAGAAATTTGCGAAATTTACAAACAAATCTAATTGACAGTAGTAATATTTTTGTGTAAAATATTAATGAATTTACAAAAGTAAAATTCACTAAGGGGGGAGAAAATGATAATTTTAAAAATTAAAGAAGAACTTGTAATAATACATAAGGGGAGTTTAATAAAAAAAATAGAAGAAGACATAAAAGAAACCCCTGTAGAGTTGCTAGAGGAAGAAAGTATGGAACTAGCAAACAAATACATAATGTAATTAGTAATATTTAAGTAAAATTATATTAAACATTAAATTTAAAAGCAATAAAAATAATATTAAAAGAATAAATTAACTTAAATATTTAATAAGGAGTTAATTAATTGAGATCATAAATAGTTATTTTTTCAAGTTAGATAAGGAGCAGCTTTAAAGAGTAAATAATTTTCGAGAAAATATCTCCATAAATGTAATAAATTATTATATAATTATATTGTGAGAAATCACACTATAACTACATTTATGGAGATTTTATTATGCAAAAAGTTACAAGAAAACAAAAACGAGAAAAAGAATCTAAAATTAATTTTCTAGCTGAATTTATAAAAATTCAGAAACACTTTTTTAGTGATTTCACAAAAAAATTAGGCTTGGTTAAAGAAGTTAGAAATACAAGCTATATTACATATGAGCCGGAAATATTGCTGTTAACAGTAATTATGAAGAATATAGTTGGAATAACAAGTATGAATAGAATGACAAGAGATTTTAATACTAATGATGCAATAAATAATATTTCTA
>UQBY01000047.1 GCA_900539375.1 uncultured Clostridium sp. | reverse complement strand
TGTTTTACATTATACTTGAACTGATACATTTTTTTACATTGACAAGTTACCTATATTAATATTATAAATTTATACTTACTTTTTTATACTTAAATTCAATAAAAATGAAGTTGGTTTTAAAATTAATTCCATAATAATTCAAAATATAGATTATTGTTTATAATAACTGTCCGTAAGTCAGGCAAATAGGGAGTTTTCTAAATTTATATTTTAACTTTTTAAGCAATCTTTTTGCAGCATTAATTTCACAATCCTGTTTATCATATTCCTCATTTTCATTTTCGATAAATTCCATAACTACGCTAAACACCATATTTCCTACTATTAATTTAGCTTCTAACACGTTGTGAAAATAGCTTATCCTTTCTATTTCACCTGTATCCTTATTTGTGTAAATTTTCTTTAAACAATGTTTACAATGCTCATGATCAAAGTTGGCAATCTGTGTACCATCAATCGCAATATACCAATATTTGTAATTGAGACGCATTCCTTCAAGTGACCTTTTCTTTAATAGACTTCTTATCATGTAATCTCTTATTTTTTCAAGTTCTTTACATTCTAATCTTTTTAGGAAATTATTTATTGTGTCATAATGTGGAATTTCTTTTAATGACTCTATTTCTAATATTTTAGAAATATTATTTATTGCATCATTAGTATTAAAATCTCTTGTCATTCTATTCATACTTGTTATTCCAACTATATTCTTCATAATTACTGTTAACAGCAATATTTCCGGCTCATATGTAATATAGCTTGTATTTCTAACTTCTTTAACCAAGCCTAATTTTTTTGTGAAATCACTAAAAAAGTGTTTCTGAATTTTTATAAATTCAGCTAGAAAATTAATTTCTGACTCTTTTTCTCTCTTTTGTTTTCTTGTAATTTTTTTCATAGTAAATTCTCCATAAATGTAGTTAAATTGCGATTTCTCACAATATAATTATATCGTATTTATTACATTTATGGAGAATATTAGTTCGAAAATTATTTAATCTTTAGAGCTGTTTTTGAGTTTTCATATTTTATAGAAACTCATTATGTATTATTTTAATTTTTTAGTATTTTTATTTAGATTTAAAAACATACTAACTTCAAGATCATTGATTTCTTTTTGGGTTATAGGAATAAATGTTACTTCAAAAAAATCTCCTCTACGTAAATAGCTAAAAATTATACTATTATTCTCAACTAATATATTAAAGGCCTTTTCAATCCTTTTTATATTTCTAGCCTTTCTATCTGTTGCAAATAAAATTGCACTTGTTATTTGAGAATAAGATAATGTCATTTTAGTATAAGAATTACTTATATCATTTTTATCTCTATTATCATAAAGTATTAATCTCTGTTTTTGTAAATAAAACATTAATACTCTAGCATCACCATCATTTATATTCTCAAGTAACTTTGAATATACTCTAACCATATTTCCATTTATAACTTCTTCTCTGTATATATAACCTATAACAACTGTTATTTTTGTCTTATTTCCCTCATTTACATCTATAACTAAGTCACTTAGTAAAGAGGTTGTTAATGCTTTCTTTATATTTCTTATACCACCCTCTTCATCTTTTGAATAAAAAAATACTTTCATTATAGACATTCTAATTAAAGAAGATATTACATATTCTCTATATCTCGTTTGATTTGCACCAAATATATTAAGGCAAATATCATCTAGATACAAATTTATAACTCCATCTTGGAAAAAGTAAGGTCCTCTTTTTTTAATTAAATATCTAAAGATTCTTATATCTGTTTCATTTAATACTTTAAATACCTGTTCAAGTATCTTTCCTGATTGATTTTTTATACTTATCCCTTTTAAATCTTCTGGATCTATTGAATATATTAAGTTGCTATTCTCATATCTATATGTATCATTATTAATAATAAGTTTTTGTTTATTAGTAGTATCAACTGCTATGTTTGTTAAACTGTCAATCATCTCTTCATAAGTTATAACAGAATCTTTAGTTTCCATTATCAACTTATTATATATATATCTTTGAATATCAATTGTTATAGCTCTTCTTAACACATCTTTTCGTTTATGCTGAATAAACAAAAAATCTGATAAATAAGACTTATTATCATCTCTCCATAGATGTAACTTATTGGTTATTTGTTCTTTGTATTTTTCGACACTTGGAATATTAAAATCCTTACTTTCAATTAAATTATTTATACTTTTCATTTTTGCTATTTCTTTATGAAAAGCACTTTTTTCATTTGATTCTTCTCTTTTAGTCCACATTTTCTTCAACTTTTTAGTTTCATCTAGCAATGGTACTAATAGATTTTCTTCATCCCAATTTTCAGTGTGAATTAATAAATCTTTTGCTGCATCTTTTATTAACTGAAGAGAAGAATGTATATCAAATTTAGCACATTTGCTTATTTTAGATTCAAATTCACAATATATCTCCTTATCTATATCTTTAAAAAAATTCTCTATAAATATTTCTCTATTCTCAATATCATTCTCTACTAATAAATTACTCACTCTTGCTCTACTCCCTCTTTCGTATCTTTAATCATATTAAGAATTGAATTGTATTTATCTATACTTAATATAACCATATCTCCATATCCATTCTTAGTTAAAAATATAGTTTCATTTTCTTGATGAATTAAACGAGATAGTTCTGAAGTATTTCTTAAAAAAGTAATAGGTTTTATTTGAGTCATATTTACCACCCCTAAATCTTTATATTTAATCGCTTGTCATTATAGTGTCTTTATTATGTCATAATTATATCATATAATTTTAAAAAAATATATAAAAGATAGTACACTTGAGGCTTTTTTTATGAAAAGTATACGAAAAGGTAGTACACTTGAGGCTTTTTTATGAAAAGTAATATAAAAGATAGTACACTTGAGGTCTTTATTCCATTTTATGTTAATTTAATTGTTTACTTGGAATGAAATGTAGATAGATAAAAAAAATTTTTATCTATTCTTCGACTTAATTTTTTTAGAAGTATACAAATAGATAGTACACTTGAGGCTTTTTTTTATTATTTCTATTTATTTTTTTAATTTAATTAAGGTTATTCTTATAAATTTCTGAAAAGGTAGTACACTTGAGGTCTTTTTCCCATAATTTGCAAGTGTTTTTCTTGAAATATTTCTATAATTATATTTAAAATATGCTCAAGATGGCTTTTTTACTAAACAAATTAAGAAGTATACGAAAAGGTAGTACACTTGAGGCTTGAATTTTTCTATTATTAATTTTTTAATTTATAGTGTTTTTTTTTGATAAATTAGTCTTATTTATCATGTTATATTTATAATTTATCATTAATATTTTAAAAGTATACGAAAAGGTAGTACACTTGAGGCTTTTTTCTTATAGTTTTTATTGAATTTGCAAAAAAAAAAGAATGCTTTTATAATTCACTATATACTATATTTTATAAAATAAAAAATATATATTTTTTATTTTAAAACTAGTTCTTAACTAGCATATAACTTATGTTTTTCAATACATATATAAATTATTAAAATATTTATATTAAATATATATGTTTAAAGAGGAGGTGAAACTTTGGCTACAAAAGTTCCAAATATTTTTCTAAATAAAATTTTAGATTCTAATAAATATTACATAATTGAAACAACTATGGGATTATGTTTTATGGCAATAGAAAGCTTAGATAAAAAAGAATATTATATTAAAACAGGTAATAATTCTATAAGCTATTTAGCCAAAAAACTTAAAGATAAATATGTGAAAGCTAATTTACAAACTATAATATCTACATTAGAAGAACTTAAGAGTTTTAACATTCTAAAAGAAGATGATGATAATGCTGGATGGATATTAGTAGATATGGCAGATATGCACAAAAAACAAAATGATGCTTTAAGTAAAACAAGTAAAGGATTTACTAGAATAATAAATTGGTTCTTTACCAAAGATTTCGCTGAATTAACATCTGTGGAAAAACGTATTTGTTTAGCCATGGCCATTTTAAAAAATAGTAGAGCTAGTAAATTTTATAGAGAAAATTCTTTTACTATTAATTTATTAAATTTAAAAGATAGTTTATGGACTAAAGCTTTTAAGAGTAAAGATAAATATTATGCACGAAAAATATTAAATAAACTATTACAGAAAGATTTTTTTATTACAGTTAAAAATAGTTTGTTTGTAGAAGAGGAACGTCCTTTAGCTATAAAAAAATTTGTTTTTAATTTCTCTTGCAATTTATTTAATAAAGTAAAAAGAGAATTAGTAGAACAAGATGAAATTCAAAGGGTTTTATTACTAAATCCAAATGAATATACAATTATAAATAATATAATGAAAATACACACTAATGCAGGAAAAAAATTAAAAATATCTGATTTAGATATTATGCATATAATACAAAATATAGCTCCTTTAGAATATCACTTAAAATATGAAGTTGCTATGGGAATAATTAATAAAATTGTATCTATTCAAACTTATAATAATACTAATGAGATAAAATCTCTAAATTCTTATGTCAAAGGAATTGTTAAGAATGTTCTAGATAGATACAATAAAGCTCGTAAATTAGTAAAAACAGCTAAAGAAGCTAAAGAAACATTTTTAGAAGATTCTATTAATTCTTTAAATCTAATTTAGACTTAAAAGAGACTTTGAATTTTTAATTAATTTAAGGTCTTTTAGTGTTGTTAAAATTTAATTGTTTTAAAAAGAATGAAGATATAAATTTTGTATAAAATCTCTATCTTCATTCTTTTTTTATTCTTAATTTTAAATTTAATTCCAATTTATAACATTTAACATGTAAAATTTAATATTTATTTTTAAAGTTGTCTAAATTTAATTTAAGTTACTTTAATATGTTGTTAAATTACTCTAATTGTATATTAATTTAATTTAATAACTTATAATATTATCTATTTTTAATTCTTCTCTAATCCTTAAAAATACTAACTTTCACTTAATATTGTTACAGACATTAAGTGTATGTATATTTATTAAGTGTATGTATATTTATTAAGTGTATGTATATCTATTAAGTGTATGGGAGAAAATATACTGGTATATTTTTTAACTTTTTATTAATTTAGCAAAAAGATTTAAAAATATTTATTGGTAGTCACTCGCACTGAAACTAAAAGATTATTATAGAAACAGTTAGATTAGAAATTGTGATATAATCTAACTAAATTAAAATACGATAAGTTGGAAGAGGTAAAACTATGGCAAGTAAAACAATAGCAGAGCTTGGAGAGTTAAAAGCTAATGATTTAATGATTAATGAAGAATTGAAAGAAAGTATCTATGATATAAAAACATTTGATGAATTATTAAAAAAATATTATGTTATTCCAAGAAGTATGATATTGGATGATAATATAAAAAAAGTATTGGAAACAACATGCATTAAGTCCAACAAGAAAACAAATATTAATTTAGTTAGAAGAGGTCGCATGAAAAAGAAACTTACTGATGTACAGATACAAGAAATTCAATCCAGCAAAAAAACAAATGCAGAGTTAGGAAAACTTTATGGAGTATCAGCATCTACAATAAGCTCTGTCAAAAACGGTAAATATTAAAAACAAGGCTATAAAAGATAGTCTTGTTTTTAATTAAAATCATCAAAGTGTAAGAAATTGTTGACAAATTGTAAGAAATTGATATAATGAAATTAAGCTTAATAGAGGTCTATTAGTAGTACCTTAGGGGTACCTTAGGGGAATATTAGAGGTCTATTAGTAACAAAATAATTGTTGGTGCTGAGTGGAGTAGAGCATGGATGTCATAGTAATTTTGTTCACAAGCACCAATCAGGAAGAATAGAATAAAGGTGGAGTGATATGATGGAACTAATCAGAGGTAGAAAATCAGAAACTAAAGAAAAGAGCATTAAGCTTAAGCTTAGCAAGAGAGAATACGATAAAATAAAGGAATTGGCAGAACAAGAAGGCTTAACAATGAGTGCATTTATTAGGCGTGAATGTATTTATAAGCCATTACAAGAAATTATAAATTAATATATGAATATATGAGTGCTTAGAATGATTTACATGGTTATTCTATAAGTATTTATAGTAAATGAGGTAGAATTATGCTAATAGTATTATTTAAAGGTTATTGTATATTGTTAGGAGGCTTTATGTTCATTAATTCATATTGTCAAGATAAAATAAAGCTGATGCAGAACAAAAGAAGGTCTTATAATCTATTATCAATGATATATAATATTGAATTAAACCAGGAAGAGCAGAGGGAGTTAGAATATCTTATGTTTAATAAAGGTTATTCTGATGAAAGTCAATATATAAGAGATATGCTTAAAGAGGTGGTTTAAGTGGAAGAAATTATATTAATATTTATAATTGGAATGTATGTAATAACAATAGTAGCCATTAAAAGTGTTATTATAGAATATCAAAAAGAGAAATTGAAGGATTATGAGTATTATCACCAAGAGAAGAGGAAATAACTCTTCTCTTTTTTTTAACAGAGATAACTTTAAAATAATTTAATTATGTTTATAAGATAAGAGTATTTAAAATATTACAAATTAATAAAATTTTATCTTTATTACTCATATAATAGTCCTCCTTTTTAAGATTTTTTATTATAAACAGTAAATTAAAAATTATAACTAAAAATAAGAGTTACATTTAATATTTATTTATAATTAATATAATGTATTGTATTACATTACATAGTAATTTTATGTAATACATTTGAAATTGATATTGATTTTTCAATCAAATATCATATAATGAAAACATATAAATGTATTGTATTACATTACATTGTAATTATATGTAATATATAAAGACATAAGGAGTGATTTAACATGGGGGAAAAGAATATTATTAAACCAACCAGCATGAGATTAGGCGAAGAGGATTTAAAACAGTTTAAACAATATGCAGATGAATTAGGTCTTAATCAAGCAGAGGCATTTAATAGCCTTATAGCATTAGCAGAGCTTGAAAAGGCTAAGAATAGCTTAAATGATAGAGCCAAAAGCATTGATGTATTTAGAAGTACAATTAATAGCTTAGTAGGGTTTTATATTAATTCATTAGAAGAGAATAGCAGAGCAGAGGATATAATAAGACAAGAGTTTTCTAAACAATTAGAGACTAAAGATAATACTATTCAAGACCTGCAAGAGAAAAATAGAGCAGTTACTGGAGAGCTGGCAGAGTTAAAGAAGTATCAAGACCAGCAAAACCAAGTTATTAATAACTACTCGAAGGAGGTTGAAAGCCTTAATGAGAGTATTGAAGATAAAAATAAACAATTAAATACTTTAGAACAGAATAATGCTATGTTACAAGAGCAATTAATAGAGTATAAGCAATATAAGAGTTTAGAACAACAGTATAAGTTATTACAAGAGCAATTAAATAAAGCTGATACAGAGTATAAAGAACAGATCCAGAAGATTAAGGAAGAGAATATAAGCTATGTAAATAATATTTCTTTGTTAAATGATAAGCTAAAATCTAATATAGATATAATTAATTTCTATAAAGAGCAGACAACAGAGCTAAAATTAGAGATAAAGGAGATTAATAAGAGCATTACAGATAAAGAAAATTCTTATAAATTAGAAATAAAGGCATTAGAAGAAAAAAATATTAAAGAATTGAAAAAAAACAAAGAAGAGGTTGAAGAACAATTAAATAATAGACATGAAGTAGAGCTTGAGAAAAAGAATATAGAAATAGATAAACTAAAGAATATGCTTAATAATTTACAAGATAAGTTAAAGGAAAATAGCAATATTAGAAAGTAGAAAAATTAATCATCATATGCTAAAAGGGCTATAAAAAAATGATTTTTCATTTTTTTACAGCCTCTTTTATTAATTACTATACTATTTTTCTTTTAATCTTACAGGTAAGATTAAAAATAAGTTACTTTCATTTTCTTCAGTAATAACTAAAGGTGATGCTTCAGAAATAAATCTGAAGTTTACCTCTTCAGTTTCGCATACTTTAAGAACATCTAAAATATAACGAAAGTTAAATCCTATAGTCATATCAACAGGATTTTGGGTGTTTACAGGTAAAATCTCTTTTAATTTACTACAAGAAGATGTACAACTTAATTCTATTTTTTTTTCATCTTTAGGTATTTTAAATATGATTAAATTACCAGCCTCTTTGGATATAAGAAAAGCTCTTTCAAGAGATTCTAAAAGATTTAATCTATTAACTTTTAATGTAAAGTTAAAGTTATTTGGTAATAATCTTTCATAAGGAACATAATTGTCATTTAATAGGTTGCAATTAGCTTTAATATTATCTTGACTAAGAAAAAGATGATTTTCTGATAAAGTAAGTATAATATCTTTTTCAATAGAAAATAGACTTATTATGTCTACTAAAGATTTACTATCTACCAAAAAGGAAAAATCTCTATTACATGAGATTGCAGATACTTGCAGTGATAGCCTAAAACCATCAAGAGCAACTAGATTTAATATAGAGTCTTTATAATCAAAGAAAATACCTTTCAAAGCAGGTTTAATATCATCAACAGCAGCGGCAAAGGCAACTTTTTTTATCATGTTAGTGAATTGTTGACTATTTAATGTGACATTTGTACTGCTTTTATCAGGCTGTAAAGGTAAAGGAAATGAGTCAGCATCACCTAATAAAGTTACTGCAAAAGTAGATATTTCATTTGATATAATAAGTTCATTATTTTCTGTTTTTAATGTTAAAAGACCAGTTGAAAATTTTTTTATTATATTAATAAAACTGCTATCTACTACTATTTTTCCTTCCTCTATTATAGTTATTTCTGTATCTTCTGATACTGAATAAGTAGATTCTACAGATACATTTAAATTAGTACTACGTAAAGTAATCTTATTTTCTTTTGCCTCTATATATACACCTGAAATAATTGGTGTAGTTTTGTTAGTTGTAGTTGCTTTAGCACCTACTAGAAGAAATTTCACTAAATCGTTTTTTTGTAATACAATATGCATTTTTGTTACCTCCTAAAATTAAAAAAATCCCCAGATATTATTTCCTAGAGATTCTAAAAGTTACTTACTATTATGCAAAGCATAATCATATTAAAAATATAAAATTTTATTAAATTATAACATATAAACACTCATTTAACAATATAAGAATAGTATAATATATTATTAATCTATATAAATAGTATTTAAATAATAAAAAATATAAAAAATATATAATAAAAATATATAATAATAAAAATAGCATAATT
>UQBY01000046.1 GCA_900539375.1 uncultured Clostridium sp. | reverse complement strand
TTTATTTTATCATCAGATATTTATAGTTAAAATACGTGAAATTTTTGACGCTTACAATAATACAATTAAAGCGTTTTTAGTTATATAAATGTTATATTTTTTGACAAGATATTTCATAATAAAAGTTTATTATGAAATAAAAATTAAAAAATATAAAAAAATGTTGAAAAATATATTGAAACATTAGAAAAAAAGTGATATACTGAAAACGTAATCAGGGGGAAAGCATACAATATTATAAGCTTTTCTAAAGATTAAAAATAATACATAGCGTGTTACTGATTGAATCAGGCATTAGCTTAAGAAAATCTAAAAATTAAATATTTGTTATATAACATAAATTTTGGAATAATTAAAAAAGGTATAATGTGTTTTTATAAATTAAATTTATTTAGGGGTAAATTGTGACTATATAGCAGATATTATTTTATGAAATTTCTTAATGCTGATGTTTTTTTATTTTAGTAACAATAAATAATAGATAGGGGGTATAAAAAATGGTAGGAATTATTCTTGCTAGTCACGGAGAATTTGCTAAAGGCATATTGCAATCTAGTGAAATGATTTTTGGAGAACAAGAAAATGTAAAAGCTGTTACATTAATGCCAAGTGAAGGACCTGATGATTTTAAAGCAAAACTAAAAGAGGCAATTGCATCATTTGACAACCAAGATGAAGTTTTATTCTTAGTTGATCTTTGGGGCGGTACACCATTTAATCAAGCTAATACTTTATTTGAAGAACATAAAGATAGCTGGGCAATTGTAGCTGGTATGAATCTACCAATGCTTATTGAAGCTTATGGTGCTCGTTTCTCAATGGAATCTGCCCATGAAATTGCAGCTTATATTCTACAGGCAGGAAAAGAAGGCGTAAAGATTAAACCAGAAGAATTAGAACCAAAGGAAGAGAGTAAAGCTTCTGAAGTATCAGTGGCACAATCTAATGCAGGGGCACCTGGAAAATTTGAATACGTTTTAGCACGTATTGATTCTCGTTTACTTCATGGTCAAGTGGCAACTGGTTGGACAAAGGCAGTTAATCCTACAAGAATAATTGTTGTTTCAGATGCAGTATCTAAAGACAAGCTTCGTAAAAATTTAATACAACAAGCTGCTCCTCCAGGAGTTAAGGCCCATGTTGTTCCAGTTAGTCATATGATTGAACTTGCAAAGGATGATAAACATTTTGGTGGACAAAGAGCATTACTTCTTTTTGAAAATCCACAAGATGTACTTAGGGCAGTAGAAGGAGGAGTTCCTTTAAAGACTATTAATGTTGGTTCAATGGCACACTCTATAGGTAAGGTACAACCAAATAGAACTCTTGCTTTTGATCAAAATGACATTGATACATTTATGAAATTAAAGAAAGCTGGACTTAAATTTGATGTTCGTAAGGTGCCAAGTGATTCTAAAGAAAATATGGATGAAATAATTAAAAAGGCACAAGAGGAATTAAAGAAAAAATAAATCTAATTATTTAGATGAAAAAGGAGGAGAATAGTTATGACTTTAAATATAATTCAAGTTATATTAGTCCTTATTATAGCATTTTTAGCTGGTATGGAAGGCGTTTTGGATGAATTTCAATTTCATCAACCAATAGTAGCATGTACATTAATTGGGTTAGTTACAGGTAATTTATTACCATGTTTGATTTTAGGTGGTACACTTCAAATGATTGCATTAGGTTGGGCAAATATTGGTGCTGCAGTTGCACCAGATGCAGCATTAGCATCAGTTGCTTCAGCAATAATATTAGTTCTTGGAGGACAAGGTAAAGACGGAGTTTCTTCAGCAATTGCTATTGCAATTCCTTTAGCAGTTGCAGGATTATTATTAACAATTATTTGTCGTACAATTACTACAGCTTTTGTACATTTTATGGATTCAGCTGCTAAAGAAGGAAAGATAGGAGTAGTTGAAATGTGGCAAATAGCCGCTCTTTGCTTACAAGGTATACGTATAGCAATTCCAGCAGGATTAATATTAGCAATTGGTGCTGGTCCAATTACTAAATTACTTAATTCTATGCCTGCTTGGTTAACAGATGGTTTATCAATAGGTGGTGGAATGGTTGTAGCTGTTGGTTATGCAATGGTAATTAATATGATGGCAACAAAGGAAGTATGGCCATTCTTTGCAATTGGTTTTGTATTAGCAACTGTTACTAATATTACACTTATAGGACTTGGAGCAATAGGATTATCTTTAGCACTTATTTACTTAAAACTTTCTAAACAAGGTGGTTCAGGTAATGGCGGAAGCTCAAACATTGGTGACCCTGTAGGGGATATTATTGATAAGTACTAAGGAAGGGGGAACTTAAAATGGCAAAAGAATTAAAATTAACAAAAAAAGATAGAATTTCTGTTTGGTTACGTTCATTTTTCCTTCAAGGTTCTTGGAATTATGAAAGAATGCAAAATGGTGGTTGGGCATTTGCAATGATACCAGCTATTAAAAGATTATATAAGACTAAAGAAGAACAAGCAGCTGCATTAAAGCGTCATTTAGAGTTTTTTAATACTCATCCATATGTAGCATCACCAATACTTGGTGTAACATTAGTATTAGAAGAAGAACGTGCAAATGGTGTAGAAGTAGAAGATGCAACAATTCAAGGTGTTAAGGTTGGTATGATGGGACCTTTAGCAGGTATTGGAGACCCAGTTTTCTGGTTTACTGTTAGACCAATTTTAGGTGCATTAGCAGCTTCACTTGCTATGAATGGAAGTATTCTTGGACCAATAATATTCTTCTTTGCTTGGAATATTATACGTATGGCATTTATGTGGTATACTCAAGAACTTGGTTACAAAGCAGGTTCTCGTATTACTGATGATTTATCAGGTGGATTATTACAAGATATTACAAAGGGTGCATCTATTTTAGGTATGTTCATTTTAGGATCATTAGTTAATAGGTGGGTATCAGTTTCCTTTGCTCCAACAGTATCAAAGGTTACATTAAGTGAAGGTGCTTATATTGATTGGAGTAGTCTTCCAGCAGGAGCAGAAGGTATTAAACAAGCTCTTTTACAACAAGCAGCAGGCTTGTCATTAACTAGTGAAAAGGTTACAACATTACAAAACAACTTAGATTCATTAATCCCTGGACTTGCAGGATTATTACTTACACTTCTTTGTATGTGGTTACTTAAAAAGAAAGTATCTCCAATTGTAATTATCCTTGGATTATTCGTAGTAGGAATTGTATTCCATGTAATTGGTTTAATGTAAGATTTTTAACTTAGCCTAGGCGTTTTGCCTAGGCTTTTACAATAGTTGATAGGAATATATTTAAAGTATATAATAAAAATAAATTGGTATATTAAGTAGATAAGGGAGGATTTTATATGGTTCAATCACTTAACAAAAAAGTAGATTTAGTAATGGATTCAACAGCCTTTACAGGAGTTTCAGATTATGGCAAAGTAATGATTGGTGATAAAAGTTTTGAATTTTATAATTCTCGTGACCCACGTAAATATATTCAAATTCCCTGGGAGGAAGTTGATTGTGTTATTGTATCCATATTACTTAAGGGAAAGTGGATTCCAAGATATGCAATTAAAACTAAGAAAAATGGTACATATACTTTTGCTTCTAAAGAAACGAAAAAAGTACTTAGAACCATTAGAAATTATGTTGGAGCAGAGAATATAGTTCGTTCTTTAAGCTTTTTTGAAGTAGTAAAACGAGGTATAAAGTCAATATTTAAAAAAAAAGTAGATAGGAGTTAAAGAATAATGGGATGTGTATATTTTACAAGACATGGACAAACTGTTTGGAATGTTGAAAATAAAATTTGTGGCTCTACTGACATTGAGCTAACTGAACTTGGTCATAAACAAGGAATTGAAGTTGGAAAATTTATAGCTAATAGTGGTATAAAAATAGATGAAATATTATATTCACCTCTTATAAGAGCAACAGAAACTGCAAGACATATTTCAGAAGAAACTAAAATACCTTGCAAAATGGAGATACGCCTTAAAGAGCAAAATTTTGGAAAATATGAATCAACTCCACGTAATAGTGAAGAATTTAGAAAAGCAAAGGAAAACTTTATTTATGATTTTGAAGGTGGAGAAACAATGTTTCATTTATGCCAAAGAGTATATAATCTTTTAGATGATATAAAAAAAGAATCAGATAAAAAAACTTATTTACTTGTAGCACACAATGGCATATCTAGAATTATAGAATCTTATTTTAGAAATATGACTAATGAAGAATTTGCCTCCTTTGGCATAAAAAATTGTGAAGTTAAGAAATATGAATTTAAATAAAGAAACATTAAGCTATATTTAAATATATGGCTTTTTCTTTTAAAAAGTATTTATACAAATTATAAAAAAATGACAGAATTATATTATAAAATAACTTAATAGAACAAGAAATGAAATTTTATTTATATATAATTAAATTAAGATGATTGTTATAGGAGGAAAAATTTATGGAAAAAAGATGGTGGCATAGTTCAGTAGTATATCAAATATATCCAAGAAGTTTTAATGACAGTAATGGAGATGGAATAGGAGATTTAAAGGGAATAATAGAAAAGTTAGATTATTTAAAGGAACTTGGAATAGATGTAATATGGCTTAGTCCAGTGTATAAGTCTCCAAATGATGATAATGGTTATGACATAAGTGATTATTATGACATAATGGATGAGTTTGGAACTATGGAAGACATGGATAACTTATTAAAGGAAGCAAAAAATAGAGGAATAAAGATAGTTATGGACCTAGTTGTTAATCATACATCAGATGAACATAAATGGTTTATAGAAGCAAAAAAATCTAAAGATAATGAATATAGAGATTATTATATTTGGAGAGACCCAGTTGATGGAAAAGAACCAAATGGTTTAGAATCTTGCTTTAGTGGTAGTGCTTGGGAATATGATGAAACTACTAAACAATATTATTTACATTTATTTAGTAAGAAACAACCAGATTTAAATTGGGAAAATGAAAAGGTTAGAAAAGCAGTTTATGATATGATGAATTATTGGGTTGATAAAGGCATTGGTGGTTTTAGAATGGATGTTATTGATCTTATAGGAAAAGTTCCTGATAAAATGATAACTGGTAATGGACCTAAACTTCATGAATATCTACAAGAAATGAACAGAGAAGCATTAGCAGGAAATGACCTTTTAACAGTTGGAGAAACTTGGGGTGCAACTCCAGAAATTGCAAAGCTATATTCAAATCCAGCTAGAAATGAATTAAGTATGGTATTTCAATTTGAACATATTGGATTAGACCAAATAGAAGGAAAAGAAAAGTGGGATGTAAAACCATTAGAACTATTAGAGTTAAAGAAAGTATTATCTAAGTGGCAAACATCTTTAGGAGAAGAAGGATGGAATAGTTTATTCTGGAACAATCATGACCTTCCTAGAATAGTTTCAAGATGGGGAAATGACAAAGAATATAGAGTTGAAAGTGCAAAGATGTTAGGAACACTTCTTCATGGTATGAAAGGAACTCCATACATATATCAAGGTGAAGAACTTGGAATGACTAACATAAGACTAGAAAATATTGAAGATTATAATGACATAGAATCAATTAATATGTATAAAGATAGAATAAAGAAAGGATATAGCCATGAAGAAATAATGAATTCTATCTATAAAAAAGGAAGAGATAATGGTAGAACTCCTATGCAATGGGATGATTCAGAAAATGCTGGATTTACTACAGGAAAACCATGGCTTTCTATTAATGAAAATTATAAAGAAATAAATGCTAAAAAGTCTTTAGAAGATAAAAATTCAGTTTTCTATCACTATAAAAAATTAATAGAAATAAGAAAGTCAAATGAAACTATAATTTATGGTGATTATAAATTATTATGTGAAGATGATAAAAATATTTTTGCATATACAAGAGAATTAAATGGAGATAAAATATTAGTAGTTTGTAATTTCTATGAAAAAGAAGTTGAATTTAAATATGACAAAGAGTTTAAAAATGCAGAAATTCTATTAAGTAATTATAATGATTCTAGCTTAGCAATAGATAAATTAAAACTAAGACCTTATGAAGCAATAATGTATAGAGTATTATAAAATTTAATTATAAATTTATTTTTAAAGAGGCTGTTGCATAAAAAGTTTCAATTACAATATAGTACATTTTATATATCTAAAATGTACTATATTGTTTGAAACTTTACTAATGGGACAGCTCCTTTTATTTTATATCTTGAACCATTATTTCTATTTTTACACAATATTGATTTTCATCTTTAGTTGAAAGTTCATTTAGAGGATATTCTTCATAGGCATCACTACATATATGTAAATTATTTTCCTTAATAAATGTATATAATTTTTTATAAAGTTTATCAGATTCACCATAGGCACATCTTCCATAAAAAACTGCATATTTTCCTTCAGGTTTATACGAGTTTTGGTCATTTATAGATTTAAAATAATATTGAGTTACATATAAATCTCCTTCAGATTCAATATTTTCTTTACTAATAATAGCACCAAGGGGATAACCTAGATTAATTCCATTTTCAGCAGCAAAGTTAAAAAATCCAATAGCAGATTCATCTAAGGAGTCTTTTGAATTTTTTGGACCTAAAAATATAGGTTCTCTCTTTTTATATTCAATATTTATACTATTTTCTGTATATTTAATTGCCTCCTCTGCCATATCAACATAAAGTTGCATAACTTCTAATATACGTGTAAGTTTTTCAATTTCAGTTAATATATGTTTTTTTTGAGAGTTAAATAAAGAAAACATTTTTTCGGGACTACGTATATCAATATATCTTTTTATTTCTTCAATTCCAATTCCTATTTCTCTAAGAGAGTAAATTAAATAAGCTGTATCTAATTGTCTTTTGGTATAGTAACGATAACCATTCTCTCCACGAAATTCTGGTGATAATAACTTAATTTGATCATAATATCTTAAGGTTTCACGTTTGATACCAGTAAGAGCAGAAAATTCTTTAATTTGCATTTTAGATTTTTTTTGCATAAGAACCTCCAAATTTTAAATATAGTGTTGACATTAAAGTTACTTTAAGCTTTATAATACCATTGCAAATAAGTTTTAACAAGATAATTTTAAGTGGAGGTAAAATATGAAGTATTTAAAACTATTCCTAAAAGAAAGTAAGAGTAGAGTAGTAATAACATTAATTATGCTTTTAGGACAGGTAGTTGGAACATTATTAATTCCTTTTTTAATAGCAAGAATTGTAGATAATGTAATTTTAAAAGGAAATATAAATGAACTTGTTAATATAGGATGGCAGATGGTAATAGTTTTATTAGTAACAACAGTTGTATCCATATTAGGAAGTTATTATTCAGCAGACCTTGCTGCAACCTTTGGATATTATATGAGAGATAAGATTTTTTGTAAGAGCCAAGAATTAGCTATTGATGATTTTGATACTATAGGAGTTTCTTCTATGATTACACGTACAACTTCGGATATTTCTAACTTACAACAAAATTTTGGTTTAGTATTACAACTTATAATACCAGCACCTCTTATTATTGTTGCATCTATAGTTATGACAATGAATACAAACTTTATCTTAGGGTTAATATTAATTGCCTTTGTTATAATATTTATGTTTTTTGCTAGTATAGTACTTAAAAAATCAATCTCTATTTCTAAAAAAGTTCAAACTAAGTTAGATTATATTAATCAAGTAATAAGAGAATCTATTACTGGAATTCGTGTTATTCGTGCTTTTGGAAATGAAAAATATGAAGAAAATAGAGCAGGAAAAGCTTTTAAAAGTTATGCTACAGACATGATAAAATTAAATAAGATATTTGCTGCATTAAATCCTACAATATGGCTTATAATTGGATTATTAGTTGCTATTATAGTTTGGCTTGGTGGAATATTTTCTATAAAAGGAACAATGGAAATTGGTCAAATAACAGCTGTAACTGAATATTCTATTATTATGTTAAGTTATTTAATTATGGCAACTACAACAAGTGTTACACTTCCTAAAATGAAATCATGTCTTGATCGTATAGAAGAGGTTTTAGAAATTAATTCTAACATTCAAGACTTAAATATAGAGAATAAATCTATGAATGATAATAATAAAGTAGTTGAATTTAAAAATGTGTCATTTTTTTATAAGGGAGGAGAAGAACCGGTTCTTAAAAATATATCATTTTCATGTAATAAAGGAGAAACAACAGCTATTATTGGAAGTACAGGTTCTGGTAAAAGTACTATTGCTAGTCTTCTTTTAAGGTTACATGATATAGATAAAGGGGAAATCTGCATAAAGGGTGTAGATATAAGATATATTTCACAAAAAGAATTAAGGGATAAAATTGGTTATGTTCCTCAAAAAGCATTTTTATTTAGTGGAACAATTGAAGATAACTTAAAAATGGGATATAAAGAGGCAACTGAGGAGGATATGAAGAAAGCAATAAATATTTCCCAATCAGAATCTTTTATAAATAAATTACCTTTAGGATTAAAATCTGAAGTTTCACAAGGAGGATTAAATTTTTCAGGTGGACAAAAACAACGTTTATCTATTGCAAGAGCACTTATTAAAAGGGCACCAATTTATATATTTGATGATAGTTTCTCTGCTTTAGATTTAAAAACAGATTCAGCACTTCGTAAAGCACTTAAAGAAAATATGACAGATGCAACTAAGATAATAATTGCTCAAAGAGTAAGTACAATAATGGATGCAGACCAAATACTTGTATTAGATGAAGGAAATTTGGTTGGTATTGGAAAACATGAAGATTTAATAAAAAATTGTTCTGTATACCAAGAAATTGCTAAAAGTCAGATAAATATAAAGGAGGAGTGATATTTTGAAAAAAGATAAAGATAAAGTAGTTTTTAGTGAGGATATTCCTCAAAATACAAAAAAGACAATTAAAAGATTAATAAAAGCATTAAAAGTACAAAATAAAAAGCTAATAATTGTAGGAATATTAACAATATTTAGTAGTATATTTTATACAATCATTCCTCTTATGATTGGATTAGCTATAAATAATTTAGTAAGTGCAATTAGTAACTTTGATAAATCTACAAATATTTTAGAGGTGGTGGTGCAAGCACTAACTAAGCCTGTTTTAGTGCTAATATTAATATCTATTATTAGTAGTATTCTTTCTTATATTCAACAATACATAATATCTAGTGTTGGAGAAAACTTAACTTTATCATTACGTGAAGATATTAGTAAAAAAATAAATAAACTTCCATTAAAATATTTTGATTCACATAAAAAAGGTGATGTTATGAGCAGAGTAACAAATGACCTTGAAAAAGTATCTTTAGTAATGCAGGTTGGATTTATGCAGTTTATATCTTCTTGTTTTACAATTATCTTTACAATTATTTCAATGCTTATATTAAATGTAAAGTTATCCCTTTTGATTTTTATATTTATTGGAATTAGTTCTATTGCAACAAATTATGTATCAAAGTTAAGTCAACGTTACTATGCATATAATTTTAATGCTATGGGACAATTAAGTGGAAAAATTGAAGAAGTATATTCAGGAAATAATATAATAAAGATTTTTAATAAACAAAATGATGTGATTGAAGAAGTTACTGAACTTAATAAAAAGCAGTTTGAAGCAAATAAAAGGGCACAGTTTGTTGATTTTGCAATATATCCAACTATTAGATTTTTAAATCAATTAGGTTTTGTAGTAACAGCTATTGTAGGGGGAATAATGACCATTAATGGGCAAATTTCATTAGGTGGAATTCAGGCATTTTTACAATATGTAAATCAAGTTTCAGAGCCTATAACTCAAGCTTCTTATGTTATTATGTCTTTACAATCTGCAATTGCTGGAGCTGAAAGGGTTTTTGAATTATTAGATGAAGAGGAAGAAATTGCAGACAGTAAATTAAATGAAAGTTTACTTGATAAATGTCCTATATCAAAGGGAAAAGTAGAATTTAAAAATGTAAAATTTGGATATACAGATGAAAAGACCTTAATAAAAAATTTAAATCTTCAAGTAAACCCAAATGAAATGGTAGCTATTGTTGGACCAACAGGTGGAGGAAAAACAACATTAATTAATTTAATTATGCGTTTTTATGAATTAAAGGCAGGAAGTATATTAATTGATGGAGTTAATATAAAAGAGATTCCTAGAAATATATTGCGTAGACAAATTGGTATGGTACTACAAGATACTTGGCTATTTGAAGGTACAATAGCTGAAAATATTTCCTATGGCAAGATGGATGCTACCCGTGAAGAGATAATAGCTGCTGCAAAAGCTGCTTGCTGTGACCATTTTATTCGTACACTAGAGCATGGATATGATACTGTAATTTCAAGTGAAACAGCTAATATTTCTCAAGGACAAATGCAGCTTTTAACTATTGCTCGTGGAATGCTTACAAATCCTACAATTATGATATTAGATGAAGCTACATCAAGCGTAGATACAAGGACAGAAATAGAAATACAAAAAGCTTTATCAAGACTTATGAAAGATAAAACAAGCTTTGTAATAGCTCATAGATTATCAACAATCCAAAATGCAGATATGATTTTAGTAGTTAAAGATGGAGATATTGTAGAAAGGGGAACTCATAAGACACTTTTAGAACAAAATGGTTTTTATGCTTCTCTTTATTATAGTCAATTTGAAGTAGCAAATTAAGAATTTAATTAAACACTTATACTTTTTTTAGTATGAGTGTTTTTTTATTCTATATAGAATTTTTGAATAATATTTAAAAATATACAGATACTATTAATTGACATATAAATGTAAGAAGGAGATTTAAACTATGAATGAAAAAATTAAAGAAAAATTCCAAGGCCGTGTAAGTTATCATGACTCTGTTGAAGAGATGTTAAAGAGAATACAAACTGATGGCCTTTCTAGTGTGTTTTCAAGATGGGAACCTCAAGAAAAGATAAGATGTAACTTTTGTCTTCAAGGAATAAGTTGTCAATTATGTACTCAAGGTCCTTGTAGAATTAATGAAAAAACAGGTGCAGATAAAGGGGTTTGTGGTATAGGTCCTGATGCTATGGCTATGAGAAATTTCCTTATGAGAAATATAATGGGGGTAACTAACAGTTACAAATAAATTATAAAAAGTTATAAATTGGTGTTGATTTTTATAATTTAGAAAATTGTTGACAGCCTCCCATATTCGTAAAGAGTATGGA
>UQBY01000045.1 GCA_900539375.1 uncultured Clostridium sp. | reverse complement strand
ACCTGCCTTGCACGCAGGGGGTCAAGGGTTCGAATCCCTTTATCTCCACCAAAGAGTCATGATGAAAGTCATGACTCTTTTTTGTTCTATAGGAAATTGTATTAATTAAGAATAATCTACTAAGTTAATAATTAATACTTTTTATATAAATAGTAGAATAGTAAATATGAATTAAGCATAAAAATAGATAAGATGATATCTTCAGAAGCCTAAGGAGGGTAAATTTTTATGATTAGAACAGTAGTATGTACTAAAGATAAATGTTCAGGAAATAAATTTTATATTGAGACCATAGATAATAGATTGAAGGCTACTTGTAAGGAATGTGGTAGTGTTTATTATTTTGATATAAATAAAGAAGATTTCATAATGTTACCTAGTTGCTCTCAATGTAATAATAATATATTTAAATTATTTTATGGTTCTAAAGGTGAAGGATTATATGCAAAATGTACTGAATGTGGAGCCCCTCCAGAAAAAGTTTATATGGATGCAGATGGAGTTCAAGTTTCTTATGAAGGAAAATTATTACATGATATAAGAGAATTAATGTGTCAGGTAGAACAAAGGATTTGTAATTTAGAAATAAAAGTAGAACAAGTTGAAAGGGCACAAGAAATGTTAGAAGAATCTATAGCATATATAAATAAATATATAGTGGAACAAAGATAGAAAATATAAGTTAAAATATGTTAAAATAATAAAAAAATATAAGATGGGAAATAGGCTAAAAAGAAAGGTGAAAAAATGGTTAACAAGAAGAAGTATATATTAAGATGGACAATGCTTGTATTATGGATGTGTTTTATCTTTTATATGTCTAGTCGTTCAGGAAGTGAATCTCAAGAACAAAGTGATTTAGTATTAAGTATATTAAATTTTTTTGGTCTTCAGTTAAATGAAAGTATAAAAAATATAGCTAGCTTTATTGTAAGAAAAACAGCACATGTTACAGAATATATGATATTATATATTTTAATTTTTAGAGTAGTTACACTATATTCTAATACTAAAAAACAAAAACTAATTGCTTTATTTTGTATGGTTTTATATGCAAGTACAGATGAAATACATCAGTTACTTGTTCCAGGAAGATCAGGAATGGTAAGAGATGTATTTATTGATAGCATAGGGGGAATTATAGGAGTAGGTATTACATTTATATATGAGAATATAAAAAAGAAAAAATCTTTGAAACATTAAAGATAATAAAGAGTTTGAAAACTCTTTAATGGAGGATGTCCATATGAAAAATGATAAAACTAAACATGAATATATAGAGAATTATTATATTAATCTTATTAAAGAAAAAAAGGTATTACCTGAAGAACAATTACCATCTGAAAATGAAATGTCTAAAATATTTGGTGTAAGCAGACATACTATTAGACAAGCATTAAGTTATCTTGAAAAAGAGGGATGGATTTATAAAATAAAGGGGATGGGAAGTTTTTATTCAAATAAGGTAGAAGCTAAACATAGAAGAAAAAATATTGTTGTTTTTATAACTTCTATATCTGAATATATTTTTCCTAAAATTATAGAAGGAATAGAAAAGGAATTAAGAATAAATAATTATAATATGATATTAGTAAATAGCGAAAATAAAGAAGAAAATGAAAAAAGATTTTTTGCTGATATAGTAACTAGCAAGATTGATGGCATGATAGTGGAACCTACACAAAGTTCAATTAATAAGGTGCATAATATATATTCAGAAAAGTTAACTAAATTAGGAATAAAATTTCTTACAATCAACTCACATTTCCAAGATTTAAAAACTGCTTATGTGGATGTTGATGATTTTAGTGGCGGATATAAATTGACTAATTATCTTATTAGTCTTGGACATAAAAAAATAGCTGGAATATTTAAAACAGATGATATTCAAGGAATAAATCGTAGAAATGGCTATATTAAAGCTTTAGAATCTAATAACATAGAACTTGACGAAACTATGATTTCAGAATTTACTACAGAAAATAAAAATAGTTATGATTTTTTATATAAAGTATTGTCTAAAAAGGATAAACCTACAGCAATAGTATGTTATAACGATGAAATTACAATTAATACAATAAAAATATGTAAAGAATTAAATATAACACCTGTAAAAGATTTATCAATAGTTAGTTTTGATAATTCAGAAATACTTTCCTCTTTAGATTATACTATAACGAATATTCCACATCCTAAAGCTGAACTTGGAAAGAAGGCAGCACAATTTATTATTGAAATGGTAGAAGGAAAAGCCTATAAACCTAAATATACATTTAAAGCTAATTTAATCATAGGAAATTCTTGTACTCCACCACAATAAACTACATATTAATTAAATGTGAATCTTTTTAATAAGGTTCACTTTTTTTGTTTATAAAATTCAGAAAATTTAGAGGATTTTTAAAATTAATATAGAATATTATATAGGGTAAGAATTTATAGGACTAAAAGAACTTAAAGGAACATAATATTTAATAAAATATTAAATAAGTGAGGAGAAAGGTAGGTGAAAGTCAAAGCTTAAGTAGACTTAATGTTTTGGCGTTAGATTATGATTAAGGATTATAATATGAACAATCTTAGAAATATAGGAATTTTAGGACATAGTGCAGTTGGAAAAACTTCTTTAGCAGAAGCATTATTATTTTGTTCTGATACAATAGATAGATTAGGTGTTGTTGATGAAGGAACAACTACTTCAGATTTTGATGCAGAAGAGAAAAAAAGAAAAATATCATTATCCACTTCTATTTTGCCCTTTGAATTTCAAAAAATTAAAATTAATGTTGTAGATACTCCAGGATATTTTGACTTTTTAGGTGAATGTATTGAAGGTATGAGAGCTGTAGATACAGCAATAATTACTGTATGTGGAGTATCAGGAGTTCAAGTTGGTACAGAAAAAGCATGGGATTATTGTAACAAAATAAAGCTTCCAAGAACCTTTTTTATCAATAAATTAGATAGAGAAAATTCTAGCTTTGAAAAAGTTTTAGCTGATATTAAAGAACACTTTGGTAAATGTGCAGTACCTATTCAATACCCTATTGGAGAGCAAGATGATTTTAAAGGTGTTGTAAACGTTATAACAAAGAGGGCTCGTATATATAATCCTAAAACTAAAAAGATGGAAGTAGGCGAAATTCCACCTGAATTAGTAGATAAAATAGATGAATGTAAGAAAATGATAACTGAAGCAGTTGCTGAAACTGATGAGGTTTTACTTGATAAGTATTTTAATGATGAAGAAATAACTGATTTAGAAATCTATGAAGGATTAATAAATGGATGTACATCAGGTGATATTGCACCAGTAATGTGTGGTTCTGCTAGTAAAGCAATAGGTATTAATACTTTACTTGAAGATATAGTTGAATGTTTCCCTTCACCTAAATATGCAATTCCACAAAAAGCAAAGAATTTAAGTACAAATGAAGAGGTATTTTTAAAACTAAATGAAAAAGACCCATTCTCAGCATTTGTATTTAAAACAATAGCTGATCCTTTTGTAGGTAAAATTTCATTATTTAGAGTTATTACAGGAAAATTAAATGGTGAAGTTGATGTTATAAATTCAAATAAAGATAAACCTGAAAAACTTGCAAATGTATTTTTTATGAGAGGAAAAAATCAAATTCCTACAAAAGAAATAGTTGCAGGGGATATAGGAGCTGTTGCTAAATTGCAATATACTTCTACAGGAGATACTTTGTGTGATGGTAATTTTAAAGTTATATTTGATAAAATAAATTTCCCTAAGGCTAATTTATCAATGGTTGCAATTCCTAAAAATAAAGGAGATGAAGAAAAGATATCTTTAGGAATGACTAAGTTATTAGAAGAAGATCCTGTTTTATCATTATCAAGAGATACTGAAAATGCAGAAATAATAATATCTGGTTTAGGAGAAACTCACTTAGAAGTAGTTGCATCTAAATTAAAATCTAAATTTGGTGTAGATGTTAATTTACAAGTTCCAAAAGTTCCATATAGAGAAACTATAAAAGGAAAAGCAGATGTTCAAGGAAAACATAAAAAACAATCTGGTGGACATGGTCAATATGGAGATGTAAAAATATTATTTGAAGCTAGAAATGATGGAGAACAAGATTTAGAATTTGTAGATAAGGTAGTAGGAGGAGTTGTTCCTAGAAACTTTATACCAGCTGTTGAAAAAGGTTTAAAGGAATGTATGAATAAGGGGGTTCTTGCTGGATATCCTGTTATTGGTTTAAAGGCTACTTTACATGATGGTTCTTATCACCCAGTTGACTCTTCTGAAATGGCTTTTAAAGTAGCAGCCTCACTTGCATATAAAAAAGGTATGGAAGAAGCAAATCCAATATTATTAGAGCCTATAATGCATGCAGAAATAGTAGTTCCTAATGATTATATGGGAGATATAATTACAGATATAAATAAGAAAAGAGGAAGAGTTATAGGAATGGAACCAGAAGGAGAAGTTAATCAAAAGGTAATAGTTGAAGTTCCTATGGCAGAGATGTTTAAATATGCTACTGATTTAAGGTCAATAACTCAAGGAAGAGGAAATTTTGATATGACCTTTGAAAGATATGAAGAGGTTCCACCTAATGAAGCTAGCAAGATAATTGAAAATAGTAAATAATAGTTTAAAGAGCTGTAAATAATATATTTTGTATTATACAGCTCTTATTTTTTATTAGGATACATCTAAGGAAAAAAATATGAATAAAATTTTTTATTCTTGGAAAATATAAAATTGAAATACTGACAAAGGAGATAAATGGATGTCTGATTACAAAATGGATATTAAGGGTTGTATAGGATTAAGTGAATATAGCAATATTCACGATTATTTTGGAATGATAGATAAAAATGATAGATTTAGAATAACTTTAGAAAAAAGTAATGATAGTGAAATTGGAATAATAAATTCAATGCTTAAAAGATTTGGATTTTTTATTTATGAGCAAGGATATGAAAGTGAAGGAATTTATTATATAAATACATTTAAAATGTAATATAATAATAAAATACTATACTAATGAGGGGGAGATTTTTTTGACTGAAATTTATTTAACAAGACATGGACAAACTGTTTGGAATTTAACTAAAAGGCTACAAGGAAGTGGCAATTCAGAATTAACAGAGGAGGGAATAGAAAGAGCTAAAATTTTAAGTGAGAGATTAAAGTCAATAGATTTAGATTGTATATATACAAGTCCTATTAAAAGAGCGTATGAAACTGCATTAATATTAAAGGGCAATAAAAATATAGATGTTATATGTGAAGAGGGCTTAAGAGAATTAAGCTTTGGAGAATATGAAGGATATACAGAAGAAGAATTATTAAAAGAAGGAAGAGGTTATGAAATTTCAAAGATATTTAAAGGTGAAATGAATATAAGATGTCCTAAAGGTGAAACTTTAGAAGAACTTTATAAAAGAGTAGGAATAGTTTTAGATAAAATATTAGCAGAATCTAATAATAAAAAAATTCTTATAGTTTCTCATGGCATGGCATTAAAAGCTATTGTAAATTATTTTAGAAAAAATGAAGGCTTTTTTGAAGAAATAATGGGTCAAGTTACTTTAAGTAAGGTTATTTCAGATAAAGGTGAATTTAAATTTGAATTTATAAATGATGGAAGTCACTTTAATGAAAATATTAAATTAGGGTGGTAATCATTATATAAAGGCTGCTTTTTAATGGAAAAGGTTCATTATAAGCAGTCCTTTTTGCATATATATAAACCAAGTTTATTATAAAAGTTGTTATGATATAATATGAATAGATAAAAAGAAAGGGATGATAAAATGAGAGCAGAAATAATATCAGTAGGTACTGAAATATTATTAGGTGATATAGTAAATACAAATACACAATTTTTAGCTAAAGAACTTGCATCTATAGGCATAGAGGTTTATAGACAGGAAGTTATAGGAGACAATGAAGATAGACTTTTAGGAATTTTAGAAGAAGCTTTAAAAAGAAGTGATATGGTTATTACAACAGGAGGTCTTGGACCAACAAAAGATGATTTAACTAAAGAAACTGCATGTAAATTTTTTAATATGGATTTAGAGTTACATGAAAAATCACTAAAACAATTAGAAGAATATTTTTCAAGAATGGGTAGAAAAATTGTAGAAAGTAATTATAAACAAGTATATTTCCCAAAAGAAGCTATAGTCCTTCCAAATCCAAATGGCACTGCTCCAGGAGCTATTTTAGAAAAAAATAATAAATATATAGTAATTCTTCCTGGACCACCAAAGGAAATGAAACCTATGTATTTAAATCATGTAAGGCCATATTTAATTAAAAAGGGGGATGGAATAATTGAATCTAAGGTGGTAAGAGTTCTTGGAATAGGTGAAAGTATGGCAGCTGAAAAGTTAAAGGAATTTATAGAAAATGGAGTTAATCCAACTGTAGCACCATATGCAAAGGAAGAGGATGTAATTTTTAGAATTACTGCAAAGGCTGAAAGAGAAGAGGAAGCATTAAAACTTATAGAACCTGTTAAAAATAAGGTTAAGGAAATATTAGGTGAAGACGTTTATGGAGAAGGTGAAGATACTACAATAGAAAAGGTAGTTGGGGACCTTTTAATAAAAAATAATTTAAAAATTTCTACAGCAGAATCTTGTACTGGTGGAATGATAGCAAGTAGATTGGTTTCTATTTCTGGAATATCTGATGCATTTTTAGAAGGTGCTGTTACTTATTCTAATGAAGCAAAGGTTAGAACTTTAAATGTAAAAGAAGAAACTCTTAAAAAATATGGAGCAGTAAGTGAAGAAACAGCTAGAGAAATGGCAGAAGGAATAGCAAAGAGAACAGGGTCTGATATTGCAGTAGTTACAACAGGAATTGCAGGACCAGGTGGAGGAACTGAAGAAAAGCCTGTAGGGTTAGTATATATAGGACTTTATTATAAGGGTGAAGTTTTTGTTTATAAAAATGTTTTTAATGGAAATAGGCAGGAAGTAAGAACTAAAGCAACAGTAAGGGCTTTAGATATAGTAAGAAGAAAAATAATGTATTAATGAAGAATCCCCTCTTCGTTTAACTTTAGAGGGGATTCAACATCATATATAAATAAAATGGGGGAGAGGCGATTACAAAAGCATATCGCTTCATTAATAATTATCCCCAAGTTGAAAGAAAATATTCACAAATAAAAAATTAAAATGGAGAAAGAAATGAATAAGATTTATAAGAGCAATTTATATTTTTTAATAATAATGATATTGTCTATATTTGTTCCTAAATTTATTTTGTACCCTATATATTCTTTTCTTGGAATAACAAATCCTTTACTAGCTTTAGCTATAAGTCATATTACAATATTTTTAATACCAGCAATTATATATACTCTTGTTACTAAGAGTAATCCTAAAGAGATATTTAGATTAAATATACTTCCCTTAAAGGATTTACTCATAGTTATTCTCATTGCATTTATGTGCCAACCAGTTATGACTGCATGTTCATCTATAAGTTTATTATTTTTTAAAAATGAAATAGGAAATTTTATGTATGAAGTTTCTGATACATCAGTTATAATTTTAACTCTTGTTATAGCAATAATGCCTGCTATAACAGAAGAAGTAACTTTAAGAGGAGTAGTTTTATCTGGATATAATAATAAAAGTAAAATGAAAGCTGCTATAATGGTAGGGCTATTTTTTGGAATTTTTCATTTAGATGCTCAACAATTTTTATATACAGCAGTAATGGGATTTATAGTAGCTTATGTTGTAAGAGTTACTAATAGTATATTTTCATCAATGATAATACACTTTTTAATAAATGGTTCTAGTCTTGCACTTCAACAAATAATGATAAAAATCATGGGTAATTCTTATGTACAACAAGCATTTCAAGAAACAAGCACAACAACATTTCAGGAAAACTTAATGGTAGCTAAAGTATGGGTAGCTATAGGATGTTGTTTTATTCCAATTGTATATGCTTTAATTAAAGTTCTTGAAAAATGGAATATAAAAAGAGATGTTGAAGGATATAAGAAGCAAATTGAGATAGAAAAAAATGATGAAGAAAAAATAATTAATTTACCATTAATTTTGATTATAGTTTTTTATTTAGTTTATATGATATTTTTTGAGCTACATTAATAAAAAAGCTATTACATAAAAATACAAACATAATATATTAAATTATATTATGTTTGTATAATTGTGTAATAGCTTTTTTATTTTAAAAATTTTTAACAATATTAGTAGAACTATTATAGAAAGAAACAAAATCATTTTCACATACCCAACCTCTAGAATTAATATTAGAATCTAAAGGAAGAGAAACATAGTACCAATTTTCTCCTCTAATTTGGGCTTTATCTAAAAGCCTAACTTCCATCTTAACAGGAGATTTATTTAAAATACAAGAATTTCTTAAAGGTGCAATAAACACATTACAATTACTATTTATAAGTCCTACATTGGTTGTACATATAAGATACTTTATTTCAACATATTCTCCAGGTGAAGAACAATTAGCTATTTTAACTCTTAATGAAGTATTTTGATTATTTGCAACTAACAATTGCTTTTTTAATATAGCTACCTTTTTATCAAAAGAAATAACTATAAAAATAATACATACTATTAGAATTAAAAAGATAACATATTTCATAGAAATAATCCTATAATTACTCTGCAATATATTATATTAAAAAGCTAAAAATATATTCTTATTATTTTATTTAAATTAAATATTATGAACAGCTTCACCTAAAACTTTTGCAATATCATCATTAATAATTAAATTAGCTTTATTGTCAGCAGAAGTTGTACTTTTGTTAATTAAAATAAGATGTTTACCTCTAAAATAATCAATAAGTCCAGCAGCAGGATAAACTACAAGTGAAGTTCCACCTATAATTAAAGTATCAGCTTGTGATATAGCTTTAACAGCTCCAGTAATCACATCATTATCTAATCCTTCTTCATAAAGAACAACATCAGGTTTAACCTTTCCACCGCACTTAGGACAAGTTGGTATTCCTCTAGATTCTAAAATAAATTTTTCATTATAAAAGGCACCACACTTCATACAATAATTTCTAAGAACAGAGCCATGAAGTTCATAAACAACTTTAGAACCAGCAGCTTGATGAAGTCCATCAATATTTTGAGTAACTACAGCTTTGAGCTTTCCAATTTTCTCCAACTTAGCTAAAGCAATATGACAATCATTAGGCTTGGCATTGGGATAAATTAATTTATCTTTATAAAATTTAAAAAATTCTTCTGGATATTTCATAAAAAATGTGTGAGAAACAAGTTGTTCAGGAGTAAAATTTATCTTAAGTTTTTCGTTCCATAAACCATTAGAACTTCTAAAATCAGGTATACCTGAGGCAGTTGAAACTCCTGCACCTCCAAAGAACACTATATTATTACTTTCTTTTAGTATTTGAGTTAATTTTTTTATTTTATCATCCATAAAATCATCTCCAGATATTATTTAAATTAATTATATCATAGTAAAATTAATTTAAAAGTATAGATAATTTATTTATGGAGATAGAGGATTATTGCTATGTAATAAAAAAGAAAATCCATTAGATTTTATCATCAACTATAAACTATTAAAAAAATTTATAAGAAATATATAAAAATTTGTTAAAAAAGTATTTGACATAAGAAATAATCCCTTATATAATGTTAAATGTATCTGGTGATGATGGCGTAGAGGAAACACTCCTTCCCATTCCGAACAGGAAAGTTAAGCTCTACAGCGCTGATGGTACTGCATGGGAGACTATGTGGGAGAGTAAGACGTTGCCAGGTTTTATTTTGTGGCTCGATAGCTCAGTCGGTAGAGCAGAGGACTGAAAATCCTCGTGTCCCTGGTTCGATTCCTGGTCGAGCCACCAGGAAAAACACTAACTTTAGTTAGTGTTTTTTTATTTTTTTTAATTATATGAAAAAGATTACAAAACTGGTCGAATATTTAAATAAACTGTAACTATTATTTAAGATTTGCTTAAGGATTAATTAAGATTTTAAGTTTAATATAGTATATATAAAAGAAATCTAAATTTAACAAGAGGTGAAAATAATGGTTGATGTGTTTTGTTTAAGTGATAAGGAATATGAATATTTGGCAAAAGGTATAGCTGTTGGAGTAGGTATTGGAGTGTTTATAGGTGCAATATTTGGAAATATAGCATTCACTTTTGCAGCTGGAGGAGTATTAGGTGTTATTTTCTCATTGATTTATTCATTATTCAAAAGATTTAAAGAAAAACAAAAAGAAGAATTTGGCAAATAGAAATTTTAGGAAGTAATAAATATGTATAACATGAAAAAAGTTGTCTCATAAAGAAATTTGATAGCACTATTTATCAACATTTCTTTATGGGACAACTTTATTATTTTTCATAAAATATTTTTGAATTTAAATATTTTCTATTTGCCAATCTATTTCATCTTGTCCTGTAGATTTTAAAAATTCATTTGCCTTTGAAAAAGGCTTACTACCAAAGAATCCTCTAGATGCAGAAAGTGGGCTTGGATGAACTGATTGTATTATGTAATGATTAGGATTAGTGATTAATTTCTTTTTACTAATAGCATTATTTCCCCAAAGTATAAATACAATAGGGCGTTCAGATTTATTTAAAGAATAAATAACATTGTCAGTAAAGTGTTCCCATCCTAAACCTTTATGAGAATTAGCATTACCAGCACGAACAGTAAGGACTGTGTTTAATAATAAAACTCCTTGATCTGCCCATTTTTTTAGATAACCATTATTAGGTATATAACATCCAATATCATCATGTAATTCTTTAAAAATATTTTTTAAAGAAGGTGGAGTAGGTATTCCAGGCTTTACAGAAAAACTTAATCCATGTGCTTGATTAGGACCATGGTAAGGGTCTTGACCTAAAATAACAACTTTAACATCTTTAAAATCTGTATAATGAAGAGCATTAAAAATATCATATTTATCAGGATAAATAGTATGTGTATTATATTCATTTATAAGAATTGCTCTTAATTTTTTATAATAGTCTTTATTAAATTCTTCTCCTAAAACGTCATCCCAACCATTTTTTAAAATGTTACTCATAAAATCACCTCGCAATAATTATAGCATATATAATATTAATAAAAACATTTACTTATTAAAAACTTTCCCTAGCGTATCAATATAAGAAATTTATAGATATTAATAGAAAAAAAGAGGATGATAAAGGTTATTATAAATAAATAAGAAAATATTTGTATAATTATATGAAGTATGTGGTAAGATAAAGCACGTCGCTTGAGATAATAGTTAACAAATGAAAGATATAAGTTAAAAAAAGTTGTTGACTTGTGAAAAGATAAGTGATAAGATAAATTTCGTTGTCAAACAAACTTGAAAAAATAACTTAAAAAAGTTATTGACAAGAAAAAAGTTTGATGATAAA
>UQBY01000044.1 GCA_900539375.1 uncultured Clostridium sp. | reverse complement strand
TGTGTTTTTGGTTTGGTAGATTTATTTTACAATGAAAAGGGTGGTTTTTCTATTATATTTTTTTAAATTCTTATCAAATTTGAATAAAGTAAATATTTGTATATAAACTGTCCGTAAGTCAGGGTAATATATTTATTGATATATTAAAATATACAGGTGCAGGAGATTGGAATGTAGATGGAATACTCATTAATATATTAGAGTCTATAATATATTGGGGATGTAAACTAGGAAATGTATTAGCAATAACTTTTGGGGTTACTTTCTTTAAAGAAGTAATTATGAGAATTTTATTACTAATCTCTGGATTTATAGTATATCGTAGTTCTTATTTCAATATTTTAAAAGAAAAATTTTTTTCATCCTCATTATATAGAGCGATCCGTTTCAAGCTAAAATCATTATTTAGAATAGTATAAATTTTATAATATTAATAAAATAAATGAAGAGGGAGATTATTTTATATTTGCTCCTTTTTCATTTATTTTATTTAAAAAAATTATAAGACTAGATACTTTAATTTATTTAAAATATCTAGTCTTATTAAAATAGTATTCTTTAAATGAAAATAATTGAAATTAAACTTGCTGTCATTATATATGGGGCAAATGCTTTTTTCTTTTGAATATTTTTTCGTCTAAATAAAATGGTAAATAAATTTACCAAAGCAGATAAGAAAAATGCTAAAAGAAGATTTAATATAGAATAGCTTAGATTCCAACCAATAATATATTTGTTGGCCATAAATAAAGAAATAGCAACTATAATTTCAGCATCTCCTTCTCCAAAACACCTTACTTTAAATAAGAAATAGCTTATTAGTAAACTTGATAAAAAACTATATAAGTATATTTTAAAATTCATTCCTTTATAAATATTGATTATCATAAAAACAATAAATATTATGAATATTCCTTTATTTAGAAAAGAATATACTATCATTTTCATCTGGTCTATATATGCACTTAACACTAAATATGCTATTAATATGGTAGCAAATATATATTCTATACTTGAATTATAATTTAAAATACTTAAACTTAAATTAGATATTCCTATTATTGTAACTATAACAATCTTATGTTTTCTACTAACTAATATTTTATTTTTTTCCTCTTCTTCATTGTTATTAATATATTTTAATATACATTGTATTAACTCTAATTCAATTATTGTACTTAAAAGAAATAACAAATATCTCAATAATCTTCCTCCTTTATTTAGAAAGGTCTTTTCTTTGGTACTGACCTTGAGTATTAATCTCTCTTATATCTAATTCTACTTCGTACATCATCTAATATATTTCCTGTTATATTTAAAGTTGGATATACAGTCTTACTCTTATCTCCTTTATGAGCTACAACTTTTACCTTATATTCTCTATCTTCAACAGTTTCTAAAGGAATATAAAATGTATGATTAATTGTATCTGTAACTTTTGGTTCTAATGTATATACTTTATCTAATCTATCATCTAATGATGATAATTCTGTTTCAAATATAACATCAACTTTTTCAACAAAACCATATGTTTTAATTTCTAATATACCTTGTTCTCCTCTTCTAAATATATTACTTGAAGTATCAGTTGAATTATAAATTTTTGCAGATAAATTAAAAACAACCACATCATTTGATTCTGTTGATACATTACCAAGTTTATCAATAGCTTTTACAGTTATGTCAAAAATATCTCCTTCTTTTGAACCTACGCTTGATATATCTATTGAACAAGAATAATCATTTTGTCCATTCTTTATAGGTAAGTTGTATTTTTTTATTTTTGTTGGATCACTCTTTGATGTTACAGTTACTTCTATTTTATCTACCCCACATCCTTCTTGATCCTTATAGGGTCCACTTACATCTTTTAGTCCCTCTATATTTAATTCTATACTTTGACCACTTGAAGAGGTATCTACCAAAATTTTATTCCAAACTGGACCTTGGTCATCAATTTTTAACTGTGTATATATTTCAGTATTTCTAGAGTAACCATATCTAAAGCCATAAAATTCTTTTCCTGGACCTCCACTTTGTACATAATTTTTTAATCCACTTATATTATACAAATAAGTATATGAGTCTAAAGATGTTGCCCATCTTTCCCATTTATTAGCTCCATTAGATAGTAATTTATATGAGCTACCATCTGTAGCTTTAAATGTAACATAAGCTCCCTTGGTTGCTCTTCTCAATAAAGTTTCATGCTCTATATTTTCATAATCATTACCATAAAGTCCTTCAGTTATTATATTAGATTCTTTTCTAGTTTTATTATTCCATGTGTCTAACTTAGAAAATTTTCCAGATTCTCTATTAACTCCACTCATATAATTTATATCTGTACCACATATACCTAATTCTAATAATTTGATGCCTCCATCATATTGAGCTTTTTGACCATATGAATCGCTGTAAGAGTCATAACTCCAGGTTCTAAATGTCTTTTGCCCTGATTGCATCCACAAAACCTGATCTTTAGAATATGTATTCTCACCATTATCAACAATATAACTATTTCCTAAACCAGTTTTAGGTTTCAACCTTTTATACCACTGAATAGCCCATCGGTTAAATTGTCTTTGAATATATCCATCCATTGTCCATAATAAGCCATCATTTCCTCCAATAGAATATGCATCAGAATATTTTACTATAGCTCTTGGATAAAATGTTCTAAAATAATATATTCTATTTGCTAAATAATCACATCTATAATTTGTATAATACTTTTCATTAGGAATTCTTACATTTCCATAACCATTAGGATCAATATAATTCTTCTCTATATGATTAGCTATATTATTTGCCCAAATAGCTGTATGTTGCATCCATCCCCTTACGTCGCCCTTTTGTTCAGTTGATATTCCTCGTAATTCTGTAGTACAATCATACCTACTTTCTGCTTTTTTAGGAGTAGAACTATTTAGCAAACTATGGTTTGCAGAGTCTGCTGCCCAATTATATAACCCCCAATCATATTCATAATTCGTATCCCATCCATTATCTTTGCCATCGTAATAATTACTTGAAGTATAGTTTGTTGTATTTGAATATGCTGAAATATTAATTGGCATTAACAAACTAATACTTAACCCAATAATTAAAGATAATATCTTTTTTCTCATATTTTTTTAGTGGAAAGTTTAATCAACTCCCACCCCTCCTTTTCTATTATTCAATTATCATATGATATAATGTTACATTTAAATTGCCACTTCCATCATTTCTTGCTACAAAATAATTAACAAAACCTCCATCATATGCTGCAATTGCATCAAATTCTGCTCCTCTATAAAAAAGAGGAACAATATTATCATAAGTAAATGTCTTATTTTCCATATATATAGTCTTTTGTATTATATCTCCATTTGTATTTCCCCACTCATCAGTCAAACAATGCTTTGTAGGAGAGACCCCATTAAGTGCATAATTCTCTAATGCAGGTAACCATCCTATATTATTATTAGTTTCTTCTGAAAATTGCATACCGCATTCTATAAGTACAGAATTAAGAGAATTAGTTTGCTCATAATTAATTGTTCCTGCTGCTGGATAATTATTAGAATTAGAGTTTGTACTATTATTACTATTATTATTACTATTATTATTACTATTATTATTACTATTACTATTATTACTATTACTATTATTACTATTACTATTATTACTATTACTATTATTATTATTACTATTATTACTATTACTATTATTATTATTACTATTGTTACTATTATTACTATTATTACTATTACTACTATTATTACTATTTATAGTGTTAGAATTATTGCTATTATTATCAATATTATTGCTATTATTAGAAGTGTTACTATTTTCATCTGCATTAATATCACTACTTGTATTATTTAATGAAGAGGTATTATTATTTTCTCCTATTTCAACTGTAGAGGTTTCATTATTTACTGAAGCTGTTTCATTTCTTACCACAGATGTTTCATTAGGTATTGTAGATTTATCAGTACCCTTATTTAATAAAATTTGTGCCACTTTATTGGATTCTATTTCTTCTTCATAGCCTGGTATATTAACATAATATATTATGCCTCCTATTACCACTGTTACTGTTGCCAAACTACTAACTGCTACTACCTTTTGTTTAACAGTCATGTGTTTTATTTTCTCAATTGCATTATTAAGAACTTCTTTTACTTTTTTCATTTTTCAAACTCCTCCTTTTATTTAAATGTTACAATATTTATATTTAATTTACAATATTATATAATATATATTTTAAAAAGTGTATATTATATTTAAGTAAGTTTTTAAGCCAATAATTAGCTTGTTATTTTTATTTTACTATTATCTAAAATAATATCAAATAAAAATAATAGTAAAATTTAAAAATATATATCTTTAATTATATATACTATTAATTCAATTAATAGTGTAATATATTATTAAGAAGTTTAAAAAAATGATGAAATATAAATTTATTTTTATAAATTATGGAGGTAATGATAATGATATATGCAAAATGTGTAGATGAGTATTATATTACAAATAATGTAGATGAATTTAAAGAAAGACAAGCAAATGGAGAACATGTATATTGTATTGGTCAAACCACTAAATCTTATAATGGTATGGATTTATTATATTGTGTTCCTTTAAACTATATTTTTGACTGCCTAAAATATGGAAAATATATAGCTATTATAGATATAGAAAATAATATTTCAACTTATCCATGCAAAAGTAGTTATATGGGACTTCATATAACTTCATCTGAACAACATGTGATTAATATTTTAAATCCATGTGAAGAAAAGACTATTGATTTTATCTTTAATGAAGTAGGAAATGCTAATTTGATACATACAGGGCATTTAAATCTTCTTCCAAAGCACATACAAAAATATGTTGAACTAAAAAAAGAATCCTATAATCACAATATTTAACAAAAAAAAGTGTAAATATATTGTATTATCAATACTCTATATTTACACTATAGCAATAGATAAGCATAAAACATTTTACGAATTCAGAACTATATTCTTTACTAATTCCCATTCATAGTAATCTAAAACGCATTTATGTTTTAATATAGCATTTACACTCTTACAATATTTAGCAAACTCTTTGTCCATTTCTTGAAGCTTTAATTTTTTTTCTACAATATCTGGTGAATCTACATTTACTTTTTTATAAATTCTTCTTTCTACTATTCCTGTCTGCTTTTCAAATTCTGCTATTTTGTATGCTAATTCTCTTATATGTTCATCTTTAACTATTACATTCTCTCCATTTATATTTTTAAATACTAATGTTGATAATGTATCATATTGCTCTTTTGATAATTGTATATAATCATACATATCATTCAAAGTTACTCCAAAAACCTTACATACCTTTCCTGCTATCATTACTGATGGCATATTGTCACACCTTTCAATATTCATATATCTTTGTACTGAAAAATGTAACTTTTTACTTATTGCTGTACTTAATAAACCTAATTCTGTACGCAATTTTTTTACATTACTTATAGTAATTAGATAATCTGTAGTTATACTATTGAAATTTTCTAAGTATTCATTTGATATATTTGGGATATAATTTTTATTTGAAGTATCGCTATATTTACTTATGTCTATAACAGTAACCTTTTTGCAAGAACTTGAAAGACATTTCAATACAGGTTTTTCCCTTTTAGTGTTCCATTTTAGTTCTGCATAACCTTGGCAATAAGGACATAACAACCTAAACCCCTCCTAGTTTAATATTATAATAATTCAAATTATAACATTTGAAATCATAAAAATAAATTACTTATTTTAAAAATCCTTTCATTTCATTTTCATCAATTGTGAATATATACTCTTCTTCATTTGAATTATTTCCTAATTCTATATAATCATTTTCCTCTTCAAAGTTACTTTTTAATTCATTTGAAGAAAAAATATTACTATCTTCATTTGAATTATTTCCTAATTCTATATACCCATCTTCCTCTTCGAACTTACCTTTTAATTCATTTGAAGAGGTATTGACTTTTTCTGTTTCTAACATTGGCTTACTTGTTTTTAATAAATCTGCCAAAAGTGTATCATCATCAATATGAAAAGATGTATTTTTTGTATTCTCACTAAATTCTTTTTTCTTAACATTAATATTTTTTTCCATTGAATTAATGTCATCTTCTAAATTATTGTAGGTCTTTTCCTTAATTTTTTTGTTATATTTAGAAAATGGATATCTCTTTGTTTCTATCGTATTTTTTTCTGATAACTTCAAAAAGTCCATAAATCCTTTTCCTACAATATTTCTTCCTTTTTGATCTATTGTTGCATAGTAACATCTTTTGAATTGCAACTCAGCAAGTTCTTGTTCACTAATCTTGTTTTTTTCAACCAATCCCCCTTTTATTGATTCATTGTATCTATTATTTTCTGAAAGAACTGGAGTCTGGCTTATAGATGTTTGTATATCAACAACTTCCTCAACACCAAAAAACTTGCAGAAATAATCTCTATCTTCAACATTTGCTCCTGGTAATACTAATTTTGTTGAACAGTTAGTAAAAATAGCTTGTCTAAATGTTTCTCCTGCTTCCTCTAGTTGCCCTAAATTTTGAATAGCTATAGTAACAGAACATTTATATTTTCTTGAAAATGTAAAAAATACTTTTGAATTATCATTAATATAAAATGGAAATTCATCTATAAACAAAAAGTAGGGAATTTCAGGATTTTCATCCTCACTAAATCTACCTAATACTGCATTTTGCAAACTTAAAATTATCATTAATGCAAAAGCTTTTCCTAATACATCTCCAAGCTCTGATTGTCTTGTAGCAACTGCTATACATTCTCCTTTTTCCAATACTTGTGCTAAATCCAGACTATTGTTTCTATCACAAAAAATATATTTAATTTCTTCTCTACCTAAAAAATTATCTAACTGATTTATTATTCCTCCTATAGCTTCTTCTGTTTTTTTTGTTTTTCTTCCTTGACTTTGTAAATCTCCATCTAATACCTCATAACCACCTTTTCCTTCGGACTTTATTGGTGGATAAAAACTAGTTTTAAAATAATCAATTACACTTTTCCACCTTTTTTCTAAATAAGAATCTTCCTCTAATTTCTTAACATAATCTGTTACTAAATTAAAATTATTTAATATATTAAGTACATCCACTAATGTTGGATTTTCATTATATATAAGTGGATGAGCTACTCTAAGTATAATAACAACATTTCTTATTGCTCTTATACTTGCATTTGTAAAATAAGGATTTGCATCTTTACCGGCTGATTGTTCCATAGTTGTTAATATAGAAGATAATATGTCCCCTGCTTTTTCTGGAGAACCTACCATCATGGGATTAAATTTTGCAACATTTCCTTTTTCTATTTCCTCCATTTTAGGATCTATCTTATTAACTTTCACTCCATTTTTAGATGCTATATTAATAGCTTCTGATGCAAGTCCACCATCAGGAGCTATTACAGTAACTCCTAAATCTCTATATATTATTTTACCATCTCCATTACTGTCAACATTAATCTTAAATGATAAATCTTCATTATTTTTTTTAATTAATTTTATACTTAAAAATTTAGAGTATAATATACCCTCTATCTCTTTGAAAATAGATTCTTCAACTAGGTCTATTTTACCTTTTTCAAATTCTTTTTGAGTAACTTTTTTATAATCTTGAATTTGTGAATAAATTATAAAGTTTTTATTTTTTTTATTTATACCATTCTTTTCATCAAAATTAAAATCAACTTCATCATAAATCATATCATTTCTAAATACTTTTATATTTATCTTTATATTACTGCTAAATTTATCATTAATTGGTATATCTATTTTTATTTCATTATTATCACTAAAAGAACATTTTCCTGAATATAATTTATGCTTATTATCTCTTACTCCAACAATAAAATTTTTAAATTTTTTCATAAATTCATCTTTTTTATTTGGGTAAAATGAAATAAGATCCATACTAAAATTTTCATTTATATATTTATCTGTTATTGGTACATTTAAAAAGCAAATACCTTCTTCCAACGCTTCAAATGCTAAACGCTTTAATTCCTCCTTAAAAAAAGCTTTTTTAGAAAATAATTGTGCTAAATCAGGTCGTATAGATAGTGCTGTTTTTCCACTTCCTGATGAACCTATAATCATCCTATGTCTAAAAGAATTTTTTTCAGTTAGTACAATTGGCTCTCCTGTTTTCATATCTTCACAAATTTTTATATCTACAGTATACGGAGTAATTTTATCAATATTTCTAGTTAAAATATCTAAAGAATATTCATATATTTCTTTTTTGTATTCTTCTTTAAATGGGATAGTAAAAGATTTTACAAATACCAATACTACTATAAGTAATGGAAATACAACAGTTACTATTCTTACATTTGTATTTATTAAATATATTGGAATTTCTGAAACAGATAAAATATTATTTAAAATAGAGGTAAAACCATAATTGAAAATTTCTGCTAATAGTGAATATGTTAATATTGATAATGTTATGGCTGTAAATAAAAAAATTTTAGGTCTTTTGTTAGGTTTATTTAATTTATCTCCCAACATACTATAAAAAAATATTCCAAATGAGATTATAAAAAGTACTGAATAAAAAATAGGTGAATGAATATTCAATATTGGTGATGAAATTATATCTAAAGTAGATATAAATAATTTCATCACCAATATTAAATCTATTACCATGAAAATCATACTGCTAATATCAACTATTTTACCATCTACTTTATCAACTGCTTTTTGAATCGAATCTTTAAATATATTTTTTTTCAATAATACTCACTCCTTAATTCAATTTATTTCTGAAACAAGCATATCTATTTCTTTTGATGTAAATATTCTTTCTTTGATTGTAGCAATGAAAAATTTGAATTTAGTTCCATCACAATATTCTCCATAAATTTCACAATCTTCAAAAATAAAGTTAGGTATATCAGTAAAGCCAGACAAATTTTTAAATATTGTTTTTATGACAGAAACTTTATTGCAATATTTCATCATTACCCCTATTGGATGCCTCGAACTTACTCTGATATATAATTCTTGTTTGATTTTAAAGAGTAATACTGAAGAATATTTCTCTTGCCCAATATTATCTTTATATTGAATTATTAAAGTTATTCCAGATTCTTCTTTCAAAGAATCCAAATTAAAACCATTCATTATATTATATTCCTCCTATTGTTAAATAAATATATTTTAAAAACCACATTTTTATTATACTATACTTTGAAAATTAATAATAGTTTTAATATATATATATTCTTTTTATATCCTTTCATATTCTACTTATATTTAAATTGATTTAAAATATTAATATTATATTTTTTATTTATCTTATATACTTCTTTTTAATTCTCTTAATTATATATTTTTATCATAGACTTTCATTATATGAATAATATCAAAAAAATATCTAAAACAAATACAAATTCATTAGATAATAACTAGAATTTTCTTGCAAAAAATATGACAAAAATATATCTAATTATCTTATAATAGTAATAGATATATCTTTATCCTATAAAAAAATCCCTAGCAAGCTTTCTTACTAGAGAATATATATTATGTATACTATTTTTAGAATAAAAAAAGTTTTTAACTTTTTTTATTCTTCCTTACAAAATAACTCATAATATGAGTCTATATCTAATATGGATTCTAGCAAAACATTTAATTTTGTTTCTATTCTCCACATTATATGTGTCGATAACATTTGTCGCCCTTGCTCTATAAGTCTATATGTTTCTTTGGTTATACCTAATTTTTCAGACATTTCATCTGCTGATAATTTTTTTATTAATCTATATGCTTTTAGTTTATTTATTACTTTATCTTCTTTATATAAATAATATTTTACAGATGATTTTGTTAATATATAATCTTCTGGCTTTACTAAATTAATATTCATAGCTCCATTATGAGTTAATACCTCATTTTCTTTATCTAAAATTAATTCATTATTATTGTTAAACTTGGCATCACTCAACAAGATAGATTCACTTGTTACCTTTCTATATGGTAATTCAAACATTAATTTAGTTAAATTAGCATCTAAATTTTCTTGTTTAATTTTTATTTTTTCCTTTTCAATCTTTTTAATCTTAGCACTAAAAAAGTAACAATTATCAGTAATTAAATCTCTATTTATATCACTGCCATTCAAACTTTCTAAACATAATTTTATATTTTTTTGTCCTGCATTTAACACATCTTCATCTGTTAATTTTAAATTTAATTTATCTTTTTCTTTTAATATCTTTGAAAAGACTATTAATGGAAGAATAACCACTTTTTCATCATTCTCATATTTTTTAAATATATCATAAATTAATTTTATATGCTCATTTTCTGAAAGTTCTTCAAGTTTATTGTCTTTAGTATTAATAACTAAAATTAAATTAAACATATGCTCATTATCCAATTCTTGATCAAATTCTTCAACATAATAAACTAACTTAAATGAAAGATTGTATTTTTTTAATAATTTAAAAGTTGTTTTGCCACTAAATGTCGCTTTATTTTTAAAAACTGAATTAAGATAAGGCATTTGTATATCAAGATCTGAAGATAATTCTGATTTAGATACATGTAACAATGGAAATATCTTTTCTAACCTATTAGGAATAATATTAGGTACATCTGATATATGATTATCTATTTTCTTTTCAAATAATATATTATATTTTATACTGGTTTTTTCAATACTGGTTTTTTCAATATTACTTTTTTTTAATCTCAACCTTGCCACCTTCTTCTTTTTTATATAAAGCTAAAATAACAACTTTTTGTATTAACTATATATTAAACTCCTCACATTTCACTTGATTTGCTACAACTTGAATTTTATCATTAACTGTTTTTTGAGAAAAAGTGTGCATTAATTCCTGTATTGGACGTCTAAATAAATCTAAATCAGCAGAACAATATACTTTTTTTAAATCTACTTTTAAAGTATTATTTAAAAAACATAATGCTTTAAAATTTTGTTGCATATCAGGACCTAATATTATAAATTTATCTTTTTTTAAAGAAGTTAAATAAGCATCATTTCTAATAGCTTGAATTGTCCATTTTAATTTTTCTGTAAAATCATTATTTCTGATTGGTATTACTACATGGTTTGTTCCATCTGGAAACTCACAAATTGCTTTAACACCATTAACCTTACTATTAAAAATTACTTTTACATTCTTTGTTCCTAATTCTTTGTATAATTTGATAATATATTGATTAGCAACAAGAATATTTTTTATGTTATCCATTCCTAAATCTGTACAGCCTCTCCAATTACAAGGAATACATCTATCGTTTAGTATCCTTGTTGCATTATGTTTTAAAAAGTATATCCTCATATTACTTGCTAAAATAACTTCGTCTTTGTTGTTTATATTAGCTTCCTTTTTTATAATAGCATATCTGCTAACAATTGCATACTTTCCAAGTCTATTTAATCTTTTAGAAATTGAAGCTTCCGTTAATTCAATCCCTTTTGTTAAATATAAAAATTCAGTTAATTGCCTTGTAGTACAAAATTTCAACTTATCTATGGCCATTAAAATCTCAATATTTATAGCATCTAATATCGAAGGATTTCTGACATATATAGAATCTTTAAAATAACTATAACTCACTTCTTTATTTAATTCTAACTTTAACATTTCATCATCATATAACTTAAAACTTGAATTTATAGTTTTAATATCTTCATCTTTAACATATAATCTTTGTTCCATGATTCCTCCTAATTAAAAAGCTACATATAAACATATGTAGCTAATATTATTTCACATTAACATTTTGAAAGGATATTACCTTGTATTTTCTTTTGAGGATTTGGATATAGCCTCTTTAATTGAAGTCTTACTCTATCTCCCTCTGCAAATAATACATTTTTAGGGAAACTGCAAATAGCTGTTAAATGTTTATCTAATTGAACATAAACTCTATCCAGTTTCTTTTCTTGTACAATTCCTACAATAGTTTCTAATGGTTTATATTTTGAAATCAATTCTTCATATGGAGGTAAAGCTGCCTTTCTATTTAGCACTATTTCAGTAATATTATTATTAGCATCTCTTACAATATCTGATACTATACATTCTACAATTTCTCCAATATGCACATGATTTATGATATTGCTAACAAAACAATATTCCAATTTTGATTTAGGTAAAACAGCTTTGTAATCTCCTCCAATATTTACAAAACAACCTATATTATCATCTATTGCAGTGATTATACCTGTTATTCTATCATTTACTTCTAATGTATCATTTATCTTTTTTCTATTTTTTGCTAAAACTCTCTTTCTGCTACAATAGAAAGTATCATTTTGATAATGTAATACCATAAATGCTATAGCAGAACCAACTAGATCTTGACAAATTCTTTTATGAACTTGACCTGTTTCTGGGGAAATTTCATTAGAAACTTCAGCTCTCTTAATTATACATTCTACCCCATTATAATTTACTATTAAATCTCCATTTGGTTTGCATCTTTCACAAATTCCTTTAAAATATTTATTTTTTCCTATTGCAGAATTAAGATTTCTTTCAGCATTTTCTCTTGATTCAATATCTTCATTAGTAGTTATTTCTTCTAATAGTTCATCTGCGATAAACTTCTTGCTCTCCATGCAAATTCAACCTCTCTTTACAAATATATATATTATATAGTTTAGAGTAACACAATATATATATTTATGCAAACAAAAAAAGACTAATTTAAAAAAAATATATTTTTTTTAAATTAGTCTTGCTTTTTATTGTAATATTGCAGGATATATCCTATCCATTATATTGTATCTATTAAATATTTCTTCAATTTGAGCTTTTAATGTTATCAAAGAATTTTTTTTTAAATTTTCTTCATATTCTGGAATAGAATATACTTGTTTTATTCTAGCTCCAACATTAAAAAAATCATTTACAAAAGATGTATTTATAGTATCTCCCTTTAAAAAGGAAGAGGTTCTATAATATGCCAATATAGCATTATAATATCTTTTTTCTGAATCTAAAGAACATATTTTTTCATTCATTTCATATTCATATATATCTAAACAATCACAAAAAAAATTATATGCTGTAAATTTTTCATCCTTACTAATATTAAAAACTCCAATACTACTCTTTATTTCATTTAAGTCTTGTTCTATAGTATTGATTAAGTTGTAATTATCTCCTTTCATCATACTTAGAATAGTATCATGTACTTCTTTTAAATTCACAAAAGTTTCTTCTTCAATCCATTTAAAAATTATTGTATAAATAGTGTTTGATATTTTCTTTATACTCATATTGTTACCTCCTAATAAAAAGCATATGCTTACTAATTACATACTAAATAGATATATACCTAAAATCTTTTATTCCAAAATTTTTTATTTTATCATCTATTCCTTTTCCTTCTAAAACATTCCATTCTAGCAAGGTTACACTATATCCTAAAGATAGTAATATAGAGATTGTTTTTATTTCTGCATTTATTACATCTTTGTTGGTATATTTATCCATATCTAATGCTAATAATATTCGATATCTTTTATTCTCTAATTCTTCTATTTTCTGTAATACATATATTAACCTTCTATAATTTCCTACTCCAGCTTCTGCTAATGCTCTTATTTTTAATCTAGAAGCAGCATATTTTGCTTTAATTGCTCCTTCTGTAATTAAAATAACATTATCATCACTTAACTCTTTTGGGGTAAAGTAATCTATAGGACTTCCACAAGATATATTTTTACTTGAATACCATAGATATCTCATACTTTTTCCACTTGCATCTTTTAACAGTGTATTTAATCTAAATTGTAATCCTGCTATCTTTCCCTCTTCATCAATATAAGGGATAAAATATGCATCTAAATCTTCAAATTTTTTCGTTTCATTATTAAAAATACTATTTTTAAAGATTACAAAATCAGAACCATTTTTATTACATTTTAGAAAGCCTGGCACTTTCAATAAAGAATTAGGATTAAATTTTTTTTCTAGCTCAGTTATAATTGCAGTTCTAATACTGCATTTGTAACCATTAAATATTATTTTTTCATTTCGAGGTACAGAAAAAAAACCTATCCTTTCAATTTCTTCAATTGAAAAACCTCGTTCTAACAAGTTTTCTTTATGCTCAGGATAAAGAAAACTTCCTGTTAATGAGAAAAATATTTTTCTCATTTCCCTATATACTGCATCCCACAAAGCTATATCTTCTTTTGTAATTGAAGTTTGTTTGAAATCAGCCAAATTAATATACTTTGGTGTATGACTTTGGACTGGTATCCCATCTACTTCATGAGGTAAATGGATGTACCATCCACTTCGCTCTCTATTATTTTCTTTATACTTACACTTATAGAAAATAATATGTTGATCCATAGGATCTATGAGCATACTACATCTTCCTCTTCTACTTCCACAAACTGGGCATGTTTGAGAGGACCTTATAGATACCCACTCTCCATCCATTCTCCTTTCTTGCATCATCTCTTCCTCCTTATTTTTTAATAAAAAAGCTCCAGATAACATAATGTTATCCGAAGCTACTTATTTTTGTTACTTACTGTCATTTAAATGACCTAAAATATAATTTTAAAACATATATATTATATCATTTTTTGCATGTCTTAACAAGATATCATTTTTTTGAGCCCAGGACAAACGCATGAAATAAATTTGATTTAAAATCTCCTCATTTTTTGATAAAATGATAAAAATGAAGGAGGTTTTAAAGTTATGAAAAATATTTATGAGTATGATTTTTTTGAGTCATTAACAACTATAGAAGATCCAAGACAATTTAATAAAGTAAAATATCCTATCAATGAAATTGTAGGAATGGTGCTAATTGCATCATTAGGAAATGCAAATGAATGGACAGAAATAGAGATATTTTGTACTTTGCATGAGGATATTTTAAGAAAATATTTTAAAATGGAAAATGGTGTTCCATCACACGATACCTTTCAAAGAGTAATGGGAATGATAGAACCCTCAAAAATTCAACAAATTCAAGGAATTTGGAATGAATATATATCTCGAAACGAAGGCGAAGGAATAAAAAAGATACTAAATATAGATGGAAAAACTATGAGAGGAAGTAGAACTGAAAATAAAAAGCCATTACACATAGTGTCAGCATGGTGTGATGAGAGTGGAATATGCTTTGGACAAAAGGCAATAAAAGAAAAAGAAAATGAGATTGTAGCAATTCCAGAATTGTTAGAAACATTACAGATAAAAGGATATGTAGTAACAATAGATGCAATGGGAACACAGACAAAAATTGCTGAAAAAATAATAAAGAAAAGAGCTGACTACGTCTTAGCCGTAAAAGGTAATCAAGAAACTTTGTATAAGGATTTAATCGACTATTTTGATGATGATAGCTTTAAAAAACAAATAATAGATGATGGAAATTATAAAAAAACTGTTGAAAAGTAAGCGTCAAAAATTTCACGTATTTTAACTATAAATATCTGATGATAAAATAAA
>UQBY01000043.1 GCA_900539375.1 uncultured Clostridium sp. | reverse complement strand
GGCTACAAAATATGCAGAAGGAGTTCTTGCTATAAAATATAGAGTAAAAGATGAAAATGGAGAAATGGCTGGAGGGCCAATGTATTACATAGAAAAAGGTTTAGGACTAAAATGGCTTGCAAAAATCTTTGCAGTTTTAGGGGTTGGAGTAGCTTTTTTAGGAATTGGAACCTTTGCACAAGTTAATTCTATAGCTTCAGGATTAAAAGAAACTTTTAATGTTCCATTATGGATTACTGCAATAGTAATAACTGTAATAGTAGCTTTAGTAACTTTAGGTGGTATAAAAAGAATTTCAAAGGTTTCAGAATCAGTAGTTCCTTTTATGGCAGTTTTATATATTGTTGGAGCATTAATTGTTTTATTATGTAACATTTCTGCAATTCCAAGTGCAATATCACTTATATTTAAAAGTGCATTTAATCCTAAATCAGCTTTAGGAGGAGCAGCAGGTATTACTATTCAATTAGCAATACAAAAAGGTGTTGGAAGAGGAGTATTCTCAAATGAAGCAGGTCTTGGAAGTGCTCCAATAGCAGCAGCAGCAGCTAAAACAAATTCAGCAGTAAGACAAGGTCTTATTTCTATGACTGGTACTTTTTTTGATACTATAGTAATTTGCACAATGACAGGACTTGCAATAGTTATAACTGGTACTTTTAATGAAAGTTTTGAAGGTGCAGCATTAACAACTACAGCTTTTACAACAGGTTTACCAGCAGCTATAAGCTTTTTAGGTAAGTACATAGTAAATATAGGACTTGTATTCTTTGCATTTACTACAATACTTGGTTGGAATTATTATGGTGAAAAATGTATGCAATATTTAGCAGGTATAAAGGCTATATTACCATACAAGATTATATTTATAGCATTAATTGCTATAGGGCCATTCCTTTCATTAGATTTAATATTTGTAATTGCAGATATAGTTAATGGACTTATGGCTTTACCTAACTTAGTTGGATTAATAGGACTTAGAAAAGTTGTAGTACAAGAAACAGAAGAGTTTTTTGAAAATCTAGATAAAGAAGAATCAGTAGAATTATCAGTAGAATAATTTCAAAAAGAGTTGTTACATTAAACTTTAATATAACAACTCTTTTTTTATGTATTGGAAAGTATAAAAATTTTATCTAATATTTTAGTTGAAAGGATTTTTCTTTTGGTTTTAAATCTATTGCTTTAATGGATATATCATCAACACGTATAAAATAATTTCCTTTTTTTATTTCTGAAATAAAATTATCTATAGTATTTTTTTCTCCTTGTACTTCAATTTCTACCATGCCATTATCCATATTTCTTACACTTCCTGTAAGGTTATATTTAGAGGCAATATTAATGGTAAAAAATCTAAAGCCAACTCCTTGAACTCTACCTTTTACGACAATATAGTAACGTATCATAAATATCATCTCCCTATAACATATTTTTTATTTTATTAGCATATAAATTAATATAAATATTATAACATAGAAGAAAAAATGTTTACAATTTTCAGAAAATTTGTTATAATCTAATAAACAATTGTGTAAAGCGAGGGATTAATTATGGAAAAGACATTAGCATTAGTAAAACCAGATGGAGTAGAAAATAACCATATAGGAGAAATTTTATATTATTATGAAAAAGCAGGTCTTAAGATTAAGGCTCTTAAAATGATAAAAATAAACAAAGAATTTGCAAGACAACACTATATAGATTTAAAAGATAAACCTTTTTATGGAGAACTTGTAGATTTTATATCAAGAAGTCCATTAGTAGCATTAATACTAGAAGGAGAAGATGCAGTAAATAAAGTTAGAGGGATAAATGGTGCAACAGACCCTAAAGATGCTAAAGAGGGCACAATAAGACATAAATATGCTAAAGATAAAACAGAAAATACAGTACATGGTTCAGATTCAGTAGAAAATGCAAAAAGAGAAATATCAATGTGGTTCCCTGAATTTTTAGATTCATATTTAGATAATTAAAGTTAAAAAAATAAAAAGCAATTTTATTTGCTTTTTATTTTTATCCATGCATCGTAGTATAATTTTAAAACATCTCTATCTAGGTCTCTAAAGACTTCACATTTATCTAAAAGCTCATCCCTAGGATAGCTTTCTTTAACCTCATCATCTAGCATTTCATAGGTTTTCCAGTTAGGGGTATAGTATTCTATGTAATCTACATTTTGTTTAGAGTTATCTGGGTCTGTTAAAAAGTTTATAAAGGCTTCTGCACCTTCTTTATTTGGAGCTCCTTTAGGAATTACCATAGCATCAAACCATTTATTTGACCCTTCATCAGGAACAGAATAAACTAATTTATCATTTTCACTCATTATATAAGCAGCATCTCCTGACCATACTGTTGCCATAGCTGCTTCATCAGCTATCATAACATCTTTAACTTGGTCTACAAACCAGTTTTTCACTATAGGTTTTTGTTTTAAAAGTAGATTTGCAGCTTCATCAATTTCTTTTGGGTTTGTTGAATTCATAGAATAACCTAATTTTTTTAAGGCAATACTCATAGTATCACGAACAGAGTCAAACATTATTATTTCATCAGCATATTTTTCATCCCAAAGAATATCCCAGCTAGTTACAGGTTCATGAACAACTTCAGGATTATAAATAATACCTATAGTTCCCCACATATAAGGTACAGAATATTCATTGTTAGGGTCATAATCTAAGTTTTTAAATTTTTCATCAATGTACTTATAGTTAGGTATATTATCAAAATTAATTTTCTCTACCATATCTTCTTTAATCATTTTTTCAATCATATAATCAGAAGGAAAAACAAGGTCATATTTATTACTTCCAGATTTTAATTTTGAATACATTGTTTCGTTAGTATCATAAGTTGAATAATTTACAGTATATCCTGTTTCTTTTTCAAATTTATCTATTAAATCTTCATCTATATAATCTCCACAGTTAAAAACAGTAACTGTTTTATTATTCTCTTTAGATGAGCCACATCCTACCATAAGAGAAAGGGATAAAGTGCTTAATAGAATAGTTGAAATTAATTTTTTTATTCCTTTCATTAGTCCTCACCTCTTGATAAACTTTTCCTATTTACAATTAGAAGTAAAATAAGAACAGTTAAAAACATTATTGTAGAAAGTGCATTAATTTCTGGTTTTATTCCTCTTCTTGCCATAGAGTAAATTTCTATAGATAAATTTGTAACTCCAGGACCTGTTGTAAAGAATGAAATAGCAAAGTCATCTATAGACATAGTAAATGCCATAAGAAGTCCAGAAAATATTCCAGGTGCAATTTGAGGTAATATTATTTTTCTTAAAGCATAAAAAGGAGTAGCTCCAAGGTCTAATGCAGCTTCTGTAGTATTTGCAGGAAGTTGTCTTAACTTTGGAAGGACAGATAAAATTACATAAGGAATGTTAAAAGTTATATGTGCTAAAAGCATTGTTAAAAATCCAAAATCTAATCCTACAAATAAAAATAAACACATTAAAGATATACCAGTTACTATATCTGGATTTAATATTGGAAGATAATTTACATTAAGAAGAAGTTTTTTAAAGCTTCCTTTTTTCATATTATGAATTCCTATTGCAGTAATTGTACCTATAATAGTTGCAATTACAGAAGCTAAAACTGCAATAAGCAAAGTATAATATAAAGCTTCCATTAACCCATCATTATGAAATAATTTCTCATACCATTTTAAAGTAAAGCCATTCCAATGAGCCATTGACTTTGAATTATTAAATGAAAATATCATTAAGGTTATAATTGGAGTGTAGAGAAAAGCAAATATTATAATTAAGTAAAATCTTTGAATAAATTTTGAAATTTTATTTACCATAATCCAGTATCTCCTTCCTTTTCACCTTTATCAAATTTGTTCATTACTGCCATTGAAATTAAAATTACTATCATCATTATTATTGAAATTGCAGAACCAAAGTTCCAATCACCTATTGTTGTAAATTCCTGCTCAATAAGGTTACCTAAAAGCATATATTTTCCACCACCAAGAAGACTAGAAATTACAAAAGTTGATACAGCAGGCATAAATACCATTGTAATTCCTGACATTATTCCAGGTACACTTAAAGGTATAATAATCTTTTTAAATATTTGAGCTTTATTTGCTCCTAAATCTTCAGCAGCCGCTATTAAGCTTTCATCCATTTTAGATAAAACAGTATATATTGGAAGTACCATAAAGGGAAGAAAGTTATATACCATTCCAAGAAGTACAGTTCCATCATTATATAAAAGGGATAGAGGACCTATACCAAAGTGTCCTAAAATATTATTTATAAAACCATTCTTACCTAGTATAGGAAGCCAAGCATAAGTTCTAAGAAGAAAATTCATCCACATAGGAACTATAAATAACATTATTATAAGATTTCTCTTAGAAGGTGCCATTTTTGAAATAATATATGCAACTGGATATCCAATAATTAAACAAAGGAAAGTTGAAATAAAAGCAAGTCTAATTGAACGAAAGAATATTAATCCATATTGAGATTTTAATAATCTTGTAAAATTTTCAAAAGAAAATTTATATCCATCTGCATCTGAAATTGTTAAACTGAAGAACAAAACTATAATTAGGGGAACAATTATAAATAATGCACTCCATACTACATAAGGATAAGTGGCAAAGGAAAACTTCTTATTATTCATTTTTTTCACCCTTTTTCATAATATGAATATCATCTGGGAATATGTTTAAGCCAATTTCTTCCCCTTGCTTAACACACTTTATATTGTGAATTAACCATATTATATTATTAGCTTCTACAACCATTTCATAATGAACACCCTTAAATATTATAGACTTAACAATTCCTTTAAGCATTCCTTCCTTAGGAGAAACAATTTTAATGTCTTCAGGTCTTATAACTACATCAACACTTTCATTAAGCTTAAAGCCTTTATCTAAACATTCAAATTCTTTATCACAAAAATTTACTAAATAATCTTTTAACATAATTCCATCAAGAATATTACTTTCTCCAATAAAATCAGCAACAAAAGCATTTGCAGGTTCATTATATATATCTTCAGGAGTTCCTTTTTGTTGAATAATTCCCTTATTCATAACAACAATTGTATCAGACATAGTAAGAGCTTCTTCTTGGTCATGAGTTACAAATATAAAGGTTATTCCAAGTCTTTGTTGAATTTTTTTAAGTTCTAATTGCATTTCTTTTCTAAGTTTTAAATCTAAAGCACCTAATGGTTCATCAAGAAGTAAAACTTCAGGCTCATTTACTAAAGCCCTTGCAATAGCAACTCTTTGTTGTTGACCACCACTTAAAGAATCAATACTTCTTTTTTCAAAGCCAGATAAAGAAACCATACTTAAAATATCTTTAACCTTTTTGTCTATTTCAGACTTAGGTAATTTTTTTATAACAAGCCCAAAAGCAATATTGTCATAAACGTTCATATGAGGAAATAAAGCATATTTTTGAAAGACAGTATTTAGTTGTCTTTTAAAAGGAGGAAGTGTAGAAATATCCTCATTTTTAAATAATACAGTTCCAGAATCTGCATTTTCAAATCCTGCAATTATTTTTAATGTAGTGGTTTTACCACAACCAGAAGGACCTAAAAGAGTAACAAATTCATTTTTCTTAATTGATAAGGATAAATTATTTAAAACAATATTATCATCATATTTTTTGTTTATATTTTTAAGTTCAATTATATTTTCTTTCAATCATAACACCTCTTTATTAAAATGATGGGGGAGTACTTATCCATATAACTTTTGCTTTTGATTTACCACAATTAGAAATATAATGATTCTCTCTAGGTTTATAATAAAAGCTTTCCCCTTTTTTAACTTTATATTTTTTATCTCCAAGATGAAGATATATTGTTCCTGAAAGAACAAAGCCAAATTCTTCTCCTTCATGAGGTTCTTCTTTTATATATCTACCATTTTGTTCTAAAGTAATCATTATAGGTTCCATCTTATTTTTTTGTGCATTAGGAACTAGCCATTTTAAGTTATACTTTAATTCTTCATCTTCTTTTTCAAACATATCTTCTGAGGAAAAAATAATGCGTTCAGCCTCATTATCATTGAAAAACTCTTTTAAATTTGTACCTAAAGTATGAAGAATATCTATTAATGTTGCAATAGAGGGTGAGGTTAAGTCATTTTCTACTTGAGAAATAAAACCCTTAGAAAGTTCACATCTATTTGCAAGTTCTTCTTGAGTTAGTTGCTTTTCAATTCTAAGTCTTCTTATTTTTTCACCTATTTCCAAATGAAGGCACCTCCTTAAATAAATAACTATTACTAAACTTTAAGTTTAAAATTACTAAACAAAGATATTATATTTACTTCTTGAAAAAAAATCAACATATTTTTTTAGGATTAAGGCAATATTTTAAAACCATTGATAATAATAAGGAAATGTGAGATATTATAAGTAAGAAAAAGGGAAAATAGGTGATGAACATGATAGATACAAAAGGTAGATATAGAAGAAATGGAAAAGATGTTTATATAAAGCAACCTGAATTTGAGGAATTGGAGTTTGTTTCTAAACTTTGGGGGGATGAAGAAACCATGAAGGATATTGGAGGAACTTTTAATTTCTCAAAGGAAAAATGGAGTAATTTTTATAAAAAGATGATTTATCCAACAGATGGGAAAAATTTTTATTGTCTTATATATAACTTAGAAGATGAGCCTGTTGGAGAGGTGAGTTTTCATGGATATGATTCAATTACTAAATTAACAAGATTTAATGTTAAGGTACTTAATAAATATAGAAATCATGGATATGGAGAAGAGGCAGTAAGGCTTTTATTAGAATATTATTTCTTTGAATTTGGTGGAGGAATAGTAATGGATAATGTTTCTAATCCTGTAGCTATCAGAATGTTAAATAAAATAGGGTTTCAAGTAGTTAGACAATTAAAAAATGAAACAACTATGAAACTTGTTAGAGAAGATTTTATAAATAATAAAAAATATTCTAATAAGAAAATAGGAATACTTATGTATAATGGAATGAGACTTTCAGATTTTTCATTATGTTATGATATTTTAGGAAAAGTTAATGAAATAAAAAAATCTAATATCTTTGATATATATGGAATTAACTATAATGATAAGGTTATTTGTGATGATAGAAAGATAAATATAATAAATTTAAATGGAGAAAAATCTAAAGAAGAACCAGATGTATTAATAATTCCTGGAGGAAATCCTATAGTAAAAGAAAATATTAAAAATGTACTAAATATAATTAGAAGATGTGATTATTTATGTGTGCAAGGAGAGGGCATTAAATTTTTAATAGAAGGCAAATTAATTGATGGAATGTTTATTCCTAAAAATCAAATTGATATAGATGATAAAAAGTACATAAAAGAAAATATGCTTATTTCAGATAATTTTATAGACAATGGAAGAATCATGCTAGGGTCTAATGTTATGGGGGAAATAGAAATGATTTTAAGTCTTATAGATAAAATTGCAGGAAGAGAGCTTGCAGAAAATGTAAAAAATAATATTGGAATAAAATAAGAGGATACTTTAAAAAGTATTCCTCTTATTTCTTTGAAAATACATTAAGAATTATATTAATAATATCCCTTATTGTATTAATGTTATCTTTAATATTATCTTTTGCAATAAGTGCATCAGCTGTTGTATCAGTAACAGCTTCACTTATATCTTTAAAGTTATCAGTAATAGTTTTTATATTACTTATAGATACATTTAAAGACTTAGAATTTTTTGCAAAAAAGTTATTTAAGTTATCAATGAATGAAGATAATTTTTTTAAAACAGAGATTAAATATAAAATTGCTATAAATGCTAAAGCTCCTAATACAATTAAACATAAGTCTGAAACTTTAATATACATTATTCTTCAGTTTCCTCACAAGAGTTATCTAAAATAGAATCATTATCATCTTCTTCTACATATTCTGGTGAAAAGACTTCATCAACAGATTCTTCTATATCTTCATCAATAGAGTTTAAACCTTTTTTTGAATTTAGATAATCTTTTATTTTTGAATGAGCTTCTGTTGATTTTTCTTTTAAATTACTTTTAGCTGTGGAAACCTTTTCCTTAACTGTATGGTTAATATCTAAAGAAGTTCTTTTTATATCATCTCTTGTTTCTTTACCTGATTTAGGTGCAAGTAAAATTCCACTAACAGCTCCTGTAGCAACACCTATTGCAGCACTTATTGCAAGATTTTTAGCATTTTTTTTCTTTTGAGCTAATTCCTTTTCCTTCTTTTTTTGTTCTATCATTTTTAAAAGACTCATAAGTCATACCCCCTTTTTGCAAAATTTCAGAATATTGTGATGTTTTCTGTTATTATAACTCATATTATGAAAAAATACAAGCATATAAGATAAAATCTTTCTTAGATAAATTAAGAAAACTCTTTATTTAATAAGGTTTTTAAGATAAAATAAATTTGAAGTATAAGTATTTTTTTAGGAGGAAAAATATGAAGAAAAGAAATAAAAGAATACTTTCATTTATTTTTATAGTAATTCTTTTACTAGTTATTAATTTAGCCATTCATGTTATTTTTGGAAATGGTAAAAAAGAAATTAAGGTTGCTAAAAGTTTTAAAGAATTACTTTATTCTGAAGATATGATTAATGAGTATAAAAATGATTCTCTTTTATCTTATAAAAGTGCAAGTAAAATAGATGCTTCTAATTCAAAAAGGTATTTTACTGTAAGCACTAAATATTTTACTGTGGATGTAGACGATTCATATAATGTTATTGGATTTAATAATATGTTATATTCAAGTGGAAAAATGAAAATAGATAAGGAAGTAGCTAGAGAAATAGCAGAAAGATATTTAAAAAAACTTTATAATGGAGATTATGAATATGATTCTATACTAGATGATGAAATAGGCAATGTACCTTATTATACAGTTATGTTTAAAAAGTGTGAAAAGGGTTATTCTTATTATGATAAAATGGTAACTATTCAAATAAATAAATTTACTGGCAAACTTGATGGTTATGTTAATCTTAATTCTTATCTTAAAACAAAGGACATAAATATATTAGTATCTGAAGAAGATGCAACCCTTGAGGCATTAAATGACTTTAATGAAATAAATAAGGATGGAAAAGTAATAGGAATATATAAAGTATGGGCAGAAAATGAAGATAGTAGCTTTATGGAACTTTGTTATGTAATAACTTTAAAGGGTATAGATGCAGATAAAAAAGAAATAAGAGTAAAATATTTTATATCAACAGAAGATGGAAGAATTATAAGAACTATACGTGATAATATTATATCAAAAAATTAAAGAGCCTAAAAAAGGCTCTTTAATTTTTGTTTTTATTGTCACTTTTTTTATTAGCAGTAGATGTACTTGTGTTATTTGATTTTGTATATACATAAGAATAATCTTCAGTTAAAGGATTTGGGTTTTCTTTTTTAACATAAATCTTATTTTTATAGGAAATATGTTTTTCACAATATCCAGTAGGAAGAGTATTTTTTGTAAAGTATTCTGTATACACTCTATTTTTTCTTGAATCAGCTCTACATAAATCTGTTGCAAGCATTCCAGAATCCTTACAAATACTAGCTGTAACAAGAGTGTTTGGTTTATTAATATCTATAACTTCTTTTCCTTCATGAGCTTTAGACATTATATTTCCCCATAAACTAGCTGCAACATTTGAATTTCCACCCATTTCTCTTGGAGTATCATAGCCAAGCCATACAGAAGCTGAAAGATAAGGTGTTACCCCTGAAAACCAATAATCTGTATTTGAACTTGTTGTGCCTGTTTTACCTGCAACAGGCATATCTCCCCACTTTGCATTAGGACCTGTATAGGAACAAGAACCTTTTAGTATATCATACATAATATAAGCTGTTTCTTTATTAAATATTTCTGATGTGTTAGGTGATTCAGTTTCAAGTAAAGTGTTACCATTAGAATCAAGAACTTTAGAATATAATAAAGGCTTAGTATATGTTCCACCATTACCAAAAACTCCAAAGGCAGATGATAATATAAAAGTATTTCCACCATCTAAGTCATTAGGGTCATTGTTAAATTGTCCTAATGCAAGACAGGAAATTGCATCAGAGGATTTTGAATTATATTTTAAACCAAATTTTTTTCCATAAAATAATCCTGTATTTATTCCAATTTTATCTTCTACAATTACAGCACCTACATTTTTAGATTGAGTAAGGGATTCTCTTAAAGTAATATTTCCTGAATATTTTCCGTTATCATTTTGAGGATTATATGGACCATTATCAGTAGGATATTTAGAGCCTATTGTGTTAATTAAAGGAGAATCATCTATTGTAGAACCTGCTGTTAGAATTTTTTCATTTATAGCAGGACCATAAACAGTTAATGGTTTTGTGTTAGAGCCTATTGGTTTTAATCCTGTAAAAGCTCTATTGTTAGCATTAGCAGTATGTTCTCCACGTCCCCCTACCATTGCAAGAACTTTTCCATTATGATAATCAACAATTGTAGCTGAAGCCTGGAATTTTGGAGTATTAGTTCCTTCTTCAAATTCTTCTGCCATACCTACATTCCCTGCATCAAATGAATCTAAAGCAGATTGGGTGTAATCTTGAAGCTCTCTATCCATATTTGTATATATTTTAAGTCCTCCAGTTAAAAGAAGATTCATAGCTTCATCATCACTATAAAGATATTTTTCCTTTAATGCTTCTTTAACTTGTTTAAGGGCAGGATTTATATACCATTCATAATCAAGAATATAACTATCTGTATTTCTTTCAAAGGTTAATTCACCATTATCTATGCTTGAAATGGCATTATTATATTCTTCTTCGCTTATTTTACCAAGTTCCTTCATTTTTCCTAAAACAGTTTTAGTTCTCTTTATATAAGGAGAAGGGTCTTGTATATTTTTTTCAATATAAGCTCCATAATAAGTTGGGGATTGAGTTACACCAGCAATATATGCACATTGGATAAGATTTAAATCTTTTGCTGGTTTATTAAAATAGTAATAAGCAGCAGCTTCAGCACCATAAGTTGTACCACCAAATGGAATTGTATTTAAGTATTGACATAGTATTTCATCTTTTGATAGATTTTTTTCAAGCTCTAGAGCAGTATAAATTTCTTTTATTTTTCTTTCAATGGCTGAATCTTCATTTTGTAAAATTGTATTTTTTAGAAGCTGTTGAGTAATAGTAGAACCACCATGAAAACTAGTATCACCTCTAACAATTTTTTTAACATCTGTTACAAAGGAACCAACAATTCTTCTTACATCTATACCATTATGTTTATAAAATCTTTGGTCTTCAATTGAAACAATAGCATCTTTTAAATATTGAGGCATTTCATCATAACTTATTACAGTACGTTGAATTTCAGAATTTAAACTATCCATAAGTTCTCCATTATTGTCATAAAAATATGATGCTTCACTTAGGGTTGTTATGCTATTTATATCTAAATCAGGAAGACTTTTAATTATTGCTAATATATAACCTGCAATTACAACACAACATATTAAGCAGGTGGTAAAAAATGTTATTAAAAATGCTTTAAAAACATCCTTAGCAGAATTTTTTTTTGCTTTAGTTTTTTTATTCTTTTTTTGATTTTGGGATTTATTTTTATTATTGGTTTCAGTCATAGACCCCTCCTAAGTTTTTCCTATAATATTATTCCTTATTATAGCATAATTATAATATGAGTAAATTAATAACTCAATATAAAGGTGAAGGATGAAGTATTATAGAAAAAAGAAGTTACCTTCCAAATTATTCATATTAATTATTGTTACCATATTAATTATTTTTAATCTTGGAATTTATTTTTTTAATAAAATAGTTTTTCCTTCTGTATTAAAAATTTCTGAAACTATGATTAAATCTAAAACCATAGAAAAAATAAGTGAGACTAGCATAGAACTTTTTAATGATGAATTTAATTATGATGAAATGATAATTATAAATAGAGATAATGAAGGAAATATTAATCTTATACAAGCAAATACAATGAAATTAAATTATTTAGCATCTAAACTTTCAGTAGAATGTAATAAAACTCTTCAATCTATGGGAGAGGTGGAAATGAAAGTTCCTTTAGGTTGGATAAGTAAAAATAGTGCCTTTTATAGACTAGGCCCAAAGATTAATGTAAAAATAGAACCTATAGGAAATATGAATGTAACCTATGAATCAAAATTTGAAAGTGCAGGAATAAATCAAACAAGACATACAATATATTTAAAGGTAGAATCAAAAATAAGAATAGCTGTACCATTTCAAAATAAAGAAATAGATGTTTTATGTGAAATACCAGTATCAGAAACTATTATAGTTGGCAAAATACCAAGCACAGCAATTGATTTTAGTAAATAGAAAAATATTTGGTAAGTTAAAAAAGCCTTTAATTATGTATAGAAAATTAATTATGTTTGTTAAAATCTTAAATTTCTTATTTTGTGAAGAATTAACGCAAGAGCCTGTCAATAAGTGAAAAGCAAAATTTTATAATATTAAATTTGCTTATTGAAATATTAGGTTTCTTATTTTATGAAGGTGTGACTTGGAGCCTGCCGACGGAACAACCGAATAACATAAGAAACCTAATATTTTTTAATATGCTATTTATTTTTCATCAAAATTAAATACATAAGGAATGTTTCTATAATATCCACTATAGTCTAATCCAAAGCCTGCAACAAATACATCTTCTACTTCAAAACAGCAGTAATCTGGCTTTAAGTTTACCTTTCTTCTAGAAGGTTTATCTAAAAGAACACAAGTTTTTACAGAATTAGCTCCAAGAGATTTTATATGTTCTATAATAAATTCCATTGTATAACCAGTATCAATAATATCATCAGTTATTAAAACATCATATCCAGTAATGTCATCTAAAATATCATTTATTATTTTTACTTTTCCTGAACTTGTAGTTTCATTTCCATAGCTTGAAGTTGTCATAAAACCTATTTTAGTTTTTGTATTTATAGCACGAACAATATCTGCTGTAAATATAAAGCTGCCTCTTAATAAAGAAAGAACATAAAGGTTTTTATCCTTATAATCATTAGTTATTATAGCACCTAATTCTTCAATTCTTTTAGCAATTTCTTCTTTTGAGAATAGTATGTTATGTTTTTCACCCATTATTATGTATTCCTCCATAATTTAAAATATTTGCTGTAATTTAATATAACTTAAAAATCTTTTTCTTTCAATAAGAAATATTTACATTGGTTTACTTTACATATGATATGGTATAAAATGAATAGAAAGTTGGTAAGATAATGCTAAGAGGTGATTTTGTTGATAAATGGAAATAGTGAGGGAGTAAAAAAAGTATTTTTAGAAGAATTAGAGAGCATATATAAAATTAAAGTTCCAAAAACAGAAATATGTTCTATGGATATTATAGAAAAAATGTGTATGGTTTCATCTGCCATAGAAAGAGAAGTAAGTGTTTCAATAGATAGAAAGGGAAATGTTAAGTCTGTAGCAGTTGGAGATTCAACTTCAGTGGAGCTTCCTTTATTAGATATAAGAGAAGGAAGACTTGCAGGGGTGAGAATTATTCACACTCATCCTAATGGTTTTTGTAACCTTTCTGCACTAGATTTATCAGCATTGTTAAAATTAAAGCTTGATTGTATAGTTGCTGTGGGAGTGTATCAAAATAAAATAATAGATTATTCACTAGGTAATCTTAGAGTTAAGGATAATACATTATTATTTGAAGAAAAGAGTCATTTATCCTTTGAAGAATTAGTCTCTGTAAATATTTTAGAAGAGGTAAGATATTTAGAAAATCTTATAAAGGATAATGATATAGAAGAGGATACAGAAGAGAAGGCCATTGTAGTAGGGTCAGATACAAGAGAAAGCCTTGAAGAACTTAAAGAGCTTGCAAAGGCTTGTAATATTCCAGTATTAGATAGTGTATATCAAGGAAGAAATAAAATTGATGTTGCTTTTTACATAGGAAGGGGAAAAGTTCTTGAAATAGCTTCTTTAAGACAAACAGAAAGGGCAAACTTAATAATATTTGATGATGAACTTTCAGGTTCTCAAGTTAGAAACTTAGAAAATGCTTTAGGAGCTAAAGTTATAGATAGAACAACTCTTATTTTAGAGATATTTGCAAGAAGAGCAAGAAGTAAAGAAGCAAAAATACAAGTAGAACTTGCTCAACTTAAATATAGAAAGGGAAGATTACAAGGTTTAGGAACAGTTCTTTCAAGAACAGGTGGAGGAATTGGAACAAAAGGGCCTGGAGAAAAGAAGCTTGAAACAGATAGAAGACATATAGAAGAGGCTATATATGATTTAAAAGATGAACTTAAAAAAATAAAAAAGACAAGAGAAATTCAAAGAGAAAAAAGAAATAAAGAAAATATACCTAAAATATCTTTAGTAGGATATACAAATGCAGGAAAATCTACATTAAGAAATGCTTTATGTGAAGTTGCAGCAAGAAAGGAAAATAATCAAAAGGAAAATGTATTTGAAGCAGATATGCTTTTTGCTACTTTAGATACAACAACAAGGGCTATAACTTTAAAAAATAAGGGAATTGCAACTCTTACAGATACAGTAGGATTTGTAAGAAAGCTTCCTCATGATTTAGTTGAAGCCTTTAAGTCAACACTAGAAGAAGTTATATTTTCAGACCTTTTATGCCATGTTGTAGATGCTTCTTCAGAGGATGCTATAGAACAAATTAGAGCAGTTGAAGGGGTATTAGAAGAACTTGGTGCAAAGGATAAAGATACTATTTTAGTATTAAATAAAGTAGATAAAGGAACTGAAGAACAATTAAATAAAATAAAAGAAGAAGTGTCTTATGAAGATATAATAGAAATATCAGCTAAAGAAGGTTTAAATTTAGATAAATTATTAGAGCTTATAGAAGAAAAACTTCCTTATAAGTATAAAAAAGCAGAATATATGATTCCTTATTCAAAGGGTGATGTTGTTTCTTTTCTTCATAGAAATGGAAGAATATTAGAAGAAGAATATAAAGATGAAGGAACATATCTTGTAGCAGAAGTTGATGAAGAGGTTTATAATAAAAGCAAAGAATATGTTATTAATATATTAAGTTAAAAAGAGGTATTTTACAATGGCTAAATCTGTCTTAGAATTACAAAATGCATTTCAATTAACATTAAAAAAATTAAAAGATAATAATAAGGTCCTTGCTATTTTTACTTATGGAAGTATTATTTCAGGAGATGTATGGAAGGAGTCTGACATAGATTTATTTGTAGTATATGATGGAGAATTTAATAAAGTAAGACAGATATATTCAAAGGTTTTAGATGTTCAAATAAATATAAGAGTATTATCTAAAGAAGAATTTTTAAAAGCCTGTGAGGGAGAAGAACAGGATGATTATATTAAAAATGTAATTATCATATCAAGACTTGCTTTTTCAAAGGATAAAGAAATAATAGAATTTTATAATAAGTTTAAATATAGTTTTAACAGTGATAGAGAAAGATATAATTTAATTTATCTTGGAAATTTTCTTAAAGATTTTAAAGTTTGCAAAAAATATTTAGAACTTGGAAGATTAAATACTTCTTATGAAGTACTAATAAGGGCTTTAGATAGCTTTTCAAAATTATTTTTAAATTTAAATGGATATTTAGTAACAAAGGATTCTTTAACAATGGCTACTAATTTAAATGATGAATTTTCTAAAGTAATTAATGAACTATTTTTAGGAAGCCTTAGTAAGGATTTAATAAAAAAGACAATTGATTATATAGATAATTATTTAGATGAAAACATAAAAGAAGCTTCAAAAATGTTATTAAATTATTTAGAAGAAAAAGAAAAGTTTATAAGCTCTTATGAAATTATTGAAGAAAAGAAATTTCACAAAATAAAGGTTGAAGTTATATTAAGAGAATTAACTAAAAGAGGTTTAGTAATAGAAGATAAAATATTACTTAAAGATTCTAATAATAATAGCATATTAGAAGAGATAGTTTATGCTAAAAAAATATATTAAAAGAGGAAATTATGGATAATTTATATGATTTAGAGTTTATTGAAGAAACACCAAAGTATTTACAAATTTCTAATCACATAAAAAAATTAATAGAGCAAAAAAAAATTGATGATGGAGAGAAACTTCCAACTATACGTAGTTATTCTGAATTTCTTTCAGTAAATAAAGATACAATTATTAATGCTTATAAAAAGCTTGTAAGTGATGGATTTGCTTATCAAAAAATGGGAAGTGGAACCTTTGCTAAAAGAAGAGAGGTAACTTTAAATTTTAAAAAGGAATATTCAAATACATTTAAGAAGTTAGCAAGAAAAACAAATAATAAAGATATTATTGATTTTGCAGGAGAAACTGCTGGAAATATGTTTTTCCCAATAGAAGAATTTAAACTAATGATAAATAAAGTTTTAGATAGAGATGGGGCAGAGGCTTTAACTGAACAAACCCCCTTTGGATATGAAAAATTAAGAAGTACAATAAATAAATGTTTTTGGGATGAATCCTTAGATGAAGAGGATATATTAATTGTTTCAGGAGCTCAACAGGGAATAGATATAGCTTCAAAATCTATATTAAATATTAATGATAATGTAATAGTAGAAAAGCCTACCTATGGAGGAGCTTTGTCTGTATTTAAATTTAGAAGAGCTAACATATTTGAAGTTGATATGGAATGTGATGGAATTAATATAGAAAGTTTTGAAAAAGTATTAAAGAAAAATAAAATAACTTGTTTTTATACAATGAGTTATTTCCAAAATCCAACAGGGGCAAGCTATAGTATTGAAAAAAAGAAAAAAATATTAGCCCTTGCAGAAAAATATGATTTTTACATAATTGAAGATGATTATCTTTCAGAACTTATATATGATGAAAGAGTGGATTATATTCCTTTTAAATGGCTTGATAAAAAAGATAGAGTTATTTATATAAAAAGTTTTTCAAAAGTATTTTTACCTGGTATAAGATTAGGCTATATGATAACACCTAAAAAATTAAATGAAAGTATGCTAAATTCAAAGTTTAATACAGATATTGCAACTTCAAGTTTAATGCAAAGAGCCCTTGAATTATACATTTCAGAAGGAGAATGGAGAGAAAATATTCAAAAGTTAAATAAAGAGTGCAAGGAAAGATATATTATTATGGAAAAGCTTATAGATGAGGAACTTGGTGATATGGTTTCTTATGACAAGCCTGGTGGAGGATTTACTTTTTATTTAAAGATAAAAAATAATAAAATAAATTCTAAAGAACTTTTCTTTAGGCTTAGAGAAAAGAATATATTTATAACACCAGGAGTTTTATTTTTTAGAAATATGAAAGATGGAAATAACACTTTTAGAATAGGATTTTATCAAGCTGATAAAGAAAAGATAAAAAAAGGATTAAGGGAGATAAGAAAGGAGTTTTTAGCATGCCATACATAACTATTAAAAATTTAGGGGAGGACTCTTTTGAGGAAAAAAAATCAGAATTTATTGGATATGCAAAAAGAGTAGAAAGTGAAGAAGAGGTAACTAACAGTTACAAATAAATTATAAAAAGTTATAAATTGATGTTGACTTTTATAATTTAGAAAATTGTTGACAGCCTCCCATATTCGTAAAGAGTATGGAGT
>UQBY01000042.1 GCA_900539375.1 uncultured Clostridium sp. | reverse complement strand
TCCATACTCTTTACGAATATGGGAGGCTGTCAACAATTTTCTAAATTATAAAAATAAACATCAATTTATAACTTTTTATAATTTATTTGTAACTGTTAGTTACCTCCATGTTGATATAGCTTTTTTAACTCATTTGGAGCAAGCCATCTTTTCCCCATCCACTTTCTAAAATCTAAAAGCACTTGATTTTTATCAAGTTTAAATGGAATAACTCCATCTGGAATTATAGTTTCTTCCTGCCTTTCTGCTAATACATAGCTAGAATCACAATAAGGACACTTTGCTGCTGTGTCATTTGGACCTATTTCTATTGAAGCACCACAACCACTACATTCCATTGTTTTACTTTCTTTTTCAGTAGCTTTTATAATTCTTTTCGAATCTAAGGTTAAATCATGCTCTACTATTGATGAAGTGTCATTTTCTATTTGAATGCTTGTCTCACAGTTTGGACATTTAAGAGTTTGAGTTTTTACATCAAACTCCATTATTCCTCCACAATTTTCGCACCTATAAACCTTTTCATCTGACATAGTTTTTCCCCCCTTAAATCTAATTTATAATAAAGTCATAAATTAAGTCTTTTATATAAATTTAAACATAAAATCAATTTATGACTAAAATCATTAAATTAAACCTAATTGTTTTCTTAATTCATCTAAGCCATCATCTTCAGCTTCATTACTTGTATTTTGCTCTATTGGTTCATTATTTGCTGTGATATTACTATTTAAAGAATCTTTATTTTTATTTAATTCCACTTTATCAGCATTTTCGGCATTGTTATCTTCATAAAGTTCATCAAATATACTCATATCGCTAATATCACTATTTTTATAACTTCCATCATTAAGTTCAGCTAAGGCTTCTGCCTTAAATAAAGCTTTATCTGCATTTTTAGAAGCTTCATCTAGTTTAGTATTAACAGATGCACCTGATTTTGCTTGCATAAGCTTATTCTTTATTTCTTCTTTTTTAGCTTTAAGCTCATTTATATCATTTATAAGTTTTTCATCCATTTGAAGCATTTTTTTATTGCTATCTGCTATTAAGGTATATTCCTTTTTTAAAACTTCTAGCTTCTTCTCTGCATCACTTTTTTGTTCCATAAATCTTTTAGCATCTCTTTCTTTATTAGATGCTAAAGATTTATCCACATATCTTTGAAATTTATCCACAGTATCTTCACATTCTAAAACTTCTCTCTTTTTTCTTTTTTCAAGAACATCTACAGCTTCCTTTTCTGCTTTTATTTCTCCTAATTGTGATTCTAATAAGGCTATATATTTATCTACATCCTTAAGTGGATTTTTTGACTTACTTAATAAAGAATTTACTTTACATGACATTATATTGCCAAATCTTTTTAAAACTCCCACAAAATTCACCCTCTTTTAAAAATTACTTTATTTTATTATATCCTATAACTCACATAATTTCCATTTAAAATTTAATATGTATATTTTATATAATATTTATTAGAGTCTATTTTTTCTTTTTTCCAGTAACTATTAAAACAATAAGAAGAAGTCCCATTATTACAACTCCTACTAAGGGAGAGTATCTGTCAAATAATATTCTATACTGAGATTCTGACAATTTTTTAGGTTTATCTTCTTTATTAGCAGTAACAGTTTCATTACTTACTGTTTGATTATTATTTTCTTCATCATCTTTTTCTCTTTCACAATAAACAACATATCTTTTATAATTTTTTGTATAAGGATGACATGTTATTAAAGTTACCATATCCTTTCCTGATTGTATAAGAACTTCTTGGGAATCTGATGGATTAATTATCTTTATATTAGAAACACGATATTTTAAAGTTTCCCAAAGATTTTTAATTATAACCTCATCACCAATTTCCATAATCTCAATATCACAAAACATAGGAATTCCCTTATATCCTCTATGAGCAGCTATTACACAATTAGTATTCTCTCCACCAATAGGCAGAGAAGTTTGACTCATATGAACAGCACCCTTTGCCATATTATCTGAATTTGCACCTAAATATATTGGAAGCTCTATTTCCATATGAGGAACTATAATATAACCAATTATATTATTCTCTACTCCATACTTTGTTAAATCAAAACTACTTTGCTCATAAGACCAAGGGTCTTTTAAATCTGATTGTTTATCTTTATAAATCTTTTCATTATAAGCTTTCATATCACTATACAACTTATTTAAAGGACTATCTTCTTCCTTAGATTCCTCTTGAAGCTTTTCTACTGTTTTCTCAAAATTCTTTTTAGTTTCATTAACTTCTATTTTATTCTCATATTTATTTACCAAAGGATAGAGAAAAAGAACCAGCCCTAGTATAAACATTAAGCTTACAAAAATTAATTTTAATTTTTGCTTCATTACTTCTTCCTTCTTCCTTTCTTTTTAATAAGTACAATTATTATAAATATTACTCCTAATATTGATAATCCACCTAATCCAACTGCTAATGCCTTAAAGTATTCATCACGCCAAGTACTCTTTACCTTTGAATTTTCTTCATTCTTAGCTTCTTTTTCAACATCTTCTGTATAAGGAATTCTAGTTCCACGAACTAAAAGACGATGTGAATTTATTCCATAAGGAGTACAAGTTACTAAAGTAACATAATCTTCTCCAGACTTTATAACTAAATCAGAGGTTTCACTAGGCTCTACTATCTTTATTTGGTCAATCTTATAAGCTAATTTTTCACCTAATACTTCTATAAAAAATAATTCCCCTTCCTCAAGTTTATCTAAATCAGTAAATAATTTAGCAGAAGAAAGACCAGTATGACCTGATAATACAGCATGAGTTCCTTCTCCACCTATTGGAAAAGATGTATTTTGTAAATGCCCTACACCTCTTTTTAATACATCTTCAGAAGTACCATGATATATAGGAAGACTAACATTTATTTTAGGAATTTTAATATACCCTATTATATTATCATTACCTATATTTAAAATATTATAATAATCAGAGTTTTCTTCAAGTTTCTTTTGAGCCTCTGGGTCAAAAGGGTCTGTTATTATCATATTTCCTGTTAACATTTTATTATAACCTTCAGCCTTTTCTCTTTCCTTCTCTAAAGTATCATCTGGCATAGATTCAACAGTTTTATTATATTCATCAATAATATTTCCTTGATGATGCTCTATATATAAATTACTAATTATAGGATACAACATAATCCCTAAACCTATAATAAATATTAAACCAATAAAAATCTTTGGCAACTTTTTTTTCATTCTCAAAAATTCTCCTTGCAAAAAAAATAAGGGATAAGGTAAACCCTATCCCCCTATTTTTATTATTTTAAACTTTTTATTAGCTTAGTTTTCTTCTTTTTTCTTAGTAACTGCAACTGCTGTTACTGCTCCAGCCATAAGAACTAAACCTCCAATTGTGAACATCCAAGTACCAGCTCCACCAGTCTTTGGTAATTCAACACCCTTTACGTTTCCTACAACAGCTAATCCTAATTTGTCAAGATTATATTCATCAGTAAGAGATGTTCCATTTACAGCTGTTACAGTACCATTTCCTGCTTCATCATTTTTAACTACAAATGATATTGTGTTTGCTCCTTCTGTATCTCCTACAACACTTATTGTATACTTAGCTTGTCCTGTTAATTTATCATTATCTGTAGTTGGATTACCTTCTTTATCTAATCCTTCAATTACAACTTTAAGTACTTTTTCAGATTTTACATATCCGCTTGGTGCAGCAATTTCTTTGATATAGTAAGTTCCTGCATCTAATCCAATAAATTGTTGATATCCATTGTTTGCTGTTACAGTTTCAAGTTTACCATCTGTATATGCTTCTGTGCAATCTTCATCTTTGTATATTCCGAATTGTGCTCCAGCTAATGCTGTTTTTTTATCATTTTGGTCTACCTTCTTAACAGCAATACCATAAGTATAAGTTCTAACTTGAGGTGTATCTGTATCTGCAGTTGTAGTAGATGTACTTATAGTATTTGAATTATTTGTATATACTAACTTAACATCATTTGGGTTCCCACCTTCACCAATAACAGCATCTTCATTTAATGTTGCAGAATAATCAAGAACTACTTTGTCCGCATCTTTAATGCTATCATATACAAAATCAAATGTTATTATAGTATTTCCTTTAGTATCTGTAGTAGTAGCTACTTTATAGTCAGTACCTTTTGTTAATGTTTTTTCTCCTGCTTTAATAGTAACATTATCATCATAAGTTAATCCCTTACTTAATGTATCAACTATCTTATATGTTATACCTGTTGCATTAGTTGAATACTTAGTTACATCTGATGTTACTTGATATTTTACATGTTGACCAATGCTTACATCATTTTGATCAAATGGATTACTATTTTCTATAATCTTTTTAGTAACATCTGGATATCCTCCTTTAGGATCTACTTTAGTATTGTAAATATAGTTATCCCCTGATTTTTGAGGAAGGTCAACTAAAATTGGAAGACTTGGTACCCAAGCATCTGCACTATCTGAACCAGTTTGAACAATAACATAGTATCCTGGAGCTAGTGTTTGAGCAGTATTCACATTAAATACTGTACCTACTACACCTTGTTCTTTTACTACTTTTTCTACTGCTTGAGCAAATTCTTTTGCATCTGCACTATTGCTTGTAATTTCAGTTGATCCTTTCTTTATAGAACCACCTTCAGTTAATGAATAAGTTCCAGTAAATAAAGATGCGAACTTAGCTTCTGGTGTATATTTATATACTGTACCAGATACTTGAGCATCTAAAACTTTATAAGCTGTGTATTTAGCCTTGCTGTTATATCCATTATCATTTATTGTTATTGTAGCATTTCCAGCTTTGATTCCTTCTGCTACTGAACCTGTGCTAGTAAATGTAGTATATTGTTGTCCTGCTACTGGTGCTGCAAAGGCAACTGTTGAAGTTAATAATCCTGTCATTACCATTGAACTTATTCCAAGTGCAATAGCTTTTCTTAAATTTTTTGTTTTCATATCTTTTTCCTCCATTTTCTATTGCTCTAAATTTTATTTATTGTTATAAAAGAATTTTCTTTCATAATTAACTTACTGTAAATAGTTTATCATTTTTTTCCACTTTTTTCAATGTTTTTTTCAATTTTCTACTTTTTTTAATGATTTATTTACTTTTTCTATAAAATCATTACTTTTATGGTAAACTTTTATCACTTATATAGTTGACTAGTTATATGGCAAAACACCATATAAACTAAATCAACATATTTTTACTTATTAATTAATCTTTTTATCTTTATTTAACTTATAAAGTACAAATGCTCCTGATACCATAACAAGAATTGTACCAATTGCTAAGTATAAACTTATTCCTTTTAAACCTGCTCTTGGAAGTACTGCTCCTTTAGGATTCAATACCTTTAAGGTAATATCTGCTTTTTCCCCTCCAGTTACAGCCACCTTTCCATCTACAATATCTCCTGCCTTATATTCATAAGGAATTGTTATTTTAAATGGTTTGTCTAATTTTATATAACCTGATGGTGCTTCAACTTCTGTTATTAAATAAGTACCCATTGGTAAATTATCAAATTTAATAACTCCATTTTCAGTGCTATCTGTAATTTCTGTAAAGCTTGTATCAAAATCACTATCATTTATAGCATCATCTTTTAATTTTTGTATTTTAAATTTAGAAGAATAGGCTGTAATAGTTTCTTCTGTTTCTGAATCAGCTTTAACTATTGTAATTGAACCTACTTTTTTATTTGTAATATTAAGATTTCCATCAGAGTCAGTTGAATATTCTGGTTTATATCCACTTTCATTAACTGGTTTAGCTCCAACTTTAACTTCAACTACTCTATATTCATATTCAACTTTAGGATTAGCTTTATAATCTACATATTTAGGAAGTGATGAATAACCATATTCCCAATTATTAGATATACTAACTACCTTATCTGGAATATTGTTGTTTTCTTTATCCTTAGCTGTTTCCCAAGTTGAATCATCAGAATTCTTTTGTTTTCTTTCAAGTCTAATTGTAATTTCTTTAGGTTTATTTATTTCCTCTTCATTTCCTTCCCAATATTTTTCACCTTTTACTTCAATAGTAGGGAATTCTATATTTTTAAATTCAAGATTTTTATCTTCATCTGCAACAATTGTACCACTTGCAGTATAATTTACTAAATCTATAATAGTATCATCACTTTCTGGACTTTGAGTAACTTCCTTTAATGTAAACTCATCTCCATTTTCTTTTATTTCTTGTACTACATAATAAGTTCCCGCTGGAATTCCTTCAATAGTTACTTCATTAGGAATTTCATCAGTTGAAGAATGACTAGGATTTAAGGAAACAGTTTTTTCTATTACATCTTCACCCTCTAATCCCATTCCAGCTACATTACTAAAGGTTATCTTAAATTTATAAGTTTTATCAACAATATCACCTTCAGCCATTGATTTTTTAATTTTAAGATTTCCTACTTTCAATTTATTATTAAATAAAACTTTTAAATTAAGATTCAAGTTTTCATTATCTGGTGAATCATATCTATAAAATGCAATTGAATCATTGGGTTGTGTAATGCCAACAACTGCATTTTTAACTAATCTTCCATCACCTACATTAGTTCCTAAAACTTTAGTAACTGAATCTTTATTTTGGGTTTGCTTAACATTATTTGTTTCTTTTTTTAAGTCATTTGTTGATATTTCTTTTCCATCATCATATATAGTCCAAGTAGTTTCAAATACATTAGAATCTACTCCTATTTCATTAACTGATATATAGCTTCCTTTTCTAAATTGATCACGGAAATTTGCTATTTCTTTATCTTTAAGAGAAAATGAACCATTATTTACTTCTTTATATCCATTTTTTCCTATAATGGAATATATTGCTCCATTTGCAGGCATAAGGTTTTTTGTATTATTTGAGCCATAATCTTTTATCTTTGAAGGATCTGTTTCAAATGCATTTACAGTTCCATCACTTATATCTGTTGTTTTATTAAAAATAAATGGTGATACATATATATTTACATCATTCCAATAAGCAAATTGAATTTCTTTTACATTAGAAAAATCAAATCCTTTTGTTGAGCCTTCATCTATAATAGAAGTCTTTAACTTATTTAAATCTACTTTAATAGTTTTCCATGAGTTTTTTCCAATGCTTGTATTACTATTATCATAGGCAAATTCACTAGTAAGCCATGCTCCAATTCTTGTTTGATCTCCATCTACTAATGCTATAAAAGGTACCGAACCTTGATCATCATTACTACTCTCATTAAATACATCAAAAGATAGATAATCTGATATCTTACTAAAATCTAAATTTTTTGATGTATTTTGTATTTTTACAAGTCTTTTATCTGTTACAGATTGTCCATCAGTAGCTTTTTTCTTCAAAGGTGCATACCATGATATTACAGTTTTACCATTTTTAGTGGTTATACTAGATTTTACATCATTCACTGTAGATATTGTATTATTATTTGTATATTCATTAAATGTTCTTTGTTTTTCTGTAGTATCAGAAGTAGAACCAGTATATTCTTTTCCATCTGTTGCTAAATTTGATATTGAAAAATCAAAACTTTTTGTTTTTAAATTATTCATTGCATTTTCAAATATTGAATCAACAGTTGGTATTTCTACTGTTTTTTCTACTTCGAAGCTATTATGTTTTGGAAAATTAAATGTAATTTTCATATTAGATTCCCAAAGACCACGTTCCATATAAAACATTGTTAATGTATGCTCTTTAGTATTACTTCCTTCTAATTCAAAAGTTGTTACTTTATCTTTTTCTGTACCATCTGCAGTTTTAACTCCACTTACAGTTGCTGTTTTAGTTTTTGATGTTCCGCCAAAATTAATTTTTCCAGAAACTGCACCATGTCCTCCACCAATATCTAGTGCTAATTTTCCATCAATAAATACCCAAACATCATCATCTCCAGAGAAATTAAATTCAATATCTTTTTTTTCTCCATTAGTAGCAATAATTTGTCCATCTTCTGTTAATGTAAATTGAATATCAAAACGAGTTCCAAATCCATAATTTAATTTAGCAACATTTCCACTATCCTCTTTATCATTAAATGGAAAATAATTTGAAACTTTTGTAGGTGCATCATTAGTAAATCCCATAACAGCATTACTTTCACCAACTCTATCCATAAAATATTGAGATGTAGAACTATCTTGCTTTAATCTTAAAGTTTGACTAGAATCTGCACTATCAAATTCCCAATATCCTTCACTATTTAATTTAAAAGGAAATGCAACATTTTTATACACATTACCTAAATTAACACTTTTAGAGTTATCTCCCCTTAAAAAGCTTTCACTAAAATAAGGTGCTTCCACAGTAGTACCATTACTACTTTTTATTGTTAAATTATTATTAGTAAGTGTATTATTAACTAAGCCTTGAACTGCTGCTGAAGTTTCATGTTTTGTACTGTCATCTACTATATCTATAGCACAATTACTACAATCTAATCTCCATTCAGAGTTATTATTATTATAAAAATTATTTACACTACTTTTAGTTACATTACTATTATCATTTGAATTGCTACTATATCCATAAAGATTAAGTTCTGTAGCTATATTATGATATAATGTACCCTCTCCCGAATGTTTTGATTGGAAATGGCCAAAATAAATAGGATTTTCTATTGAATTATTTTTATAATAGTCACTTAAAGCTAAATCAAAAATTCTTTCTGGCATATATAATGTATTATAATATCTTACATCTTGTCTATATTTTGTTTGTCCATTATCTACATAGCTAACTGTGTTCTCTCCTCTTGATATATTACTTCTATCCTTACCTGCCATTAATTCATAATCTGAATAATAATCATATATTGTTGAATTAACATAATAAAGGCTATTATCTTGCGTAAATGTTCCTTTTGGTATATTTTGACTATTATCACCATTACTAATAGTAGATTTATTATCAAACTCTATTCTTGTTCCTAATTTATAAGTATAAGTATTATCTTTTTCACTAGCTTTATTATCGTCAAAGCCACTTGCATTTACTATTGGGTAGAATATTTTTCCTTTTATTCCATTATTGCCAGCATTATCATTAATAAATTCTGTATTTCCATTAACATATTCTGTTCTACAAAATTCTTTATTATTTTTCAATGTCCAAGCATCATTTGTATCTCCATACTTTCCTGCATAAAGAAAAATTATTCCAGTTGATAAATTATAATTTTGTGCATTCCAATAAACATAATATCTATTATTATATTTTCCAACTCCAGTTGGAGCATACTGTTTATTCTCACTTGCAACATGTAACCTAATATTATTTCTTCCAGCACTTGCCCAATTGCAAGTTTCAATCATATCTGTTACATCTAAATATATATAATTAGAATTAATGTTAGTTAAAGTTTCTGAATATACTTCTTTTTTATTTAACACATACTGTTCTGTAATTGGAGTATCTTTTTTATCAGTAGCTGTTATCTTTGTCATTGATACAGAATCCCAATAAAATATATTTCCCTTAGCTTCACTTATGCTTATATTTATAACATCTGTTCTTGTATAATCATTAAAAGCAACTATATTCCAAATATCATCATCACCTTTATTACTAACACCACAAGTAAAAAGGAAACTCCTATCATCATTAAGTGAATCCCAATACAGATACTTTACTCCTCCAATTTCAGTAATTCCACTCATCTTCCTAAAGCCATTGTTTTTAGACCATAACCTTACACTATCACAGTTATTATTAAATGAATAACCATAATTTTTGCTCATGCTTCTTGCATCTAAATATATACGATCACTTCGAAATGATTCTTCACCAACAGCTTCAATAGGTTTTATTGGTAACAATACCAAGCACATAAGCAAAATCATAACCAAAGAAAGGGCCTGTTTAAAACCTTTTAGTTTAAAAAACTTCTTTCTTTGATTTCTCATAAAAACATTTTTCTTTTTTCTCATTCTCAATCTGCTCCCCTTTCTTAATAGATTATGTTTATTAACTATAAAAAAATATTCCTTTTAAATTAAATAAAATCCAAATAGTTACATATTTAGATTACACCATAAGAATATCATAAAATCATGCTTTATTCAAGTAAATTACATTTTTTTATTAATTTTTCATAATTTAATTTTTTATATTTTGTAACTTTATGTAGTTTTATTGTTAATTTATTAACAATATCTATAAAATTTAAATACTTTAATTAAAAATAGTAGTTTTATTTTTCTCTCTTTTTACACAAATATATAAAAATACTCTGCACATTATAATTTAAAAATTTTTCACTTTTTTACACACTCTCTTCTGTCTATCATATTTTTATATACCTTATCAAAAAAAATATTGTAATAGTTTTTTCATCTTCTGTAAATTCAGTAAGGGCTTAAGATTCAATTTGATAAAATCAATTTACATATACAAAAAAGGCAAGATAAAAACCTTGCCATAAAAATAAAAAAGTTTTTCTTGGTATATTTACATCTATGAAAACATTGAGTATACCATCTCTGTCTTTTAGAATAAAATCTGCATTTCTTCTAATGAGTACACAATTTCCCTTAAGTTAAAATATTGACTTTTGTACTCTTAATTTTCTTTAAAAATACATATCCTACTGCACAAGATACTAATTCTGTTATTGGAAATGCCCACCAAATTAATGAAATTCCTGCTTGACCATTTCGAACAAATAAAGAAAATATTTCTGCAAGAGGTAATATAATGACAAGCTGTCTCAAAAGTGAGATAACAAGGGATTCCATACCACCATCTAATGCTTGATAAATTCCCTGATATGCTACATTAATTCCTGCAAAAATAAAACTAATAGAAATAATTCTCATTGTACCAATGAAATACTCTCTTGATTGTCCAGCACTAAACAATGTTGCAAATGCTTCTGGGAAAATTTCTGTAATAGCTATACCCAAAGCCATCAGTACAATTGTATACAACAAACCATACTTCATTCCATCACAAATTCTCTTTTTTCTACCCATTCCATAACTAAAAGCTATAATTGGTGTAATTGCATCTCTTAGTCCAAAAGCAAGGAATAATACAAATTGTTGAACCTTATAGAATAAACCATATGCTGTTTGGGCTGATGGACTGAATTTAAGGATAAGATTCATTGCATAGACCATAATAGACATAAGTGCTTGTGCAATAATAGCAGGAAGTCCAATAGCATATATTTCCTTAATAATTCCTGCATCAGGTTTCATAAATTTAACACCATGTTCAAATTCCTTATTCAATTTCATATGAAAAATAACTAACAATACTGCAGATACCACCTGACCAATTACTGTTGCATAGGCAGCACCTTGTACACCCATTTCTGGAACTGGTCCAATACCATAGATCATAATTGGATCAAGGATAATATTTACTACTGCTCCTACAACCTGACCAATTGTAGAATAAAGTGAACGCCCTGTTGCTTGTAATAATTTTTCAAATAGTGAAAAGAAAATAATTCCAAAAGAAATTATACAACATATTCTTAAATAGCTTGTTCCCATTGAAAGTACTTCCGCATCAACTGTCTGTGATGAAATATATGCTTTTACGCCAAATATTCCAAACAATAAACAAACCACATAAATAATTACACCCAAAAACAAACTATTGCCTGCAACTTTTGCTGCTTTTTTACTATTTCCTTGCCCAAGTGTTTTAGCAAGAAGTGCATTTGTTCCCACTCCAGTTCCAATTCCAATTGCTACCATAAGCATCTGTACTGGGAATACTAGCGTAAGAGCATTCAGTGCTGCTTCGCTTCCCACTTTCATATTTCCAACGAAAGCACTGTCCACAATATTGTAGACTGCTTGTAATGCCATGGATAAAATCATAGGGATTCCCATTTGAATCATAAGTTTATTAACTGGCATTTCCTTCATTTTATTATTTTTTTGCATTTAGTTATAATCCCCCTTGTTTTTTGGAGCAAAATCCCAACCCACTGATAAGGATTTTATCCTTTTCTTTCTTCTGCACAAAAAAAGTGTGCACCTATCATATAAGTTGGACTTACGCTGATAGGCTACACACTAAATAATGGCATATAATTAATAAAACGAGTAACAAAACTGGATTTACGCAGTTATTGCTACTCGTTTATGAAATACATTATATTTCCTTTTTTCGAAAAAGTCAACATTATAAATGAATATCTTTACATCTTCTTTGCGTGTAACACTATTCTATATCTGTTATTATTTGCACAAGTTGATAAAGTTAAGATATTATCTTCCTTTGAAACATCTATATCAAATTTTTTTATACTTCTGTTCTTTATAGTGTTTACAAATTGTTCAAATTCATTGTCATTGCTAAACTCTGTCTTTATATAATAATCTTCACTTTCTATTTTATAAATTGAAAAAACTTTATAAATACATTTTTCATTTTCAGTATATAAAGTAATATTGGTATTTTCTTCATTTTCATACCAGTCAGAATTTAAAATATTTTTTAAACTTCCAAACATTGAGCCATCTCTCATATTATGACCATAAATTATAATATTTTTATCTGTATTATCAAACTTATTTCTATAATCTGCAAAAATCCACCCTGCTAAATTTTCACTTTTATCAAAACTATGATTTAAATAGAAATTATTATTATTTGCTTTTACTACTGGATATTCAATATTTGTATTGTTTACTTTAATCCAGGCAACAGTTTCTTTATTCTGTTCTTTTAGTTTATTAAAGTCTATTGTATATTCTTCTTTGTATTCATTTTTATCTTCAACTACTACTGTCTCTTTTATCTGTTCTACTATTTCCTTGTTACTTGTCTTATCTTTATACCATTTATAAATTTTAATTCCAGAATATATTAATATAAAAAGTAAAATCATATAAACAATAAGATTAAAAATCACTTCTTTATATTTTTTATTCTTCTTTCTCATTATTTACATTATCCTTTCATATATAAAGACTAGCCAATAGTAGCTAGTCTTTATATATTTTGTTGTATTATTTTTTTAATTTTTTTCTATTTACTACTGTTAATGCACCAATAGCTGTTATAGAAGTTACAAATAACATTATACTTGTCATAATATTATCTGCTGTTTTTGGATTTTTTGTTTCATTTTTAGTTTTTTTAGATTTTTCTTTAACATTTGTTCCTACAGTTTTGCTTGTCCTAATATTATCTGTTGTTTTTGAATTATTTGTTTCATTATTAGTTTTTTCAGGTTCCTTTTCAACATTTGTAACTACAATTCCATATTGACTTAAATGTGATGTTTCAAATACTATATAACCATTTTCTACTGTTGCAGGTATTCTTTCTTTTATTTCATCATTTAAAATATAAACTACCTCATATTTGTTATATCCTTTTAACTCTTCTGGCATTGCAATTCTAATGTTCATTTTATTATCACTAATTTTTACAACATCATTTCCATCTAGCACATTCATATCTACTATAAATTTAACATTCTTATCTAATAATTCTTTTTTGATTCCTATTTTTTCAACATCTAATTTATAATCTTTACTTATTCCATTTGTAAATTGAATATTTGTTTTTATTTCTCCTGTACTTTGAATTTCTTTTACTGTGTCTTCTGTAGGCTTAGTTGGCTCATCTGGTGTTGTTGGTGTTTCTGGGTTTTTAGTCCAAGTAGCATATAATGTTAAATTTTTATATCTTTCATATCCACTATCTTCTTGTATTAATGTATCTCTTTCAACAGTTGAATCCCATGTATTATCTTTATCCCATAATCTCCAATATATATAAGTATAATTTTCTCCACTTCCATCACTTTTTGTATTCCAACCATTAAAACTATATCCTTCTCTTACAGGTATATATGGCAAAAGTGACATAGAAGTTCCAGAATTTCCACCACCTAGATAGTCATATTTATTAGATGATTTACCATCAATAGTTCCACCATTAGCATTTAAAACTACTACAATACCATCTCCAACAAAAGTATCTTGAGTGTATGTAGCAGTTACATTAACTGCATCAGTATTTGCAAAAGCACTAGAATCAATAGAAGTTACAAATTTTCCATTTAAATCCCATCCTTTAAAAGTACACCCTTCTCTTACAGGGATATATTTTGTTAGGTCAACTGTTTTAAATTCTGTTGATTGGCTGATTAATCTTAAATTTGCTTTGCCATTTATTGTACCTGCAAATGGATCAAGTGTTAAATAATATTTACCAGTTCCTTGCAAAGGTTTATTTGAAAACTTAGCCCAAAGAACTAAACCATTTGTATAAGATACACCATTAAATTCTCCTGAATGATTAAAGTCTGCTATTGCTAATTCTTCATCAGCTTTCTCATCATCAGAAAAATTTTTTCCCCAATGCGAAAATTGATTTTCTCCATTGAAAGGAACAATTCCTTCTGTTAGTTCTGATAATTTAACTTTTGTTTCCCCATCTTCAACATTAAACCTTATAATTTTTGCATACTCTCCATCAATATCCTCATTATCCCAACAAACACTTAGTATTAAATAATACTTTCCATCATCACTAATTGTTGCAGCATTTACTCTGTTTGAAAAACTAAACAAACCTATACTGATTAAAATAATTGTTAAAAGCATTAAATTTTTTTTAATTTTCATTTTCTTCCCCTCCTAAACATTTTCTTAATTTATTTTACCATAATTATCTATTTATTTTGTATTTTTTGCCAAAGTTTCATTGCCAATTTGGCCATTGTTTCTCTTGTACTTTTATGATATATTGTAATTAAATTTGAATTATAAATATGGAGGCTTCTTATGACTTTTTGTGAACAATTAAATAAATATATAGAACAAATTGAATGTTCTTCTCAAGAACTAGTAAATGCTTCTGGCTTAACCACTTCTGTTATTAGTCGTTACCGTAGAGGCCATAGAAGCCCTAACATAAGAAGTAAACAATTAGAACAATTGGTAGATGGTTTATATAAACTCTCTATTCAAAAAGAATTAAATATAACAAGAGAAGAATTTTATATTACCTTATCTAATGCTTTAAATGATATTTCTATTGATTTTGAACAATTAAGTAAAAATTTTAATGAACTTATTACAACATTAAATGTTAATATGGCTGAGTTATCTCGTTTTAGTTCTTATGATTCTTCACTACTTTCTAAAATTCGTACTGGAAATAGGAATCCATCAAAGCTTAAAGATTTTATTGAAACTGTTTGTAATTTTATTGTAAAAAAATATAAATCAGAAGATGATAAAAAAACAGTAGCTCTTCTTATTGGTTCTCCTTTAAAAGAATTAAAAGATAGCTCTATCTATTATAATAAGTTATTAGACTGGTTTTCTACTAATTCAAGTGAATCTCATAATTATATAAATGATTTTTTGAGCAATTTAGATAATTTTGACCTAAGTGAATATATAAAAGCTATACAATTTGATAAAATAAAAGTCCCTATTATTCCTTTTTATAAGGCTATTTCTAAAACATACTATGGTATAGAAGAAATGAAAAAAGGGGAACTGGATTTTTTTAAAGCAACTGTTCTTTCAAAGAATAATGATCCCGTTTTTATGTGTAGTGATATGCCTATGGCAGATATGGCACAAGATGTGGAGTTTGGTAAAAAGTGGATGTGCGCTATTGCTATAATGCTAAAAAAAGGCTTTCACTTAAACATTATTCATAACCTGAATAGACCATTTAATGAAATGATGTTAGGATTAGAAAGCTGGTTACCAATTTATATGACAGGGCAAGTTTCTCCTTACTTTTTTAAAGGATTACAGGATAATATATATTGTCATTTTAATTATGTATCTGGAACTGTTGCTCTATTTGGAGAATGTATTAATGGCTATCATGATAAAGGTAAATATACTTTAACTACTAATAAAACTGATATTTCATATTATAAAACAAAAGCAGAGTGCTTATTAAGCAAAGCTACACCTCTTATGGAAATATATAAAGAATATTCTAAAAATGCTTATGCTGCATTTTTATCTTCAAGTGTAAAAATCAAAGCTAATCGTAGAAGAATTTTATCTTCTTTACCAATTCATACTATTTCTGATGATTTGCTTTTAAGAATATTAAAACATAATGACATTTCAGATGAAGATATTGAAAAAATAAAAGAATCAGTAGATATGCAAAGAAATATATTAAAAAACACCATGGAGAACAATATTGTTGAAGATGAAATATCAAAGCTTTCAAGGGAAGAATTTAAAACATCTCCTCTTTCACTTTTTCTTGCAGATAACTTTTATGAAAAAAAGATTTATTATACCTATGAAGAATACCTAGAACATCTAAATCTAACTAAAAAATACGAAAAAAATAATACAAATTATAAGTTAACTGTAAATAATAATACTACATTTAAAAATATACAGATTTTAATATGTGAGAAAAACTTAGTTATGATTTCAAAGGCTAATAGTCCTTCTATTCATTTTGTAATTCATCATCCAAAACTACGAAATGCAATTGAAAATTTTATTCCACCTATTGTTGAATAAAGTATTTATACTAATAAAGAACTACCATTTAAAGCTGACTTACAGACAGTTTATATACAAATATTTACTTTATTCAAATTTGATAAGAATTAAAAAATATAATAGAAAAACCGCCCTTTTCATTGTAAAATAAATCTACAAAAGTTAATGTTTTTTTATCGTTTATATTTTTGATATGTTCAATTACCTACTCATCTGTTTGATTCTGATTTGCTTTTCAAGTTTCTATTTCTATTAGCAATAAGATTGTTAATTGCTATAACATATTGTTGTGAATTATTTATGCTAAAATCTCCATGATAATAATTAGGTAATACTTCAATTCTGCTTCCATTTATCTTTTCATGAATTATACTCGCTGATTTTTTCATTATGGGTCTTTCTTTATCTCCTACAACTACTAAAACTTTCGATTTTGTACTTGATAAAGAATCTTTAATTTCATATTTTGAGTTTGCTTCCATAAAAGCAATCATATCTTCCTTACTAATTTTACAAGTATCTCTATAATATTCACTAAATAAATCTTCTCTTATTTTTAAAGACTTAAATTGCATTTGTGAAAACCATTTTTTTGATATTAGCCCATAACTCATAGAAAAAGCTGGTCTAATCATTTTATATGTTGCTTTCATAGGAATTACTAATGCACTCTCAATAATAGCACAATCACAAATATCATTTTTCCTTGATAAAATTTCTAAAAGAATCTGTCCTCCTAATGATAATCCTCCCATTAAGCGAATATGACCATTATAATTATTAGTTATATAATCTATAATTTCTTGTGCATTATCTTCTATGCTCGTAAAACCTCTATCACTATCTGAATGTCCATCTAATATTGGAATAACAATATGATAACTTTCTTGTAATTTTTCTGCTTCTTCTCTATAATTCCACCAAGAAAGACCACCACCATGTAATAACATTATTGTATCTTTGTTATTATCTCCATATTCTTTAAAGTTCATTTATTATTTCCCCATTTCTAGTGATATATTGTAAGTTGTTATTTAATTACCTTTTCAAATGAATTAGCATTTAATTATAAATTCTCCTTTATAGAAATTAGCCCAGTTATTAAAAAAGCAAGGTGCATTCTTTGCTTTTTCTAATGAATCTATTTTTATAAAATTAATTTTTATATTATTTTCCTTTGCATATTCAGTTAATTCATTTACTTCATATTCTATATAAGGACATTCGTTGCTATAATAAATAGTGAAATCTTGATTATCTATTTTCATAGTTCTTGCATTATCATTGAATCTAGGAGTTTCGCTATCATCAAATTGTAATGCTAATAGTTCATAACCCTGACTTACGGACAGTTTATATACAAATATTTACTTTATTCAAATTTGATAAGAATTTAAAAAAATATAATAGAAAAACCACCCTTTTCATTGTAAAATAAATCTACCAAACCAAAAACACA
>UQBY01000041.1 GCA_900539375.1 uncultured Clostridium sp. | reverse complement strand
AAAGTTGTATCATTTTAATGTAGTTTTACAATAAAGTTTTAATAAAATATAAGTATACTTTTATTAAATGGCTTAAATACAATAATATTTTTTTAATTTTGATCAAACTTTATTTTAAAACAACAGCAATCATTACTGATTGCTCCTTTTACACTATGGATAAACTATCAAGTACTGTATCAGATTTTTCTTTTATTTTTTTCATGAAATCATGCATATAGTCGTAATCGGGGGCTCCATTTGCAGCTATTGGCAATTTAAACTTAAAATCACGTTTTACATGAGCATTTAGTTCATTTATAAATGCCTTATAATTATTCTGACTTTCTTTAAAAATTGCTGTTGCTATAAACTGCTTTGTCTCAAATGTTATATCTTTCTTCGGAATTAAAACAATAACATTCTGGCTAGTGTAAAAGGGGTCTTCTTGCACAAAACAAGACCCTAGATACGCACCTCCAAGAGCAAGGCTTAAATACCCTGCTTTATATGGTTTTAAACCATATATCATTTTGCACTTTTGTGTAACTCCGTTATTAGCATTTGATCTTCCTACAAATGCCACTTCTTCTTCTGATGTATCCATTTTTATCTTGTCTAACTTCGTTCCCATATCTATATCAAAAACATCATAAATATGAAATTCGCCCCAATTTGATACATCTATTTTATTGCTTTTCTCAAAACTTATTTCCTGGTAATCATCAATTCTTTTTTGTACTGTTCTTTCTAAACCAGACATATATTTATCCATACATTCCCAATTTGGTGTTTTCTCATCAATGGAAGGAAGATATATGTAATCTTTTTTTATTGATTTACTTGAAATAGAATCACCCCAAGAATACAAATGAGATATGCTACTTTGTAATGCAGTTTTTAAAAATAACCACACATTGAGTGATACTTCTTTGCTATCTTTTAAATATAAAGCAAGATTATGACTATCGTTCGATACAAAATCATTCTCTTGGTACGATATTGTCATTGTTTTTCCACCAATAAGAAGGCACTTTCCTTTATCAGTTTTATCTTCACCAATATCTACATATGTTTCGACTCCATTGTTTTCTTTGCTTGCCGTAACATATGGAAATTCACCACTATCCTTTTCCACTTCGGTACTCAAAATACTATGTGTATTTTTGACATCAAATATCTCTATGATTTTGTGCTTTTTCCACCCAGACACATCTATCATTTTCACCTTAATCACCGACCTTGTCCAATTTAATTGTTACTTTATCACCATTACTTTCAACATCACCACTATAAAGAGTTTTCTCAAGAATATTTTCCCTCAATTCTTTAACATTGATTTCTTGCTTAAACATTTTATAGTCCATCATTGTTTTTAAGAAATCTTCTTCGTAGACTTCAAATGGTTTTTCTGGTGTCTGATAACTTAAATGTTTATCGGACTTTATCCATTGAATCGTACTATCACCAGACTGCTTCTCAATAATGTCAACCCATTTATCTTCTATTTCACTCCATCTATCTTTTATATCTTGACGACCTTGATTTTTCACTGTTTCAAGTCCATCTTCTTCAATATAGCAAGTAAAAATATCCTTTCCATTATGAGGTACTCCTGCTTCAAAAATGAAAATAGACGTTGTTACACCAGTAAATATTTTTTCAGGTAATTTAATTATTTTTTTTAGTGTACTATGTTTTAGTACCTTGTTTCCAACCTTTTTATCTGTAAAATCTTTTTCAAGTTTTTTGTCTGGTAAGATAAAAGCACACTCTGTATGTGCAGGAACATTCTTCAATACGTTGTCAACAATTTGCATACATCCATATTTTCTTTCAAATGGAGGATTCATAAGTACTTTAGTAATTGGTTTTGTTGAAATCCATGTACAAGCTGCTGCCGTCCTTGTGTCCAATTGCTCTAAATTTGTTTTGCCATCCTTGTGAATTAACATATTGGCACATGCTAAAGCATATATTTCTCTATCAAATTCAATTCCATAAAGATGAGTATCCTTAATTATTTTTGCCTTTGCAGTATTGTTTCCACCTGCTTCCTTAATCATGTTACACATTGATTTCACAAGAAAAGCACCAGAACCACAAGCTGCATCCAACACATAGTCATTTTCATTGACATGGATTAATCTATACATGAATGAAGTAATATGGTCTGGTGTAAATACTTGTCCACTATCTGACTTTTTCTTATATCTGTTGAATTCATTAAAGAAAATGCCCATTACATCTTCACCATTCCAATAATCTGAATTGACACAATCAGAAATTTCTTGAACCCATGAAATAAAGTTGTTGATAGCGTCTTGGTTTGTTTCATTGTTCATTTTTATTTCTGAATATACTTCTGTAAGAATCTCTAACTTAATATTTTGCTTTTTACTATTCTCAAGCGATTTTGACAATGTATTTAGAATTGAATTCTTCATTAATGAAAAATCCATACCTTCAACGAGAATTGCACCATATCTACAACCAACTAAGGCACAAGCAGTAAAAATCATTCGATGATATAAATTTTTAATACCAAACTCTGTATGAAGGCAGTCGTTAATACGTTTTGTTAATCTATATATTCTTTGTTTATCAATAGTATTTGGGGTGAACAATGAAATATAATAGTTCTTATTTTGCAAGACGTTTGAACCTTTGATTTCTATATCATTTTTAAATACCCTTAAATCAATACCATTATACAAAATTCCAATTATGTTTCTGTATTTTGTAGAAACAATTTTTGTGTTTTTCAGTAATTCATCAACCCATTTCTGAAGATTTAAGTCCTCATTTTCAGACTTAGTCTCAAGAATAATTGCAACTGACTTTAAATCATCTGGAAGATACCATCCATCTGGTTTATTATTATTTCCTTTAAATCCTAATTGATTAAATGTTGTTATTTGTCCAGTTCCTTGTTGAATCCCATTTTCTTTCTGATCAAATCCTAAAATTATTTTTGCTTCATCTCTTACTTCATCTTCTGTCCTACCAGTTATTTTCACAGCCATTCTTTTATCCTCCTAAATATCAACACCCTCGTTTTTTAATTTGCAATAGCGGTCATACGAGATAACAACCGTGTGAAGCTTACTATTTTTATTTACAACAACTACTTCATTGTTTTGTGCCACTTTATAAAATATTCTTGAAGCCTGACCTCTCAGGAACTTGGTGCAGGTTTATAACAAAGTTGTATCATTTTAATGTAGTTTTACAATAAAGTTTTAATAAAATATAAGTATACTTTTATTAAATGGCTTAAATACAATAATATTTTTTTAATTTTGATCAAACTTTATTTTAAAATATTTAAATATAAAATTATTTGATAATGAAGCTTTGTTCAAACTTTGTTACCAAAAGAGAAAATAGTTTTCACGAAGTTAAGCCATTTGTTGAGGGTATTTTAATTAAACTTTATTTTAAACCAACACTTAGTAGCAGTACGATTAACTGAAATAAGCACTTTATTTCGTTTTTTCATAAGCAATATCCTCCTGCATACATTCTATCATAAAAGTAATTACTTCTCATTAACTTTTTCTAATTACTTTATCATTCTCCTAAATGCTTGATTGCATCCTTTTTCTGCTTATCAGTCATGCTCATGTTTTTTACCTTATCAATGTATATAATATTTGATCATACAACAATAGATGATAGATTTGTAATACTTCAACTTTCATTGAAAATAGGTAAAAAGCTATCCCTCTTTGGTTTAAATTATTTAAATACAAACAAGATGGTAATAAGGATTTTATTCATGTTTAAAGCTCTTAAATGGAAATATTGTATTAGATGTACAAAAGTCTTATAAATATCCATTTACGAAAAAAACAAAATTTAAAAATTAGTAATATACTTCCTAAAAAGGTGGTTCAAAACATTTTTGAAATATTAAGTTAAAATCTCAAGAATATATTTGCAATATGGCTGTATGTAAAGCACTGGATACTGAAGATACATGGTTTATTGCTAACAATCTTTTCGAACCTTATGCAATAAGGGAATATAAAAAGAGATTTGATATTGAAGAAATGTTTAAAGATTTTAAAAGTAGAGGTTTTAACTTAGAAGATACTTAGAGCAATAATGTTTACTATGCTAAAATGCTATATTTTTATGTTTGCATAGTCTATACTTATATAATTTCTTTGGCATTTCTTGTAGCAAGGATAAATAGAATTTAACTTATATAACATTATTTTATGATATAATAGAATACATTATTATATTAGCTTAATATAGCTAAAAGGAGGTACTTTATTATGGATGAAAAAATTGAAAATGAACTAGATTCTACTTGTGGAGTATCTGATGAAGAATTAGATAGAAGATTTAAAGAAGCAATTAGACTAGAAATAGAAATTAAAAAAATTCAAGGGTTACCTGTAGCAAAATATGATATAGAAACAAAAAGAGCATATCTAGAATATCCAGATGGAAGAAAAGAATATGCTTAAACCAGAAATAATAGTCTTTGCTGCTCCAATGGAAGTGAAAAAAGTTCAGTTACTAAACTATCTAAAGTAATACTACCTTATATAAATGCAGATGATATTAAACTTAGTACATTATGTACTGATTTAGAGGCTGCTAAAAAAACAGTAGCATTAAGAAATTAACTTGTAGACTGACACAATTAGTGCCAGTTTTTTTATTGAAACTTAACATTTAACTATTAAAATAGACTTCTATTTTCTTTCTAATTGGTTCACTTGAGCATAAGATTAAAATACTTAATAATGATGAAATTATTGCATATAACATTATAATGTTATTAGAAACACTAAGACCTAAAAGAAAAGCTACTACTGCTACTATTAATACACCTAATGCTAAATTATTAATTAATGTTATACAAATTAATAAGATTTTGTTTGTTCTTCTAATCTTGTTTAAATTGTTTATCCCAATTTCTAACTTTTCACCTTTAGGATCTTCTTCTTTAACATAAGTATATATAAGTCCTTCTACTTCTTTAAATCCTAAATCTATATCTTTAAGAGATTGTTTAATAAAAGTTTTAGCCTCTTCATCAAAATACTTTTCTTTTGTATGCATATCATAAATATAAGGCATACTAATATTTTTCTTTAAAGCTTCTCTTACACAATTCTCAACTATATTATCATAATAATTTCTTTTTTCTATAAGTATCTCTTTTCTTAATTCTGAAATATTTAAGCCCACTTTATCTTCATCCTCTCTTTCCATACTTTTATAACCATATTTTAATAAAACTACATCCTAATAATTATATTATATATATTTATTTTTGTCACATATATATTTATGTAATAAAATGTTAAACTTTGAAGAAAAAATATTGACGGCAACGATAGAAAGATGTTAAAATATTACTGTAAATATTTTATAAAAGGAGGATAAAATATGAAAAAAGTAAATCGTTTCATATCAATGCTGCTATTAATATTTATGGTATTAACAATGGACTTAAATGGGTATAGTCAAATTGTAAAAGCAGCAACTACAAATTTAGTGGAAAAAGAAGCTGGAGAAAACTTAATAATAACAAGTTTTACAGCAGATAAAAAATCACCACAGGCAACAGGAACTCAAGTGACGTTAACAGCTAAAGCAACAGGGGAGGGAACATTACAATACAAATTTCTAATAAAGGATTTATCTACTGGAAATTGGTATAAGCTTAGAGATTTTAGTACATCAAATACATATGTATGGAAAACAAGTGCTGTAGGAAACAAAATGTTATATGTAGATGTAAAGGATGTCAATGAAAATGTAGTAAGAAAAGAAATGTCTTATGTGGTAAAAGAAAAACTTACAGAACTTGCTGTAACAAGCTTTACAGCAGATAAGCAATCCCCACAAGTAACAGGAACAAAAATAACATTAACAGCAGAAGCAACAGGGGAAGGAACACTACAATATAAGTTTTTAATAAAAGATACAAGTGGAAATTGGTATAAGTTAAGAGATTTCTCTACATCCAATACATATATATGGACAACTGGAGCAATAGGAAATAAAACTTTATATGTAGATGTAAAAGACTCTAGTGAAAATGTAGTAAGAAAAGAAATGTCTTATGTAGTAAAAGAAAAAACTACTACAGAACTTAAAATAACAAGATTTACAGCAGACAAGCAGTCTCCACAGATAAAAGGAACCCTATTAAGATTATCAGCAGAAGCAACAGGAGAAGGGGAATTACAATATAAGTTTATCTTAAAAGATTCAAAAGGAAATTGGTATGCTATAAGAGATTTTGCTAATGATAATACAGCAAATTGGATTTCAAATTTAACAGGCAATATAAGTTTATATGTAGATGTAAAGAATGCAAGTGAAAAGGTAGTAAGAAAGGAATTAAAATTTGTAATAAATGAAGCTGAAATTACTAGAGAAAGAATTCCTATGGAAAATACCATAGTAAGCAGAACTATAACAGAACCAACGAAAATATATTGGAATGGATATAATACAGAAAGCTTTAAAGTAAGTGATAAATTAGAAAGTTATAAACTAGAATATATAAAAAGAGAAGATGATATAAACTTAAAAAATGAAAAATATATAACCATAGATGAAGGTAGTAATATAAAAAAAGGAGATATATTAGGAACTTTTGATACAACTTTACTTCAAAATGGATTATATAAAATAAGACTTACAGCAACAGATATTAATGGTGTGAATTTTAGTATGTCTGCTATATATTTGGTTTCAGGAAATATGAAAGCAGGTAATTTCAGTTTATCATATGAGGATTTAAATATACCTTTAGATGGACTTCCAATAACTGTAGTAAGAAATTATGATAGCAGAAATAAGAGTAGTGGAGACTTTGGAAATGGTTGGAGCTTAGCTTTATCTGATTTAAAATTAGAGATAACAGCTAATATTGGACAAGATGGTTGGATTCAAAAGCAAGATAATTTTAAATATACAATAGAACAAACAAAAGAACACAAAGTAACAATAACATATCCAACAGGAGAAGTTGAAGAGTTTGATGTAGGATTAGAACCTAATGAGCAACAAATTTTACCTATAGAATATGTAAAAATGTATTTTACAACAAAGAATAATTCTAAAGCTAAATTAAAGTCATTAGAAGATTTAAGTTTCTACACTAAAGGATTAGGAAAAATTGAATTACTAGATTCTAAAGGTGATTGTGAACCAACTCTATTTGAATTTACAGATAAGAATGGAATTAAGTATATAATAAACAAAAATACTGGCGTAGAAAAGATAACTTATTTAGATGGTGATTATGTAACAATAAATAAAACAGGCTTAGTATATACATCAGCTGATGGTAGTAAAACAAAAGAAGTAAAGATAACAAGAGATTCTCAAGGAAGAATATCATCTATAAGTGATTTTGATGGAAAAACTATAAATTATGGATATGATGATAAAGGTAATTTAACTAAAGTAACAGATAGAGAAGGAAGAGAAACAAACTATGAATATGATTCAGATAAGTTATCAAAAATAAAAAGTTTTGGTGGATATTTTCCAGCAAAATATGAATATGATAATAATGGAAGAATGATTGCATATACTGATGAATATAGAGTAAAAACTGAATTTAATTTTGATGAAGGTGCAAAGCAATATGTAGTAAAAGATGCATTAGGAAATGTTGAAATTTATGAATATGATTCACAAGGAAATATAACAAGCTATACTGATAAGGAAAATAATAAAACCTTATATGAGTATGATGAAAATAATAAACTAAGTAAAGAAACAAACCCATTAGGAAATGTATTTTTATATAAATATGATACTAATGGAAACTTATTAAGCAAAGAAGACTCCTATGGAAATAAGGTTGAAGCTACTTATAATAGATTTGGTTAAGCTGTTACTATAAAAGATGCAAATAGTAGTATTTTAACTAATACTTATAATAATAGTGGATTATTAACTCAAATAAAAGACCCAAATGATAATACAGTAAATGTACAATATACAAGTAATGAAAAACCAGAAATAATAACTAACCAGCTTGGAAAGACAACAAAGTTTACTTATGATGAAAATAATAATTTAAAGACAATGACAGATGAAGCTGGAAATGTAACCACCTTTAATTATGATAAACTAGGAAGATGCTTAAGTAAATCTACAGAAGTTACAAATGGAGATAAAAAGGAAATAGTAACAGTATCTTATGAATATGATAAGCATGACAATATAACAAAAGCTACAGATTCTAAGGGAAATGTTACTACTTATACATATAAGGATAAAACAAATGAATTAACACAATCTATAGATAGAAATGGAAATATAACAAAGTATGAGTATGATGACTATGGAAATTTAAGCAAAATAATTTATCCAGATAATACAACAGAAGAATTTACATATGATAAATTAAGAAATGTATTATCATCAACAGATGGAAATAAGAATACCACTTATTATAAATATGATAAAATGAGCAGATTAACTTATGTTAAATATCCTAATGGATTAGAAGTTAATTATACTTATGATAAGGCTGGAAATCTTATAAAAATAAAGGATTCAACCAATCAAGAAACTAATTATACTTATGATAAAGCAGGAAGAAATACAGAAATAACAGACAGTTTAGGTAACAAAACAACATTTGAATATACTTCTACAGGAAAAGTATCAAAGGTAATAGATGCTAAAGGAAATTCAGTTGAATATAAATATGATAATCTTGGAAGAAAAACAGAAATAATTTCTGGTACAAAAATTTTACTATCTTGTGAATATGATGCTTTAGGAAGGGTAACATCACAAACAGATGGAGAAAATAATAAAACAACATATTCTTATGATGAAGTAGGAAACTTAATAGGAGTAACTAACCCTTTAAATCAAAAAACATCATATAAGTATAATGAGATAGGAAACCTTATAGAAGAAACAGATGCAAATGGAAATACTACAAAGTATGCTTATGATAATTTAGGAAGAGTAGTATCAAGAACCCTTCCATTAGGACAGAAGGAAAGCTATAAGTATGATAATAATGGAAATCTTATAGAAGTAACAGATTTTAATGGAAAAGTTACTAAGTATGAGTATAATTCTAATAATCAGATGAGTAAGAAAATATTATCTGATGGAAAAACAACTGAATATTCATATGATTCAAAAGGATATTTAGTTAGTGTAAAAGACAGTAGTGGAACAATGAGCTTTGTATATGATTCAGTAGGAAACTTAACAAAGCAAACTAATGCAAATGGTGAAGTTATAGAATATTCATATGATAAGTTAGGAAATGTTACATTAATAAAAACACCAAATACAAGTACAAAATATGAATATGATATTTTAGGAAGATTAACAAAGGTAACAGATAAAAACAATCTTGTAACAAAATATACTTATGACAGTGTAGGAAACTTAATAAAAGAAGAAAAGGGAAATGGAAGCTACACAACATATGAATATGATAATCTTTATAGACTTAAAAAGCTTACAAATAAAAAGAACAGTGGAGAAGTAATATCATCCTATGAATATACAACAGATAATAGAGGTTTAAGAACAAAGGTTGTAGATAATAAAGGGAAAACAACAGATTACACCTATGATAATGCAGGAAAGCTTATAAAAGAAGTTGTAACAGAGAATGGAAAAGTTACATTAACAGCTTCATATAGTTATGATGCAGTAGGAAATAGATTAACAAAGACAGAAAATAATATAACTACAAACTACACATATGATAAAAACAATAGGCTTTTAAAAGAAGGAAATATAAGCTATACTTATGATAATGCAGGAAACTTAATAAAGAAACAAAGTACAGCAGAAACAACAGAATATACTTATAATCTAGATGGTAAATTATCATTAGTAAAGAAAACATCAGGAAGTACAGTAACAAACGAAAGCTATAGTTATAATGCTTTTGGAACAAGAATAAAGAAAGTAACTAATGGAGAAGAAGAAAGATATCTAGTAGATGAATATACATCATATTCAAGAGTATTAGAAGAAAAAAATAAAAACAACAACTTAACAGCAACATATACTTATGGACATGACCTAATAAGTCAAAACAGGGCAACTTCTGTAAGCTTTTATAATAGAGATGGCTTAGGAAGTACAACATCATTAACAAATGCAAGCCAAACAGTAACAGATACTTATAGTTATGATGCATTTGGAAACTTAATAAATAGCACAGGAACAACAAAGAATAACTACCTATTTGCAGGAGAAGAAAAAGATAATACAACAGGTTACTACTACCTAAGAGCAAGATATATGGATACCACAACAGGAAGATTTACAAGTATGGATTCATATTTAGGCTCAGTAGATGACCCAGTAAGCCTTCATAAATAAATGCAAATCCAGTTAATTATATAGACCCATCAGGATATTATACATTAGCAGAATTAGAAACATATATGACAGCAAGCGATTCTTTGCAAATAACAATGTTAAAGATAGATTTATCATTCTTGCATAATGTAACAGTTTCTACTGGAGCAGTATTATTAACTGTAGATTTATCAAGAAAATTAGTAGATTCAATGCTTGATGAAGGAGTAAGTATTGGTGATGCTCAAAAGCAATTAACAGATTATGTTATATATATGGCAAAGGACGATGAAAAAGAAGAAAAAAATGATAGTGATATTTCTGATGAAGTTGAAGATGAGCCTATTGAAATTGAATTATCAAGAAGTAAGTATCCAGAAACAGCAAAGCATATTGAAGATGCAATTAAGAATGGACATCCAGATACTTTAACTATTAATAGAAAAGGAGCAAAGAAAAATAGAAAAGAATCTTTAAAAGGTATTGATAAAGTTTCTGGAAAAGATTTAGATGAGTATCCACCAGCAATGTTTGAAGAAGGTGGTGAAGGAGCAAGCGTTCGTCCAATAAATAGCTCTGATAATAGAGGGGCAGGCTCTACAATTGGACATTTACTTAGAGGATATCCTGATGGAACCAAAATAAGAATAAAAATAATAAATTAAGGGAGAAGAATAATATGAATAAGTTATGGAATGAAATTAAATATATATTAAAAAATTCTACAAGAAAAGTGAAAATAATAAACAATAAGGTTTATGATGATACTTTAAATAATCTTAATATTGATAAAAATTCTGTGTTAGGACAAGTAATTACTAATACTTCAGGTATTTTTATTGATAATTATATTCGTTTATTTGGAAATGGAAGTAAAGATGTTTCTTATAATATATATGAGTACAATTTAGAATTTAAAAAATATTTTGATGATAATATGATTATTGTAGCAGATGATGTATTTGGGGGACTTTTTTCAGTAACTAAAGAAAAAAATAATATTTTATATTTTGCACCTGATACATTACAATGGGAGAATCTAGAAATTGATTATAAAGATTTCATAAAATATATATCAAGTGAAAAAATAGATGAATTCTATAAATCCTATAAATGGTCAACATTTCAAGAAGATATTAAAGATATTAAATTTAATCAAGGAATTCTTATTTATCCATTTTTATGGTCAAATGAATGTGATATTGAAAAAGCAAAAAAAAGTATAGTTCCATTTTCTGAATTAGTACAAATCAACATGGAATTTAGAGAAAAATTTGGAATTGATTAACATTATTAATCGAGAGAGAAGTGCTCTTGCTAAGTTCTTAGAGCTCTATAAAATTTTCAGTGACAAGCTAATAGAAAAAATTCAAGTGCAAACCATGTTTAAGAAACATGGTTTGTTTTGTACCTTATAGTATATAATTACTGCAAAAATTGTTTTAGGAATGTGTAGATGTAAATTTTGATCAAACTTTGTTATAAAAAGTAAAAATGAATTTTATGAAGTTAAGCCATTTCATGAGCATATTTTGAACAAACTTTGTTATAAACCAACAGAATATGTAGAAGGTTAGACATTTTCAAGATGAAATGCCTAGCCTTTTTCTTTGCTGGAAAAACAACTGAATATTCATATGATTCAAAAGGATATTTAGTTAGTATAAAAGACAGTAGTGGAACAATGAGCTTTGAATATGATTCAGTAGGAAACTTAACAAAGCAAACTAATGCAAATGGTGAAGTTGTAGAATATTCATATGATAAGTTAGGAAATGTTACATTAATAAAAACAATAGGCTTTTAAAAGAAGGAAATATAATCTATACTTATGATAATGCAGGAAACTTAATAAATAGCACAGGAACAACAAAGAATAATTACCTATTTGCAGGAGAAGAAAAAGATAATACAACAGGATATTACTATTTAAGAGCAAGATATTCTCTACTGAGTAAGTTCCACTAACCAAATATAAAATTTGGAGTGTCACTTATGGATACCACAACAGGAAGATTTACAAGTATGGATTCATATTTAGGCTCAGTAGATGACCCAGTAAGCCTTCATAAATATTTATATGCAAATGCAAATCCAGTTAATTATATAGACCCAACAGGATATAATTCATATGGAGAAATGAATCTTGCATTAAAAATACAACTTATATTAACTGACATAACAACATTAAAAATAAATATGTACTGTTGGTATATAAGACTTGGGGAAGCTTCAATAGGTGGAAAGATATTAAAAGAAGTAATTGATGAAAGTTTTGAACTGCTTCTTGAAGGCGATGTAGATATTTATAGCATAATGTGGACTGGTGTTGAGGTTGTTTATGGTTTAGCAAATTCAGAGAAAGAGTTTTCAATGTTAAAAAATAATAATAGTAACCATAAAATAAGAACAGGAGCACATAGTTCAGGTGTTAATTCAAGTGGAAATGGACTAGGTAAGTTGGCAAATAAGGAGTTAAATGTTAGTGAAAAGGGGTTAAATATTGTAAAAAATCATATTAATCAATTTGAAACATATCAGCCAAATGTAGATATGATAAGAAGATTAGAAAATGCTATGAAAAATGGTGAAAAGATAACAGGAGCAGATGCAAGTTTTTACATGCATGAGTTGGCTGAATCTTATATTATGGAAGACTTGACTAAGACAATGGACTTTGAAAGTGCTTATGATATTGCACATAGTTTAGCATTAAGTAAATATGAAGTATCTCAGTTTTCAGTTTATCATCCAGAGGTTATTGCAAATAATTCATCGCAATTTTCGCTTGCTTGGAAAAGATTTTGGGAGGAAAATAAATGATAGTTTTAAGAAATTTGGGTATAATGAAAAAATGTAACTTATGGATAAATGAAAAACCCAATATAGAATATAAATGTATAGAGCAATTACAGAAAGTGATTTTAAAAAATAAATGGGTTAAGTGGGATAGTGTATCCTATGTGCTGGAAGTAAATTTAAAACATAGACATTCTAGTAATTATGCTTTATTAGGTATAAGTTATAAGTATGAAGACACTAAAAAGCTAGTAATAAAAGTTAATTCAAGTAAAGAAGATGAAAAAATTATTGAAAATATGTTAGTTTCTAACTTTGATGAAGTACATGCTGGAATTCCGTTAGAATACTCAAGATATATAATGAACGTTGCTAGTAACTATTTAAATTCAATAGATTGTTCATCTGGTATTATAACTTTTGATATAGGTGGACATGGATATATTGGCTCAAGTTCATCAATTTTTGGGTTAGTAGCAAAGATATTATTAAGGATATTAAGCTATAACAATAAAAGTGATATTAAAGAAATAGAACAAATAATACTTAAAGAACTAAATGAGAGGTAGCAAGCAAGAACTCAATTTTCTCACTAAGACCATAAGATTTCATAAAATTTCTAGTGGCAAGCTAATAGCAATAATTTTTTCAAATTTAACAATTTCAAAAATAAGTCATGTTTAAGAAACATGACTTGTTTTTGTGTTTGTAGTAATTATATACTACAAAAATTGTTTTAGGTATGTGTAGATGTAAATTTTGATCAAACTTTGTTATAAAAAGTAAAAATGAATTTTACAAAGTTAAGCCATTTCATGAGAATATTTTGATCAAACTTTGTTATAAATCAACAGCTATACTTATGATAATGCAGGAAACTTAATAAACAGCACAGGAACAACAAAAAATACCTACCTATTTGCTGGAGAAGAAAAAGATAATACAACAGGATATTACTATTTAAGAGCAAGATAATCTCTACTGAGTAGTTCCACTAACCAAATATAAAATTTGGAGTGTCACTTATGGATATCACAACAGGAAGATTTACAAGTATGGATTCATATTTAGGCTCAGTAGATGACCCAGTAAGCCTTCATAAATATTTATATGCAAATGCAAATCCAGTTAATTATATAGACCCAACAGGATATTTTTCATTAGCAGAGTTAATGGAAGTAATAAGAACAGAAGGAGTGCTTTCTGGAATAACATATTTAAATGTAAATACATATATTTTATATGTAAATTTAGAAAATACTGTTGCAGGAATAATAGTAAAAGAGGTAATGCAAGAATCAGTAGAGTTAGCACTTGAAGGTGAAGTAGATATATTAGGAATAATATATACAGGTATTGAAGTAGTATATGGTTTAGCAGGTTCTGAAAAAGAAATTTCAGCATTAAGAAAGGCTAATAAGACTATTAAGGAAATAAGTGAAAATGGAGAAAATTTAACAAGTTTGTATAGAGCTGTTGGACCAGATGAATTCTATGATGTAATGAAAACTGGAGAATTTAGTGTAATTCCAAATGGACTTCAAGCCAAACAATTTGGATTAAGTTTTGAAGAAACATTAAAGTTTGCAGAGAAATACTCTGATATTGGAGCGGTAATTGAAGTAAAATTACCAACAGATGTGTTAAATAAACTAGGAGATTTTACTCAAGTTGATAGGTTTATATTTAAGAATGGAACAGTAACAATTAATGCAGATAAATTAGGTGAATTTAATAAAGCAATCAAAGAAATTATACACAAATATTAATGAAGTTAGAAGGGATATTATGTTAATAACAATAGTTAAAATAATATTTTTAAAGATAAATAAAGGTTCTTATAATGATAATGGTTTAGAGGCGAGAAGTATTTTAAGACCTGCATTTAATTTTGGAAAGGAACTATTATTTTCAGGAACGATAAAAAATGATAATTCATTGCAGCAATACCTTTTTGAAAAAGAGTATGTTGTTAAGGTGGAATTTCCTACAATAGAAGATGAAGCATATGAAGCTATTAAACCATTAATTAAAATAGGTATGAATTTAAATATACAAACTGGTTCAAAAATAATTGGTAAAGCAAAGTTATTAGATTATGATTACACAAATTAGCATGAATGGTCTTAGCAAGCAAGAGGCAACTTCTCTCGCTAGAATCATAAAGTTCTATAAATTTCTAGTGGCAAACTAATAGCAATAATCTTTTTCAATTTTAACAATTCCAAATGTAAGCCATGTTTAAGAAGCATGGCTTATTTGTACTTACAGTATATAATTACTATAAAAATTGTTTTATTATGTGTAGATGTGAATTTTGATCAAACTTTGTTATAAAAAATCCAAAGATAAAAATATTTAATAATGAAGTTTTGATCAAACTTTGTTATAAAAAGTAAAAATGAATTTTATGAAGTTAAGCCATTTCATGAGGATATTTTGATCAAACTTTGTTATAAACCAACAATTTAATATATTATTTTTTATAATATATTGTAAATATTTTGTTGTAAATTTATGTTATTCATTATATAATTTAATTACAAATATATATATTCTTTTGGTTGTGTTTACAACAGTAGGTAATTAAGATAAAGTATCTCTAACAGTGAAAATTGTTAGAGATTTTTATTTATAAATAAGGAGGTAATAACATGATAGGGTATAATGATATTTTAAACAACCTATTTAGAAGGATTGAAAATAATTCTTTTTCACATTCTAATATAATTCTAGGACCAGATGGTTCAGGAAAAATTATATTGGCCAAAGAAGTAGCATTAAAACTAATAAATAAGGAAAAAAATTTGGATTATGTAGATATACATATTTACAAACCAACTAAAGCATCAATTGGTGTAGATGAGGTAAGGGATATGCTTGAAGAGGTATCTAAAAAAGCATATGAAGGAAAAAATAAAGTAATAATAATAAGTAAAGGTGATACTCTTACTGTGCAAGCTCAAAATGCTTTGTTAAAGACAATAGAAGAACCACCAATTGGAATATATATTATATTGCTTGTAGAAAGCTTAGATAGTCTCTTAGATACTATAAAGTCAAGATCCCAAGTAATACAACTATATCCTCTGAAAAATGAAGAGGTTGAAGCATATATTAAAACTATAGCTTCTTATGATCCTATTCTTACTAAAGTTGCTATTAATTATAGCTTTGGTTATCCAGGAAAAGCTATAGATTTTTTAAATGATGATAGCATTTTAAAGTTAAGAAATCTTATTATTAATTTACTATTTGATTTAAGTAATATTCAACCTAACTTTATAGAGTATTATGAAAATTCTTTTATAGAATTTAAAGATAAGAAAGATACTCTCATATTATTAATTATTACAGTTATAAGAGATTGTATTTTTTTAAAAGAAGGTTATAAAGATATAATTAACCTAGATATTTTAAATGATTTAATTACTATTAGTAATATGTATTCTTACAATCAATTAGATTTTATTATATCAACTATTGATACTTTTAGAGATAATATATCTAGTAGTAATTTCAATTTATCATTAAGTCTTTTAATTATTAGTTTATCAAAGATAAAAGTAGGTAACTAAATCTAAATAAGATTTTTGTGGAGGTAACAATTATGATAAGTAGTGAAAATTTCAAGCAAAATATAACTGATTTCAAAGGATGTTATATCTTTTCTGGATATGATGAGGAATTAATTAAGAATAATATTAATATATTATTAAATAAGTTTAAAAACTTATATGGTGATTTAGACTTAAATATATTTGATGGTATAGACCTTTCACTAGATACATTAATAGAAACATGTGATGTCTTACCTTTAATAGCAAATAAAAGACTTGTTATTATAAATAGAGCTAATAATTTTATTGATAATAAGGGAGCTGCTAGTGACATATCATCTTTTAATTCACTTAAAAAGTATGTTAAAGATTTTCCTGAAAATACAATATTAATTATGTCCTATGTTATTGATAATAAGAGAGACTCAATTAAAAAGAATTCAAAAATAAAATCATTAGATAAGCTATTTAGTGTTATTACATTTGAACTTTCAAATAAAAAAACATTTGATTTTGCAAAAACATTATTTCAACAAGTAAATTATCCAATTGGAGACTTTGAACTACAATATTTTTTAGATACAATACCTAAAAATATAGCAATAATAAAAAATGAGATACAAAAGCTAATAAATTTTTGTAATGGTCGTTCAATAAGCCAAAATGATATAAACTTATTACAAACTAAAAATAATACTGAAGATGATGTATTCGATCTAATAGATTTAATATCAAAAAAAGAAATTAATAAGGCCATTACTTTGCTAAATGAACTTTTAATCAAATCAGATCAACATATATTAGTCATAATATCTATAGAAAATCAATTTAAAAAGTTGTTTTCTATAAAAAATATGTTAAAAAATGGTGCTAATATAGAAGATATATCTGTATTTCTAAAGTTGCCACAATTTATATGTAAAAAGCTTTTAAATTTAAGTGATAGATTTTCATTAGAACAATTAGAAAACATTTTAATCCAATCTGTAGAGGTTGAAAAAAAATTAAAGCATAATTGTGATAAAAAAGCAGTATTGGAACTTTTTCTTGTAAATATACTTTTTATTTAACCTCAGTAAAAAACTGATATACTAGGAGGTAACGATGAAATTAAAAAAAACATCAAGAAATTAAGAAATGCTATTTCAATTAAAAAGTGAAGGAGTTAATAATAAAAGAGTAATTTTAACTTTTAAAAGTTCAGGATACAATTATCATTTAAATAAATTTATTGAGAATTTAAACATTTCTTTTAAATTATTCAATAAAATTTTCTATAAATATATAAGTATATATTTTTATAGAAAAGAGGATGAAATTTTTATTGTAGCCCAAATTACTATATTATAAGGATAATTACAATAAATTAAAGTAGTATGGATTTAAAATAAAGTTGTATTAAAATTTAAATATAAAAATATTTTTTGGTGAAGTTTTAAGAGCTTCATAATTTACTCCATAAATTGAAACTTATTTAGACTGTTTTAGTGTTCCATATGCATTTATAATGTGAATTCTTCAAGACAATATAATTAAAATATTTATTAAACCAATATCTATTTTATTATTGTTATATCAATTAAGGTATGATAATATTTATGTATAAATATTATATTTATATTTTTTTAGGCCATTTTATTCAATGGCAGTAAGTAACAAGATTTAATTATCTCTAGTAAGAATTTTTACTAGGGATTTTTTTATTAAAATAAAAGGATGTAATTAAATAATTAAACAAAATGTTTTTTAGTTTAATCATTTAATTTAAGGAGGTAACAAAAAATGAATAATTTTATTAAGGATGTAAATTTTATGGTGGAAAAAGTGAAAACATTAGCACATTTAGATTCAATAAGTATTGCAGAAGCTGCAACCTATTATAATCTAATTAAGTCAACTGATTTTTATCACTTATGTTGTAGAGATAAGGGAATTGTTATATTTAATATAGCTAAAAATTTAATTGAAGTTTTATCCATTGGAGAAAATAATACACTTACAGATGTATTAAGAGCTTATAAAGAAAAAAATTCTAATTTTCTTTTTTCTTATGGATTAGAACAAAAACATTATCATTGTAATGATAATGTTTTTGATGTAATTAAATTTTCATCATTTCTCATTTATGTAGATGTGCATACTGATTGTAATGTAAGAAATCTACTAGCAAGTAATTTGACTTTAGAAGAAGCTTTCTCTTTTAAAAATAGAAAAATTTCTAAAATTGCTTAATCACCTAATTTATAAGGATTTAATCAAAGGAGTGTAGCACAAAGAAATATCAATACAATATATAGCAAATAGTTACTCAACTATAATATTGTATTGATATTTCTTGATGCAACATCCTCAAAATTATAATTGTATTTTTAATAATTGACCTCTATATATGTTACTTATATAAGTAACATATATAGAGGTCAATTA
>UQBY01000040.1 GCA_900539375.1 uncultured Clostridium sp. | reverse complement strand
AGATTATTATGGAATATATTCAATAATATTCATAATAACTGTCCGTAGGTCAGATATATTACCATCATGGAATAAAATAATGCTAATAGGAATAGACAATAAAGAAAAACACATACATGCAGTAACAGTTTTAATACGTCTAGTATGAGAAGCTCTTACTAAAAATTTAAATCTAAATCTAAATTCAACTAATAAACTAAGTAAATACATAAATATTAATACTTTAAAATATGGCGAGAAATTAATAACAACATAATTAGTTAGTTTTTTAAATAATATATTGGCAATTATTATAATTAGAGGTACTCCAAGTAATCCAAAATCTCCATCTGAAGAGTCTCCACTTCCTGAAGAACCTAAAAAGAATCCAGCAAAAAAGCCCATAAAATTACCTCCTTATTTGTTTTTTTTCATTTCATCATTTTCTTTTTTAGTAATAATTATATCTTGTATAAAAAAATAAATGATAACTATTAAATATATAATAAAAAATATTTTCATTCTGTGTTTTTCACCTCATTTAAAAGTATTTTATATATATTATAACATACTAGAACATTATAGGAAAACGTTTTTAAAGTAATATTTTTTCATAAAAAGTAAATATATATATTTAAAATGAAAAAATATAGGATTTAATGAATAATTATATTTTTTAGTATTATTTGACACAATAAATATATTGATATATAATTTTTTTATACTATAGTTGGAGGTGAAAAAATGAAGGTAAAAAAGAAAAAAATAAATTCTCTATGTTTAATACTAATATCTACTTTTTTATGTCTAGGGACTATTTTTAATAGTGCAGCAGGAACAATTAATGCTTCTGCAGCAGTTCAATCTGCAGAAAATGCCTACAAATCCGTACAAAACAGTTCAGGAAATGTACTTGATAGTAAAGTAAAAACAAAGATTACAGCACTTTCAGCAGATATCCAAGGCATTATATTAATTGTAGTTATGGCATTCCTTATTTGTTCAACATTATGGACAAGTACTAAATTTGCAGGAGCAGGAGATAATCCTCAACAAAAGGCTATATTAAAAAATGCACTTATGTTTCAAGTATTAGGTATAGCTTTTGTTGCTAGTTATTCTGGATTAGTATTATTTGGATTACAAAATTTAAATCTATTTAGTTCTTAATTAACTTAAATTTGCAAGTAAAAAATATAGTCTAAAAATTCAGACTATATTTTTTATTTAAAATTTGTAAAGAGGAGAAAAAGTTATGGCACATCCTGTACCTAAAGATTTAACAGGAGAGGAGAGAGTTTTGACACTTCCTTATTTGGATTTATATTTAAACAAAAGAGGAATTGTATATAATGGACTAGCCTCTCTAATATCAATTATAGTATTTAAGTTATCAAATGATAACCTAATATTATTTGTAATATTGTTTATTATTCTAAATGCTATAGTATATCCGCTCGCTCATATGAAAACTGCAACTAATAATTTTGAAGGTGGAAATGTTAGATTAGATATTTATTTATTTAGAAAATTTAAATATAGGAAAAATAAAAAAATATATATAAGAAGAAGGAGAAAATATTTATGATAGTAAAAATAATTATGGGTGTTATGATAGTAGCTTCAGTGGCAGTAATCGGTGTTGTAGTCCGTTTACTTGTAAAAGATAAGAGTAAAAGAAGAAGATAAAATAATAATAGATATTTATTGAGGTGGTAATAGTATGAATCCAATATTGTTTTTTATTATTTTCATCATAATAGGGGGAGTTTTTTATCCCCTTTTTATGATTTTAAATGATACTAGAAAACAGAAAAATAAACACAAAATACAAGGAACAAACATTAAAAAAAGTGCAGAAGGTCCTGAGATACAAGGGGAAAAAAAACTTGATGTATCTCAGGACATTTTAGAATTTGATAATATTGAAGTTTGTAATGAAGATTGTGCATTAGTTAGAGTGAATGATAATGAGTATTTAGGATATCTTGAAGTTAAAGGAACACCTTTTAATTTATTATCATATAGAGAACGTATTAATTTAGAAGAAAGTTTTGGAAATCTTCTAAATGGAATATCATACAATATACAATTCTATGTTCCATCCAGAAGTTTAAATTTAGATACTTTTTCACTAAGATATGAACAAAAAGTAAAGGAATTAGGGAAGAAAGTAGAGGAATTAGAAAAGTCATTATCAAATGCAAATGAAAAAGATTATGATTATATTTATTCAAATTTGATGAAAGCTAATAATCAATATGAATATGCAGTTAAATTGTTAAATTATTTTATTGAAAGAAACATAGATACAAAGTTATTAGAAAGAAGATATTATATAGTATTGAATTTTATTTTTGATAGTTCTAAATATGAAAATGAGCTTAGTAAAGAGGAGATTTTGCAAGTAGCTTTTAATGACATAGTTAATAGAGCAGATGTAATAAGAAATACTTTAGAAAAAATGAAGTTATCTAGTAAATTTCTAAATGGTATGGAAGTAGCAGAATTATTGTATAGTTCTTATAACAAAGAAGATGCAGATAATTTAAGATTATCTAATGCAGTAGCTGCTAGATATAATCATTTGTATACAACCTCTTCAATGTATGGAAGTAAAGATGTAGTTTTATAGGAGGATAAAAATGCTTGGATTATTTAAAAAAAATAAAAAAAATGAAGAATTAAATATTGAAATAAATGAAGAAAAATTAGAGCCTACTTGTTTTGAAACTAATAATAAAAAGTTAAAAGACTTAATAGCAGTTGATTATTTAGATTTTTCAGAAAGTCCTAAATATGTAGCATGTGGGGATAAGTATTTAAAGAATTTTTATATTGGTATAATGCCAGCCATGGTAGATTTTCCAACATTTTTAGATGATTTATATAATTTTGGAAATATAGATACTAGTATATATGTTATGCCAATTGATTCCGAAGTAGCAAAGTCTGAATTATCTAAACTAAGAACAAATTTAGAAATTGAGTTTAATACTGCTGGTGGAAGTATTAACAGAAGAGATGATATGGAAGCTAAAGTAATAGAAGCTAAAAGGTTAAGAGAAGAGGTAAGAGACGGACATAATAAAATTTATGATGTTTTAATAGTTGCTACTTTATATGCAGATACTTTAAGAGAATTGGAAAACTTAGCATCAACTTTAAGACAAGTATTAGCTAGAAGAGATATAGGGTTGAAAAGTGCAATATATATTCAGGAAGAGGCATATAAAACCAATAAGCCTCTTCTAAAACCAACAGTAGATGAGTGGCATACATTTGATAAACGTTCATTAGCTTGTATTTTCCCATTTACTACATCTAATATAAATCATGCAAATGGAGTTCCTATAGGAATAAATGTTGATAATGGATTACCAGTTATATATGATACATTTCATCCAAGCTTAACAAATTATAATATGGTTGTTTTTGCTAAATCAGGAGGAGGTAAAAGTACATTTATTAAGATGTTAGCTGCAAGAGGAATAACATTTGATAACATAATCAATGTTTGTATAGATATAGAACCAGAATATAGAGATATTGCATTAACATTAGGTGGAGTAAATATAACAATAACTCATAATACGAATACTATAATAAATTTTTTTGATATAACACCTGAAAAAAAGAAAAATAAATTAACTGGTCAATTGAGAGAAGTTGTTGATTTAACTTCAAAAATAAATTCTGTTACAGCTATCATCTTGACTATGTCTAAAGGATTCACAGGAAATAATGATGAGTTTTTCAATGACATAACGAGGGAAATAATAAGAGATTGTGTTGTAAAAGCATATGAAAATATAAATATTACAGATGATGTATCAAGTTTATATAATATTGATAAAAGTAAAAAACTTATGCCAACCCTTTCAGATTGGTATAAGATTCTTCAAGAGAAATCAGTAAAAAACGAAGATTCAACATATATAAAATATTATGCTTATTTATTATCTGTAATGAAAAATTATTGTAAAATTACAAATGGTGGTTTTACTTGTTTTGATGGTCAAAGTACAGTCAATTTAGATTATGATATTCCATTTATTAACTTTGATGTATCTGAGCTAAATGAAGAAACTGAACTTCCTATTGCACAACATATAATATGTGATTACATTTGGGAAACATTAATAAAGAAAAATGATATTAAAAAAACATCTAAAGTAACAAAACTTAGAGTAATAATAGATGAGGCTTGGAGAATGGCAATTATGGAAGATAATAAACCTAAGTTTCCAGAAGCAATTAATTTCTTAATAAAAATGTTTAGACGTGCTAGAAAGAAAAATACTTCTGCTGTTGTAATTTCACAACAATTTAATGAATTTTACAATGAAGTAACCAAGCCTATAATAAGAAATTCTGACACAAAAGTATTTCTTCCACCAGATGATACATCAATAGATGAAATAGGAGATGTTTTTAATTTATCGCAAGGAGAAGTAAGTTATATAAGTAAAATAACAAAAGGAGAAGCTCTTATGAAGTGTGGCTCTGACTCAGTTAAACTTAAAGTTGAGATTCCAGATTTTGAGTTAGGATTCGTTGAAACTAATCAAAATGCTTATGCTAACCGAATATATGATAAGAAAATAGAAGAGGGTGCATGAAATGTATAAGAATCTAATAAAAAAAGAGAAAAAATTAAATATTAAAGCAATAATTCTAACATGCTTAATATCTTTAGCATTTTTACCTATTTTAATACCTATTAATGCAAATGCAGGAATAGGAGATATTTTAGTTGAAGGAGTATCTATTCTGTTAATTTGTATAGGGGATGCATTGAAATGGATAGCAGAAGAAATAGGTGGTAGTATTGATTCATTAATATTTAATACTGGGGGTAATCCACTAACATTACTAAAAGGTACAGATAATTCTTTAACATTCAATATATTTAAAATGTACAATTTATTTGTTTATCTAGCTGGTAGCTTAATGGGAATAATTGTACTATTTAGTGCATTTGATTTTTTAAAGACAGCAGATAATATAAATCATAAAATTGTATTGAAAGATAGACTAAAAAAAATAGTAGTTACTATGATTTTATTATTATGTATGCCTACTATATTGGATATTATGTTAGATATTAATCAGGCATTAATAGATATATTTAAAACTTTCATTGAAAAAAATATAGCATCAATATCTTCAACTTTTGATAAGCCGTTTTTAATGGAGGAATTCAAAAATTTAGCAAAGGAAGATGGGGATGGACAAGTTGTATTATCTATAATTTATGTTATATCAGGAATTTTAAATATATGGCTTTGTGTATTTTATATTTTAAGGGATATAGGAATATCCTTATTATTCATAATATCTCCAATTATAGTAATATTGTTGCCATATAATAAGGAACTTGTTATGAAGTGGGCAAAAGAACTTATTTCTAATATATTTACTCAGGCTATACAAGCACTTATATTGACATTAGTTTTTTCTATTGCTAAATCATTAGCTCTTGCAAAAGATGCAACATTATATGATCAAATATTTACTTTAGTGGCATTTGCCATGTTTATTCCTTTTACAAGTCAAATAAAAAGACTATTAGGATTAGAAGGTGAAATAGGTGCAGCAAAATCAAATGCAGGAGTTGGTGGAGTTATGGCTTCAGCTGCAATTGCTGGAATGGCAGTTAAAGGAGCAGTTGGGTTTAGCAAAAAAATAAAAGGAAGTATAGATGACAGAAACAATATTGTAGCAGAGCAACAATTAAGTGAAAAATCTGTTAATGATGTTGGGACAGCTAGTAATGCAAATCAAGAAATGAGGAATATTGGGAATGCCTCTGCTTCAAGTGCTAACATGACAGGAGGAAGAGGGCAAGAAATAGATCCTGCTAATATAGGAGGAATTAATAGAAATTTTAATGTGCCTATGTCAAAAGACTTAGAGAACAGTTCAAAACAAACTTATACTGCAACATCAAGAGAAAGACAATTAGCTGGATTAAAATCAAAAGCCAACAGAAAAATAGCTGGTTCTATAGTATCTGGAGTAACAAGTGGGACATTAGCTACTGTAGGGGCTATAGGTGGAGCAGTTCTTGGAGGAAATCCATATGCAGTGGCTATGGGAGCAATGGCTGGTTCACGAGCAGGTGAAGAAGTAGGAGAAGCTTTAGGAGAAGGTGGAACTAATCTTGTTCAATATGGAAAGGATAAAGTGCAAAATGTTGGGCTAGGAATTGAAAAAGAAAAAGAAATAACAGGTATTTATGGAGATGACGAATTTTCTAATCAGGAAAGAGATGCTATTCTTAAGAGAAACGAACTTGAAAGAAGAGGAAAGTTTGATAAAGCTCATAGAGTTTATGCTAAAAATACACCTATAAGAAATTCTAATGAGAATGATTTAAATTCTAATGAGTATGAAGATTATCCTTATTCAAGAGAAGAGGAAGAATTTTTTAACAACGATTTAGCAAATAAAGAGAAGAATATTTTTAATGAAAGATATTCTAATGGTCAACTTAGTTAACAGAGGGGAGGAACAGAAGTGTCTTTTATTATATCTATTTTGAAAGGACTTGGTACATTAAACAAACTTAAAAAAAAAGCTAAAATGAAAGGTAAAACGATTATAAATTTCAAGATTGTTATTAGAGATACATTGATAACTTTCTGTATTTCCTCTTTTTTAATAATCTCCTTATTGGGAGTAGCAATATATTCAGTCACTGGTGCAGTGACTGAATTCTTTAATAAAGTGACTGAATTATTTGGATTAGGAAATACTCCATTTGAAGATATGATTGATGAAATAGAATCTCATGAGGATGAACTAAATAAAATTTTGGAGGAAACAGGAGCCAAAATAAGTGTTAAAAAGATAAACAAATATATAAAAATGTTAGAGGAAAATTGTAAAGGTAGTATTGACAGAACAATATATAAATATGCATCAGATAAGGAATCAGGATTAGATTCAGCTAAAAATCTTGTTAATAAAGAAGATATTAAGCTAGATGTATATGACTATGCTTTTGATTATGGAGTCCCATGGCAGTTTCTAACAGCAACAGATTTAGCAATATTTTCTGCTGCTGATAATAATAATAATGTTGTTGAAAATAATGCACATTTATTATATTCAAAATTTACATGGGCTGAAGATTATACTAAAGATACTTATAATTATGAAGAAACTTGGGTAGAGCGTTTTGAGATTGATGAAAAAACTGGATATAGAACAGAACTACCATTAAAAAAAGGCGAACATTCAGAAGATAATAAAGAAAAGAAATATACATTAAAAAAATATCCATTAGCAATTCCTAAGAAAATTGAAACTATGTTTGGTACATATACTTTTAAAGTTAATAAAGATGTTGTAACTAAGGATGAAGAATGGTCTAATGCATATATAGTAGAAGATGAAAGAGAGTCAAGAGAAGTTCTTGACTATATAAAACAAGGAGATGCCATATATGAGACTAAAGAAGTAATAAAAATGCTAAATGAAAGAGATCATTCCATTTATTATGTACAAGTAAAACCAGAAAATAATAAAAGTAATGCTAAATTTTTAGGAAATACTAGTAAAACTTATACTTATAGGGGAGAAACAGATAAAGAGTATATTTATTCATACACAAATAATATATCAGTTGGTGGTTCAGACTATAATATATATATTCCCAAAGATATGATTTCTGAATCTAGAAAGTATGAGACATTTAAATATATTGGAAAAGAAAATAGAGAGTATTTTACAGGCAACTATGAACAAATTAAAGTTATGAAGACAATTACTACTTATAAAAAGGTTTATAAAAGAACAAGAAAAAAGATAGTAGAGGATCAATTAATTGGGAAGTCTTTAAGTTTTGATCCAAGTAACTTTATAAAGTTTTTAAATGCTTGTGATATGTCCGTTAATGAGGACTTAGAGTTAGTTATTGAATGTTTAAAGAGCTTACCATCTGGAAGTGAATTAATGAATGAATTACAGAAGATAGTGGATGGAAATTATGGAGATATATCATTAGGTACTGGTTCAGGTAATATAGATGGTAATTTCTCATGGACTGGAGAATTACCAATGTTCTATCAGTATTTAGAACCTTGGGCAAATCATCCATTTAATGGAACAACTATAAACGTAGCAGGTTGTGGTCCTACAACTATGTCAATGGTAGTGAGTGGACTTTCATCTAAAATTCCTGAGGAAATTGATAAAAATAAAGATGGTGTTGCAACACCAATAGAAATGGCAGATTGGACTATGGCAAATAATCTATCTGTAATAGGAAGTGGTTCTAAACATGAATTAATTAAAAAAGCCTCAGAAAAAGCTGGATTAGTATGTTCTGATGAATATTATGATGGTAATAGAGCTTACAACGATTTAAAAGATGGTAAAGTAGTAGTAATCTTAATACATGCAGGGATAACACATCCAAAAACTCAAGGACATTTTATGGTATTAACAGGATTAGATGAAAATGGCAACATAAAAATTAATGATCCTGGTAGTGAAAGTGTAACTTCAAAAACATGGCCATTAGGTGTAATAAAAAATGATACTACTAAATATTGGACTATATATAATCCAAATCCCACAATATCAGATAATATTCCTATAAAACCATCTAAAACACAGAAAGTTAAATTTAGAATAACCTATTATACAAATTATGATGATTTAATGGAGGGAGGACAATTTGACTGTATGGGCATTCCTCTAGTAAAGCATGGAGAACCAGTTGTAGCTGCTCCTATGAATATCCCTTATGGTTCATATATAAAATTAGATAAACCTCTTCAAATATCTGCAGGCTCCTTTGTTCCAACAAGAATTGTTAGAACTACATCTACATTTAAAGTAGTTGACAGAGGTGGAATGATAAACTGGGATAATGCAAATACATGCCATATAGATGTATTTATACCTAATGTTAATCCTCAATGGATAGTAAAAAATTTATCTAATACTGAAATAACAGGAACAATATATTATAAATAATAGGAGGAAGGTGAGAAATTGCTTTTTAAGGTTAATTTCTCACTAAAAATAAATTATGAATAATAAAAGAAAAAGAATATTAAAAATATTGATTTTAATGTTATTTATATTCTCTTTTATAGGAATAAGTTTTTACTATAAATTTAAAGAAAAAAAAGAATTTGAATATTCTAAAAAAGCAAAAGAGAATTTAGAGAATATACTTAAAGAACAAAATGTAAATTTGGGAAAAGAACCTTTAGAAACTGATAATGTCTTTGAACAAAGCTTAGGATTTTCATTAATAAATATATCTGATTTTTTGAATTTAAATATATTTACCAATCAAGAGCAAGCATTAAGTATTACTAATTCATTAAATATGAATTTTGGAGAATTTCCTAATATAATAAAAGATTTAGATAAATTTAGTTATGAGGATTACTTTAAAGCTAACAAGGATACAATATATAGTATTTATGGAATTTCATCAGAAGAACAGTTTTCAAAGTTAATATCACAAACAAAAGAAATAGGAAAATTAAAGGATTTTTCAATAAATATTGATTCAGTAGAAGTTGATGGAAATAATTTTTTATTTGATGTAATTATTAATGGAGAAGAGGGAGAATTAGCACTTAATTTAACTGTAGTAACCAAGAGTACCTCTTCTTTTGCTAGTATATTTATAGAGGAAAGATGATATGGATATTTTAAAGAAATTAAGAAGTAATCTTAAAAATAAAGAAAAATTCAAGTATATTTTTATAGGATTATTAACTATAATATTATTTCTTATATTTGTAATAGTTAATGAATATAAAGATAAAAAATCAGAATATAGTATTTCAAGATTAACCAATAAATATCAAAGCAATATGAGTACTATAAATGAAACCAAGGATAGTAAATATGAAGAAGATATGCTAAATAGAAATAATGAGTATGATACTAAAATAAACATATCAAGTATTCAATTAGAAGAGGATAAGAAAGTAGAATCTTATATGTTAAACTTTTTTAATTTAGCAAATAACAATGATATAGATAAACTTTATAGTTTATTTAATAAAGATTATATTGAAGAATTTGATGTATTTAAAAGTGTAGTAACAGAAAAATATTGTAATGCAAATAAGGGATTAAAATATGAAGTAAAAAGTAAAATTAAATTAAATGACAAAACAATATTAACTGTTAATATAACTAATTTAGATGATAGCACAGTTTCCCTAACTGATTTTACAATTTTTGAAGATGGAACATTAGCAGATATACAAATAGAAAGTATCCAGAAAATAGATTCACTATTAAAAAAAGATGATATTACATATACCGTTGAAAAAGAATATTCATCAAAATTTACAGACTATTATATATTAAATATATCAAATGAATCTGAATATCTTATGGACATTTTAGATATACAAACAAAAAAGAATAAAAATTTTCATAGAACAAAGATATTTGGACAATCAAGCAACTCTATATATCCAGGAATACCAGAAAAAATAATTCTTGATATACCTAATGATAAGGGGATAGATACTGTTATTATTACTTATAAGATTTTATCAGAAAGTAAAAATGAAAAGACTAAAGAAGTAGTGATAGATATTGATAGATAATATAATTACTATTATGATAGATTATTCAAATTTGTACTTTTTATTGAAAGAGCAACAAAATTATTGTAAATTATTCAAATAAATGATAATATATTGATGTAAAAATTTTCATTTAATTAGATTACATATTTGTGTAATCTTAAGTAACAAAAAAAGTATCTCTAGTAGGAAGATCTTACTGGAGATTTTTTATTAAAAAAAGGAGGGAACAGATAAAAAAATAATTTTTATTTTTATTAAAAATTAAGGTAAATATTGCATTGATAGGCATAGAGGTTTATTCATTTATCATTTGTGGCCATTTAGTCATATGGAGAATTAGTGTTAAGTATTGGTATATTAATTGTTATCTTAGCAGTTGTTATTGTAGTTTTTGTTATGGCTTTAATCTATAGAGTTACAAATTATAAAAGTAAATGTAGGTTTATAACAAAGTTACATCAAAATCTTCTTTAAATTAACTAAATTAAACTTCTAAATGGCTTATTTTCATTAAATTTCAATAGTTTTGGTTAAACTTTATTAAAAAAATTAATAAAAACTAAGGTAAAAAAATAAAGGCTTGATTAAACTTTGTTAAAAAAATAAAAATAAATTTCACGAAATTAAGCTATTTATAGGGAATATTTTGATCAAACTTTGTTTAAAATCAACAATTGTTCATATTTATGATTTTGATGACAATGATATGGAAGTGGCAAAGATTATATATATATTATAAATAATAAGATTACATGTTAGGCTCTCAATATGGGTCTGCAATTTATAAAAGATTGGAGGATATTGGATGGAATCAAAAAAAGATTATTTAAGAAGAATATTGAATATTGATTCTAGTAATTATGCTTATGCTGAAATGGACACATACCTAAAGGAATACAATAATTTTATTAAATCATTCAATTTTGATGAAATAAAAAGTGGAGAAATAGAGAAAATATTTCTCCAGTTTCATGAGGAACAACTTACTCCGGCTCAACTTGTTAAAAAGAAAAAAGGGAAAGCAAAATTACAAGAGCAACTTAATTTTTATTTGGAAGAGGCAAAAAAGTATTATGATAATACTTTATATCCAAAGTATTATTCGGAATTATTAAAAATGTCTCCAAGTGATGCAATGATAGAAATGCAGTACCTTGAGAACAATAATAACCTGACTGGAGAATTAGCGAATGTTAATAGATTTATTTTGTATCTTGATGAACTATGGGAAAGATTTAAGAATGAACTCTATAAAACAGTAGACTTAATCTTTAGCGGGCGTTATGATAAAGACAGATTTATCAGGATAAATGAATTTGAATCTGCTGTTAATGAAGAGATATCTTTTTATCAAAATAGAATTATAGAGTACGAAAAGTCATTTGATGATAGTGCAAAATATTATGTTGGTAAGAATGATAATCCATATAAGAATATTTTTCTGTATTGCTTAAATGCTTTTATTAAGAATTTTTATCCATTAGATATTATTTGTACGAAACCAGAACATTTTGAAGAATTGACAAAAATGGTAGTTCCAAAAGAAAAGGAGGTTTATTCTTTACAGGATATTGCAAATCTTTATTGTGATATGGGTGGATGTTCTGATAATAAGAAAGCATATGAACGAATGAAACATCAATTCATGAAATCAAAATTTATGCAAGAATATAAAAAGGATGGGAAGTACTCCTTCGATAATGTCGAAATACCATTAGCCACATATTTGTACTATAAAAAGAAAAATCATGTAGAACCAGAATATGATAAAGCGTTTAACACATATGATCATTTCATTGTTCATTATTATGCTCCTTTGTTAAGGGCAGCTATGAGAGGTCAGAATGATAATCTTAAAGCATTAAACAAATTTGTAAATTTTGTTGACAAAGAGTTTAAAAAGTTAACTGGAAGAGTAAATGATGCATATTTAAAAACATTTGTGGAAGAACTGTTTAATTGTACATTTAGGTTGTTTTGTAGATGTACAGGGATGGACGTGAACAAAGTGATAATGGGAATAGGGTAAAATTCATTGTTATTTTTTTTCCGTAACAAATATATTGGCATATGAGATAATACATTCACCGGAAATAATGAAGTCCTGGGCCAGGCAGAAAGGAACAATAAATATGTTAAAGACAGAAAAAAATAAGGAAATAATAGCAATGGTGGAGGTTCGTATTCAGGAGTTGGGATTTGGTGGCAAGCTAGAAATGGATCCCATTACAAATACTTGTAAGCATAGAAATCATTTTACAACAAAAGCTGATGGAACGGGTGTATTTACTGCTTTTATGTGGCAGATGAACTGTTTGTCAGAAGATGAACTTGCAACCGATATCGATGAGAGAATTAGTGAAGCAGCATTTCATTTCAAATTGAAGTAGGAGATATCATATGACACAGATAGAGATATCTGTTTTATACTTAAATTCAATAAAAATGAAGTTAATTTCAAAATTAATTCCATAACAATTCAAAATATAGATTATTATATAATATATTCAACAATATTGATAATAAGTGTCCATAAGTCAGGGGTGGCTACACTTGGTGGTAAATACCTATGACTGGTGTAGGTTTATAACAAAGTTATATCATTTATAATAAAGTTGTATCAAAATCTTCTTTAAATTAACTAAATTAAACTTCTAAATGGCTTATTTTCATTAAATTTCAATAGTTTTGGTTAAACTTTGTTTAAAATCAACAACTAGACGTTCACTAATTACAAATTAAATCTGCAAATATCTACTATAGTATTTGCAGATTTTTTCAAAATTTCCAAGATGAAACATTATAAACTAAAAACATATTTACATCTTACTATTACGAACAGAATAGTTATTTTTACTATTAAATAATTTTACGTTTAATATAAAAAATTTTCTACTATATTTACAAATTCAACTAAATTATTTTTTAAATCTTTCTTTTCCCTGCATTTTCTTGTTTTTATAGGTCTATCCCAATTATAATCGCCTATTATATATATAATAAAGCTTCCATTACTATCAAATTCAGGATACCATCCTAAATCAATAATATACCTATTTTGATAATTAACTTGAAGCAAATCTTCTAGAAGTGATTCTGGTTGATCTTTAAAACTAATATCAAAATTTATATTAAATTGGTCATATTCTATTTTTCCAGATTTAAAATCTATATCTTTTAACATATCGTAACCTCCTCTTCTATTTTAATAATTTATTATATTCTAATTCAGATATAGGATGACCATGAATGGTACCATTACTATTTTCAATTCTAACATACTTTGTTTCTTTTCCACCTGTAGCACCAATAACATGATCATATGATTTTACTTTCCATGTTTTTCCGTTAGTTACTCTTGTACCAGATTTCCAAGCTTCTCTTTCAAAAGCCTCTATTGTAATTTTAAAAGAAAGTTTGATTGTTTAAAAGAAAGATTGATTAAAATATATAAATTATTAATAAAATAATTTGATAAAATGGCTTAATTAAAGAATTGTTGCATAGCTTTTGAGCAAACTTTCTTTTAAAATCTATATAAATAATAATTATACAAACGAGAATTTTAATCAAGATTTGTTATAAATAATGAGCTAGCATTTAATGAAATTAAGCCATTTGAAGAGGTTACTTTAATCAAACTTTCTTTTAAACCAACATTAAATGTAGGTTTATAACAAAGTTATATCGTTTATAACAAAGTTATATCATTTATAATAAAGTTGTATCAAAATCTTCTTTAAATTAACTAAATTAAACTTCTAAATGGCTTATTTTCATTAAATTTCAATAGTTTTGGTTAAACTTTATTAAAAAAATTAATAAAAACTAAGGTGAAAAAATAAAGGCTTGATTAAACTTTGTTAAAAAAATAAAAATAAATTTCATGAAATTAAGCTATTTATAGAGAATATTTTGATCAAACTTTGTTTAAAATCAACATTAAAATCAACAATTTGAAAAAAAACATCATTTTACATAACTATACAAATTAACAAAAGTATGGTACTATATAGTAAATAAAAAACTATTATATTATGAGGGGGAATAAAAAATTATGTTTGTAAAATTAAAAAAATGGTTATCATGTATAATGATACTTATATTTTCTGTGATATTATTGCCAGCAAATGTATTCGCTGCAGATGAAACAGATAATAGTGGTATTATTTCAGGAAAGACGTATGTAATTACATCAAAAAACAGTGGAAAAGTAATGGAGGTTGCTAATTTTGGTACTCAGAATGGAGATAAAATTCAGCAGTGGGATTATGGAAATGGTGCGAGCCAGCAATGGATAATAGAACAGGTTGAAGGCAAATATTACAAAATAATCTCAAAAAATTCAAGTAAGGTTATTGATGTTAAGGAAATGTCTACAGAAAATGGGGCAACAATTCATCAATGGGATTATGTTAATGGGGACAACCAATTATGGTATTTTGAAAAAACTGATGATGGCTATTTTAAAATCAAATCTAAACAAAGTAATAAATGTATAGACATTGCAGCAATTTCTTTTGATAATGGTGCACCAATGCAACTTTGGGAAGATGTTAATGGTGATAATCAAAAGTGGAAAATACAAAATGTTGATACAGTAAAAGAAGATTCTGAATATGTAATAACATCAGTAAATAGTAATAAGGTATTAGATGTGGAAAATAATAGCGATGAGAATGGTGCTCTGATTCAACAATATGAATATAATGGAAATAATAATCAGATATGGTACATAAGATATATTGATGATAAATATTTTTACATTGAATCAAAGAATTCTGGTAAAGTAATTGATGTAAAAAACCAAGATACACAGAATGGAACAATTGTTTATCAGTGGGAATATAATGGACAAGATAATCAATTATGGTATTTTGAAATGGATAATAATGGTTGCTATAAAATAAAATCTAAACAAAGCAACAAATGTTTAGATATTGCAGGTATATCATTAGATAATGGAGCTAAACTACAGATTTGGCAAGATGAAAATGGAGATAATCAAAAATGGAAAGTTAAAAAAATAAACGGTAAAAATTTAGGAGATCCATTAGGATGGGAGATTAAATCTAGTGAGGATACTGATGGTGATGGAATTGTTAACTCTCTTGAAGATGAGTATGGAACAAATAAATGTAAGATAGATACAGATAATGATGGAGTTACTGATTATGAAGAAATATATGTTTATGGAACTAATCCATTATTAATTGACACAGATGGTGATACATTAGACGATTATAGTGAAATTATGTTAAAATTAGATCCACTAGTTATAAATACTGTTAAGGAGCAATATTCCTATACTTCAAATAATGACAGCTTAGGGGTTAATATGAATGTAACTGGAAGTGCTAGTGCAGTTACAACAGCTAGAGTAAGAGAATCTGATGATGAGTTTTTATCAGGTATCCCAAATACTATAGGAAAAGTACTGGAATTTTCTAGTGATTCCCAAATAAGTTCAGCAGCAATTCAAATAGCTTATAGTGAAGATGAATTAGCTCAAAAAGAAATCGATGAAGATAATTTATCTGTATATTATATTAATGAAGAAAGCTTAACTTTAGAAAAGGTTGCCACAACAATAGATAAACAAAATAAAAAATTGAATTGTAATCTTGAGCATTTTTCAAAGTATGTTATTGGAGATAGCAGTTCTATAGTGACAGACCTAAATGCTATTGATATTATATTTGCGATAGATAAATCAGGTTCAATGAATTATAATGATTCTAATAGTAAAAGAATAGATGTATGTCAGCAGTTAGTAAAAACATTATCAAAGGACACTTATAGATTCGGAATTGTTTCATTTGATAGTACAGCTACAGCAAATAAATTTATAGGTAATAATGGGATTGATACTATAACTTATTTATCTAATGATCGAAGTATAGTAAAAAGTAGTTTAGAAAAGTTAAGAGGTGTTACTGGAGGTGGTACAAATTTTGCAGATGCTATAAATAAGGCTACTGGTATGTTTGATGATAACAGAAGAAAAATAGTCGTTTTACTAACTGATGGAGAACAAACAAATGGAAACATTATAACTGCTGTAGGTTATGCTAAAGAGAATAATGTTCAAATATATACTGTTGGATTAGGAAATGATGTAAATGTATCTGTTTTAAGAGATAGCATAGCTAAACCAACTTTTGGTCAGTACTTCCATGCTGATGATTCAGACTCATTATGTGATGCGTTTAGTAAATTAAGTAATAAAATTAATTCATCAACTGAAAAAATATATGTTGAAACTAAAAATGGCAAACTGGATTTAGTAGAAGTAAAACTAATTGAAGACTCTGGATTTGATGTTTCTAAAAATGGATATCCATTTCAAAATTTTGCATATGATAATGATGGTGGAAATTGTTTTGGTATATCAGTAACTAGCATTTTATATTATTTGAACCAGTTACCATTTAATAGTGCTACTAGTGTTACTTCAAGAGATTATAATTATAATGTATCTAATAATAATGTATTTAATAATAATAAAGAATTGATGAATTTGAAAGCGGATTTCAATAATATTAGATTTAATGATATAGATACCAGTGTGAACGGTAATTTTGTGAATTTTACTAATGAACAAAAAGAAATAATAAATATGATTCATTGGTGGAATGATGCTCAATCTGGCAATTGGTTTAAAACACTTTGTAGCTGGAATAATGATTTGTTCAGCATAAGTAGTATTGAAGATGCATTAAAGGAAAGACCAATACAATTATTCTATTTTGGATTTGAGAATTTCAAAGAATGTTCACATGCAATGGTAGCCACAAAATTATATAAGTCATGTAAAGATACGGATTTATACTATTTAGAAGTTTATGATCCAAATTATAGCAACCAAATAAAGTATATTGAAATTAAGGAAAAATTAGTGGGAACAGTAAATCCTACACTCACTTTAATCTTTGATGATAAAGATGTAAATTTTGATTGGATTTTTAAATCAACTAATCCAATGGTGTTAAAAAATACATTATTTTAATTACAACAATATTGTGAGGTATAATAGTGAAATTAATAAGAAAAGTAATAATACTGTTGATTGGAATAATAATTATATTAGGAAATAAACCTGCATATGCGAGTAATGAATTCCAAATATATGTAAATAATGAGAATAAGGTTGTTTTAGATAAATATCTATTATCAAAAGAACGTATTTTAGAGCAACAGGTGGATGTAGAAGCAAAGGATACCAAAATCCCAGATGTAATTATTCCAGATAACGTAAATATTATTAATGATGAAGCATTTTTGGGGTGTAAAGTCCAAAGTGTTTCAATGAGTAATTCTGTTGAAAAAGTTGGACAAAGTGCATTTTATGATAGTTATGTGAGAGAAATTAATTTGTCAGATAATATAACGTTAATTGACGATGGGGCATTTTCTTGTTGCAATTTTAAGAATATAAAACTACCAAGTAAATTAAAATTTATTGGGAATGGTGCTTTCTATGGTTGTGCTTTTTTAAAAAGTATTTCAATTCCAAATGCTGTAGAAACAATTGGAAGTAGTGCATTTAAGCTAACTCATTTGGAAACTGCATATATACCTAAAAGTGTAACTAAAATTGGTTACCATGCTTTTGAAGATAAGACGTTAATTATTGGAGAATATGGTTCGGAAGCAGAACACTTTGCAAAAGAGAATGGTAATAAATTTATGACTAAAAAAGAAAAAGCGATATATGATAAAAGAATAAAGATTATGAAAACCAGTTTACCCATAGTAATACAAATTACAATAATAACTATTATTATTGTTGCTATTATAGTAAGAAATAAAAAGAATAAAAGTTCTTAAGTTTTACTTAAATGTATTAATTCTAACTAAATGAGTAGCCACAAGAAAGAATGGTATATAATAATTATTTGTTAGAAACCTTAAATGTACTTATTGTATGGATACCATAAATTTCAAGGAGTTCAAGACTTAAGAAATTAATAATATAGTAATAAAAATACAGGAGGATCAACATATGAAAATAAATGCTGATAAATTTATGGATGATAATAATGATGATAATATATTTAAGATTGAGGATAAGAAAGAGAATATATATGATGCATCATTTTATTCATTAAAAATTGCTTTAAAGGCTTATTATGCGACATATCACTCTGTTAAAGATTCCCTTGACGATATAGATTGTACAGAAAAGATAAGTATAGATGCAAGGGTTATAAAAGCAGTTAACAATACAAATGAAGAACTTGAAGAGGATTGTTCAGAGTATATTGAAAATTATATGAATATAGCAATTCATCTGCAGCATTTTTTTGAATTAGAAATAAAAAAATTACTAGAAAACACTCAAAAAATGTTGTCATTAAATATAAAAAATGATCCAATTTTACTATACAAAATACTTGCTAATGGAACAGAACTAAATGAGACTGATTATTCAAAGTGTAAAACTGTAGAATTTATGGAAGCACTAACTCGATTAAAGAAATTGAATAAGGAAGGTATAATTACTGATGAGTTGGCTAATTTGTTTTGCGACAATGAATGTGAACTAAGATTAATTAATAATATGAGGAATATGGCATTACATAAAGGGATAAAAATAATTAAATATTGTGCATTAGATGAATTGATGACACAAAATATTCTTCCTATTATAAGAGATATTTTAGCAATAAAGAGATATGAATATTATAAAGAAATGTTTAATTCAATTGATGGAATTAATGTAATAGAGCAATTAATTCAAGCAGGAAAGCGTAATCCAATAGATTATGGAGAAATCGCCTTATTTAAGGAGTTTGGAAGAACAAGTGGATTAAAACGTTTGACAGATCATAAGTATCATGATAAACAAGAATTAATTTATGATGAAATAGAAAAATATTATAAAATATTTTCTGGAACTCCTATTGAAAATGCAAAGGTAAAGTGTCCTTGTTGTAAAAATAATTCATTAATAAATATATTTGATGTTGTTGATAGTTATTATGAGGATGAAATGCCAACGCTTGTACATGGACATACGAAAATAAAGTGTGTAGCTTGTAATTTTTCGATTAACAGATTTATAAAAACTAATGAATATAGCAATCTAAAAATACCAATACAGTGGGAGGAAGGAATTATAGAATTGTAATTTTAAAAGAAAGTTTGATTCTTTAAAAGAAAGATTGATTAAAATATATAAATTATTAATAAAATAATTTGATAAA
>UQBY01000039.1 GCA_900539375.1 uncultured Clostridium sp. | reverse complement strand
ATTCAATGTAATGGAACATTAACAACAGATTCTGTTGGAAAAGGAAATATGAGAGTTTATGTTCTTAATGGACCAGGTAAGATTGGTGAAGATGGAACATATTTAAAGTAATATAATAAATAAAAACTGCTTTAAGAATTTGTTTTAAAGCAGTTTTTGTTTTGCAAAAAATCATAGATATTAATAAATTATATGTGGTTTGTTTAGTTAATAAGGTTTAATTTGTGAATATATATAAAAATTTTTTGAATTGGTAAATTCACTTGTATTTTCTGTATTAGAATGATAAACTTTTAGATAAAGAGTAAAAAAAAGTCTTTAATAAAAACATAATATATTTTTTCGGAGGTAATAATTGTGAAAAAATTATCATTAGATTTAAGCAAAACAGCATCTTTTGTTAATGAACATGAGATAGCTTACATGGAAGAAATGGTAAAATCAGCTCATGAAAAATTACATAATGGTACTGGAGCTGGAAGTGACTTTTTAGGATGGGTTGACCTACCTGTAAATTATGATAAGGATGAATTTGCAAGAATTCAAAAGGCAGCTGAAAAAATAAAGAGCGATTCAGATGTTTTAGTTGTTATAGGAATTGGTGGTTCTTATTTAGGTGCAAGAGCTGCTATAGAAATGCTTACTAGCTCATTCCATAATACATTAGATTCAGATAAGAGAAAAGCACCAAAAATATTCTTTGTAGGAAACAACATAAGCTCAACTTATATGGCAGACTTACTAGAAGCAATAGAAGGAAAAGAGGTTTCAGTAAATGTTATATCTAAATCAGGAACAACTACTGAACCTGCTATAGCATTTAGAATATTTAAAGATTACTTAGAAAAGAAATATGGAAAAGAAGAAGCTAAAAATAGAATATATGCAACTACTGATAAAGCAAAGGGAGCTTTAAAAACATTAGCAGATGCAGAAGGATATGAAACTTTCGTAGTTCCAGACGATGTTGGAGGAAGATTCTCAGTTCTTACACCAGTTGGATTACTTCCAATTGCAGCAGCAGGAATTGATATAGCAGAAATGATGCAAGGTGCAGCAGATGCTAGAGAAGAATATGCTAATCCATCATTACAAGAAAATGATGCTTACAAATATGCAGCAATAAGAAACATTTTATACAATAAGGGAAAATCTATAGAAATGCTAGTTAACTATGAACCAGCATTAATATCATTCAATGAATGGTGGAAACAATTATATGGAGAATCAGAAGGTAAAGACAATAAGGGATTATTCCCAGCAGCTGCAAGCTTTTCAATGGATCTTCATTCAATGGGTCAATACATTCAAGAAGGAAGAAGAGACCTTTTTGAAACAGTAATAAATGTGGAAGCTCCAAGAAAGAAAGTTACAATAGAAGCAAATGAAGAAAATCTTGATGGATTAAACTTCCTTGCTGGAAAAGATATGGATTATGTAAATAAGAAGGCATGTCAAGGAACATTACTTGCTCACAATGATGGAGGAGTTCCTAACATAGTTGTTAATGTACCAGAATTAACTCCATATTATTTTGGACAAATGGTTTACTTCTTTGAAAAGGCTTGTGGAATTAGTGGATACTTACTAGGAATAAATCCATTTAACCAACCAGGTGTTGAAGCATACAAGAAGAATATGTTTGCTTTACTTGGAAAGCCAGGATATGAAGATATGAAAGAAGCTCTAGAAAAGAGACTATAATTATAATTTTAAAATAGCTTAGGAGATACTTTTAAAGTATCTCCTATTATTTTTGACTTTTTTTATAAAAATAAGTGAGAATTTAAAATTATATTTAGAGATTTTATAGAAAACAAAAATGTAAAAGTATATAGATTAATATTACATAATATGGTAAAATATCTTAAAAGAGGTAATGAGGTGAGAGAGTTGGAAGAGCTACAGATAATTTGTGATAAAGATAGTCCACAAACTTTAAATCAGGAAATTTTAATTAAAGCTGTTTATAGTGGAAAAGAGAAAATAGAGTATAAGTTTATAATTGGTAATGATGGGGTGTGGAATACGGTTCAAGACTTTTCTGAAATAAGTACTTATAGATGGACTCCTAAAAATGAAGGTAATTATATAATAATGGTACAAGGAAAACAAGCTGATTCCAGAAAATCATTTCATTGTATAGTTAAAAAAGAGTATGTTATAAAAGAAAAAAAGAATGATAGGTTAATTGAAGATATAATAGTTTCAAATGAATCTATTACAGTTGGGGAAAAATTAGAAGTAGAGGTTATAGGAAGTGAAAAAACTTTATTGTTTAGATTTTGGCATAAAAAAAATAATAAGGATTGGGAAATTATAAAAGATTATTCTATGGATAATAAACTTTTATATACAGTAAATAATGAAGGAAAACAGGATATACTTATTGAGTGTAAAAGAGTTGATTCAACAGAGGTATTTGATGAATTTTCTACAATTACATTTAAAGCAAAAGCACCTAATCAAATAGAAATATCTAACTTTAAATGTCTTACTAAAAATTTATTAGTTAATGAAGAATTAATATTTAAGGTTGAAGCTACTATTGGAGATAAAAGAAGTCTTTTATATAAATTTTTAAAGGTGAATAAAGAGGGAAAAGCTATATGTATACAGGATTATTCCTCAAAAAATGTGGTTTCTTTTAAAGAAAGTGAAGCAGGGGAATATAAACTTCTTTGTATGGTAAGGGATATATTATCTGTTGCAGAATATGATGATAGAGCCCTTATGGTATATAAGGTAAAGCCTTATGTAAATGTAAAAATTAATAATTTTATTACAGATATGAGTTCCCCACAAATAAATGGAACTAAGATAAAACTAAAGGCAGAGGCAGAAGGTGGTATAGAATTATTTTATAGATATATAATTGAAGGTCCTTTAGCTTATGATTCAGGCTATATAAAAGAAAGTAGTTATGATTGGACTCCAAATCTTGAGGGGGATTATATATTAACATTAATGTGTAAAGATAAGTCCTTTAAAGGGGAATGTGAAGAAAGAAGAATTATAAAGTTTACTATTGATAAAAAAGCAGATAAACCAGTAAAATTAGTGGATATTGTAGTTGATAATGAAAATAAAATATTAGTTGGTCAACCAGTTAATATAAAGGTATTAGCAGAGGGAGGGGTTAAACTTAAATATTCTTTTATAATTTATTGTAATGAAAAAGAAAAAGAGGTAGTTCCTTTTGGTTATTCAAATTGGCTTAACTTTACCCCAGATGAAAAGGGAGAATATAAGGTTGAAATTAAGGTTAAAGATAAGTATACTACTAAAGAGTATGATAGCCATACAATTTTATATCTAAAAGCTAAAGAATATATTCCAGGGGAAATAGATTATGTTTTATTGCCAAATAAGAATAATTATTTAATTGATGATATAATAGATACAGAGGTTATTGTGCAAAATACTAAAAATGTTCTTATAAGATATGTAACTAAAATAAATGGTTATGAAGTAGAGGATACAGGATTTATAAATAATAAAAAGCTTCAAATTAATCCTAAATGTTCTGGAAAGTATACTATTGATATATATGCAAAGAATGTGAAATGTGAAGGAGAATATGATAGCAAGAAAAAAATATCCTTTTATGTTCTTGAAAGAGCACCTATAATAAATACAAAGATTACTTTAGATAAAGATGTTGTAAATGTAAATAAGGAAATAACCTTTATTGCAGAAAGTAATGGAGGAAAGGAAGTATGCTATGAATTTTATATTATGGAAAATGATAATTGGGTAAAGGTTCAAAGTTATAGTAGAAAAAATAGATATACATTTATACCATTTTTAAAAGGAAACTATAAAATTATGGTTCTTGCTAAAAGTTTTTATAAAAAGGTAAGTTATGAAGATTATTATGAAAGTAGTTTTCAAGTAGTATAGTGCAGAAAATAAAAAGTAGGAGTTGTTAAGTTAGTGGAACGATTAGATAAAATTATTTCAAATTTAGGATACGGAAGTAGAAAAGAAATTAAGCAACTAGCAAGAAAGGGGCTTATAGAAGTTGATGGAGAGATAATAAAAGATAGTGGTTTTTCAGTAGACCCAGAAAAATCAGTTATAAAGGTAAATGGAGAGGAAATATTTTATAGAAAATATATTTATTTAATGATGAATAAGCCAGATGGAGTTGTTTCAGCTACTTTTGATAACAGAGATGAAACAGTTATTGATTTATTAGAAATTGACCATCAAGCATTTCAACCCTTTCCTGTAGGAAGACTTGATAAAGATACTGTAGGATTATTATTTCTAACTAATGATGGAGAGTTAAATCATAGACTAATATCTCCTAAGTGGCATGTGGATAAAGTTTATTATGCTAAAATAGATAAGCCAGTTGGAGAAAGGGATATTAAAGCTTTTAAAGCTGGAATAAAGCTAGATGATGGATATGTGTGTAAAGAAGGTAAGCTTGAAATATTAAATTCAACAGAAGAAGGTTCTGAAGTTTTAGTAACTATTCAAGAAGGAAAATTTCATCAAGTAAAAAGAATGTTTCAATCTTTAGGAAAGGAAGTTGTATATTTAAAAAGAATACAATTTGGAGGAATTTCTTTAGATGAAGATTTAGAAGAGGGTGAATATAGAGAACTTACAGATGAAGAAATTGCTTTACTAAAAAGTTATTAAATTAAAAAAAGGAAGTATTTCTAATTTAAAATTATTGCAATTTTAGACTTTATACCCTATAATACAAGTTGCAAGGATAAATTGTCCCCACTTTATTTATTGCTTATTGCTAGAACACAGTCTCGCCCCAAGGACTGTGTTTTTTGTATATATGAATATATGGAAAAAAAGTTGATAATAATTTTTAGAACATATATAATTATTAGAGTTAATAAAATAATTTTATTTTGAATTTCAATAGAGAATATAATTCTTTTGTTCTTTTAAGAATAAAGGATTTTTTTATGCAATGCTAAAATAATAAATAAGGAATGGTGAAAAGATGAGTTTTGAAAAGTTAGCTGATATTATGTTTCCTAATGTGGATAAAGAAAAAGAATATTATTTAGAAAAATATCCTAAGAGAAACTTAAAAGAAGGGGCAAGAGTTACTAGATATGCACCAAGTCCAACAGGATTTCAACATATAGGTGGAGTTTTTGCAGCTTTAATAAATGAAAGATTAGCAAGCCAAAGTGAAGGAGTATTTTACTTAAGAATAGAAGACACAGACCAAAAAAGAGAAGTTAAAGGTGCTATTGAAGATACAATAGCAACAATGAATAACTTTGGTATGAACTTTAATGAAGGAATGACAGGGGAAGAAAGTGAAATTGGAGCATATGGTCCATATAAGCAAAGTTTAAGAAGAGAAATATATAAAACTTTTGCTAAGGATTTAGTTAAAAAAGGTTTAGCATATCCTTGTTTTTGTACAGCTGAAGAATTAAATGCTGTTAGAGAAAAGCAAATGGCAGAGAAAGTTACTCCAGGATATCATGGAGAATATGCAACATGTAGAAATATTTCTTCAGAGGATGCAATAAAGAGAATAGAAAATGGAGAAAGCTATATAGTAAGATTAAAATCACCTGGAAATCCAGAAAACAGAGTAGAATTTCATGATTTAATAAAGGGAGATATTTCATTCCCAGAAAATGACCAAGATATAGTAATAATAAAATCTGATGGACTTCCTACATATCACTTTGCCCATGCTATTGATGATGCTTTAATGCATACAACAGATGTTATAAGAGGAGAAGAGTGGCTTTCATCTTTACCAATACATTTACAATTATTTAGCATGTTAGGATTTGAAACTCCAAATTATGCTCATATTCCAAATGTAATGAAAATAGAAGAAGGTACTAATAAAAAGAGAAAGCTTAGTAAGAGAAAGGACCCAGAAAGTGCTGTAAGCTACTATAAAGAAGAAGGATATCCAATGGTATCTGTTATTGAATATATATTAAATATTATAAACTCAACTTATGAAGAGTGGAGAGAAGAAAATCCAGATAAGGATTATCATGAATTCCCTGTTTCTTTAGATAAGATGAGTAAAAGTGGAGCTTTATTTGATATTTTAAAACTTAATGATGTAAGTAAAAATGTTATATCAAAAATTAAAGCAGTAGATGTGTATAATTACTATGTTAATTGGTCTAAAGAATTTGACACAGAAATGTATGAATTAGTTACTAAAAATGAAGCTATGATGAAGGAAGTATTTAACATAGATAAAGAAGGGCCTAAGCCAAGAAAAGACTTTGCTAAGTGGAGTGATGTAAGAGAAAAAATATTCTATTTCTTTGATGAATTATTTGATAAAGATGAAAATATAGAATTACCAAAAACATTAGAACTAGAAGAAGCAAAGAGAGTTATAGAAGCTTATGAAAAAGCTTATAACTTTAACACAGACCAAGAAACTTGGTTTAATGAATTAAAAGCAGTAGCAGTAGAACTTGGCTATGCAACAGATAGAAAGAAATATAAGAAAAACCCAGAAGAATATAAGGGAATGGTTTCAGATGTGGCAGGAGCTGTAAGAGCAGCTTTAACTCACAGAGCAAATACACCAGATTTATATACAATAATGCAAATAATGGGTGAAGAAAAGGTTAGAGAAAGATTTAAGAAATTTATTTAATAAAACTTTAAAAGGCATATAGATAATCAGTAATGATTAATCTATATGCCTTATTATATTTATAATAAAGTTAAGATTATTTTATAGTTTAAAAGAACTCTTTAATGAAACTATTCTATTAAGTACAAGATGGTCTTTAGTTGAATCTTTAGGGTCAACATTAAAGTATCCATTTCTAACTAATTGATATTTTGTATTTCCTTTAGCTTCTTTTAAATCTGCTTCTACATATCCATTACAAACAGTTAAAGAATTTGGATTTATTTGGTCTAAGAAATCCTTTCCTTTATTTTCTTCCACATCATCAAGAATTAATGGTTCATAAAGTCTAAATTCTGCAGGAACTGCATTATTTGCATCTACCCAGTGAATTGTTCCTTTAACTTTTCTTCCAGTAAATCCGCTTCCACTCTTAGTTTCTGGGTCATAAGTACAATGAATTTCTAATACATTTCCCTCTTCATCTTTTATAACATCAGTACATTTTACAAAGTAAGCACCTCTAAGTCTTACTTCATTTCCTGGGAAAAGTCTAAAATATTTCTTTGGTGGATTTTCCATAAAATCTTCTCTTTCAATGTATAATTCTCTAGAGAAAGTAACATTTTTAGTTCCTGCTTCTTTATCATTAGGATTCTTTTCAACAGGAAGTAATTCACTTTGTCCTTCTGGATAGTTAGTTATAACAAGTTTTAATGGATTTATAACAGCCATAGCTCTTTCAGAAGATATATTTAAATCTTCTCTTATAAAATATTCAAGCATTTGTTCATCAACAGTTGATGCAGATTTTGCAACTCCTATTTCACTACAGAAGTTTCTTATAGATTTTGGAGTATAGCCTCTTCTTCTAAGTCCTGCAATAGTAGGCATTCTTGGGTCATCCCAACCATCAACAATTTTATTATCAACAAGAAGCTTAAGTTTTCTCTTACTCATAACTGTATTTGTAATATTTAATCTTGCAAATTCATATTGTCTTGGAACATTTTCCATTTCGCATTCTTTTACAATCCAGTCATAAAGAGGTCTATGGTCTTCAAATTCTAAAGTACATATTGAATGAGTTACTCCTTCAATAGCATCTTCTAATGGATGAGCAAAGTCATACATTGGATAAATACACCACTTATCGCCTGTGTTATGGTGAGTTGAATGAGCAATTCTATATATTATAGGGTCTCTCATATTTATATTAGGAGAAGACATATCTATTTTAGCTCTAAGAACCTTTTCTCCATCTTTAAATTCGCCATTTCTCATTCTTTCAAAAAGATTTAAATTTTCTTCAACAGTTCTATTTCTATAAGGACTGTCTTTACCAGGTTCTGTTAATGACCCTCTATATTCTTTTATTTCATCAGCTGTTAAGTCACAAACATAAGCTTTTCCTTTTTTTATAAGAAGAATAGCTTTTTCATACATTGTATCAAAATAGTTAGATGCAAAGAAAAGGTTATCCCAGTCAAAACCAAGCCATTTAACATCTTCTTTTATAGATTCAACATATTCTGTATCTTCTTTAATAGGATTTGTATCATCAAATCTTAAATTAGTTTTTCCATTAAATTCATCAGCAAGTGAAAAATTTAAACATATAGATTTTGCATGACCAATATGTAGATAACCATTTGGTTCAGGTGGAAAACGAGTTATAACCTCAGAAGTTCTTCCACTTTCTAAGTCATCTATAATTATGTTTCTAATAAAATTAGAAGAATTGTTTTCAGTTGACATATTAAATTTCCTCCTTAAAAGTAAAAAAATTAAGTCTGCTAAGATAAATATAGTAAATTATATTTATACTTACAATTATATTTAATTTTAATCTAATATAAAAAAAAAATAAAGAGTTAATATTTTTTAAGCTGTTAGAGTTTCATCATTTATAAAAATGTTATTAACAAAACCTTTAAAGATTAATTCTTTATTTTCAATAATCATTAAATCCATAGGACGAGTAAGGCCTATAGCTTTAGAACTATGCCAAATATCACTTTTTTCTAAAAGCATAGTTACAAATTGAGAACAAAAGTAATGTCTTTTTCTTTCAAATGGTTTATCTAAAAGAAGGAAAATTAATCCAAGAAAGTTATATCTAAAGGTCATATCTGAATAAACAAATTTATCTAGTTCTTTTTTTAGCCTATTTAATTGTTCAAATGTTACTGGTATTTTATAAATTGAACAAGATGATGATAGACATTTTTTATATACTCCAGCATTAAGACTTTCAATTGTAAAGCCACCAGAAAAAGGATTGTTAGGATTAACTCTACCAAAGGTATATAAAGAATTAAATTTATCATCAAAACTTAAAGCAACATGAGTATATGGACTTTTTGTAATAATACTTATTAAATTAGAAAGCCATGTACCTGTTTTAGAAAATATAAGGTATATATATTTTGTTTCCAATATTAATTATTCCTCCATGAATTCGTTTTTATAGTGTAAATTATATATTTACTTAATTAACTTTTCAATTACAATTCTTTTAAGATTTAGGCTAAATAAAAAAATTATAATTTATTTACAATGATTAAACTTTACAAAAGATTTAAATTTAATAAATATATAGTTTTTTTATGATAAAATGTTAAGTGAATTTATAATTTTAGATAGTAAATCTGAAAAGGTGGTAATAATCATAAATATAAAATTAAAAATAAAAAATATGCTATAATAATGTGGAGTTTTAAGAGGAGGAAGAAATTTTGGATTTAAAATCATTACTTAATAAAGAACAGTATGAAGGTGCAAGCACAATAAATGGGCAGGTTCTTATATTAGCAGGTGCAGGCTCTGGAAAAACTAGAGTACTTACATATAGAATGGCACATATGATAGAGGATTTAGATATTCCTCCATATAAAATTTTAGCAATTACCTTTACTAATAAGGCAGCTAAAGAAATGAAGGATAGAGTTAAAGCACTTGTTGGTGAAAGAGCAGATAATATGTGGATATCTACATTCCACTCAACCTGTGTAAGAATTTTAAGAAGAGAAGCAGATAAAATTGGATATAAAAAGAATTTTACTATTTATGATACTTCAGACCAAAAAACTTTAATAACAGATTGCATGAAAAAACTTAATATAGATTCAAAAGATATTGACCATAAAGAAATTTTAGGGAAAATAGGAAGAGCTAAAGATAGAATGCAAAGCCCTGAAAGTTATAAAAGGGAGTTTGAAAGTAATTATAGAGAAAATAAAATAGCAGATGTTTATGTAATGTATCAAAAAAGCCTTAAAGAAAATAATGCTATGGATTTTGATGATTTAATATCTAAAACTGTTGAGTTATTTAAGAAAAATCCTGATGTTTTAGAATTTTATCAAAATAAATTCCAATATATTATGGTAGATGAATATCAAGATACCAATAAAGCACAATATGAATTTGTAAAACTTCTTGCAAATAAATATAAGAACTTATGTGTGGTTGGCGATGATGATCAAGCCATCTACACTTGGAGAGGGGCAGATGTTACTAATATATTAGACTTTGAAAAAGATTATCCAGAGTGTAAAATAATTAAGCTTGAAGAAAATTACAGGTCTAAAGGAAATATATTAAATGCTGCAAATGTTGTTATAAAAAATAATGCTTATAGAAAAAGTAAAACTTTAAGAACTGAACAAGAGGACGGAAGTAAAATAAAAATTTACAGGGCCTTTGATGATAGAGCTGAAAGTGATTTTGTAGCAAAAACAATTGCAGATTTAAAATATAGTGAAAATAGAAAAAATGATGATTTTGCAATTTTATATAGAACTAATGCTCAATCTCGTTTATTTGAAGAAACTTTAAGAAGAAGAGGAATAGCTTATAAAATTATTGGAGGAACAAGATTTTTTGATAGAAAGGAAATAAAGGATTTACTCTGTTATCTTAAGGTTATTGTAAACCCTCAAGATGATGTAAGTTTAAAAAGAATAATTAATGTTCCTAAAAGAAGTATAGGAGATGCAACTGTTAATAAGGTTCAAGAATTTGCAGATGACTTTGAATTAGATTTATGGGATTCTCTTTTAGCAGCAAGAGGAAATCCAAACTTAACAGCAAGAAATGCAACAAGTATAGAAAAGTTTACAGAACTTATGGAAAGTTTTATGGATATGAAAGATACTATGTCAGTTTCAAATCTTATAGAAACTATTTTAGAAGATACTGGTTACTTAAATCAGCTTAAAAATTCTAAAGACATAGAAGATAGAAGTAGAGTGGAAAATTTAGAGGAACTTGTTTCAGATGCTGTTGATTTTGAAAATACAAGTGAAGATAAGAGTTTAGAAGCATATTTAGAAAAGGTATCTTTAGTTCAAGATACAGATAAACTTCAGGAGGAAGAAGAAGGAGAAGGCTCAGTTGTACTTATGACAATTCACAGTGCAAAGGGATTAGAATTTCCAGTTGTATTTATGGTAGGAATGGAAAATGGAATATTCCCAAGTATGACTGATTTAGAAGTAGAAGCTCAAATGGAAGAGTCAAGAAGACTTTGCTATGTTGCTATTACAAGGGCTAAGGAATGTTTATATATGACTTCAGCTGAAGTAAGAAAAGTATTTGGAAGAACAGTAAGCTATAGTCAGTCTGATTTTATAGATGAGGTATCTTCAAGTTTAAAAGAATATGTAAATGAAAGAGGAATGTATAAAAATTCTAATAAACAATATTTAAATAGAAGTGAAATAACAAATAATCCTCATAGCCTTAGGGGAAATCTTTATAATTCTTCAAAGAACACAAATAAGACATTAGAAAATTCAGAAGATGAAAATAAAAAATTTGTTACAAAGGATAATATAGTTTTAGGTGCTAAAGTTAAACATAGTAAGTTTGGCATAGGAACTATAGTTTCAGTAGCACCTTCAGGTGATGATAAAAAAGTTACTATTGCCTTTGATAAACAAGGTATTAAGATGTTACTATTATCTTTTGCAAAATTAGAGTTTGTATAAAAATAGGAGGAGTAAATGGATAATAAAAAGAGAATAGAAGAACTTGTAGAGGAATTAAATAGATATTCTTATGAATATTATTCCTTAGATAATCCTACTGTTACAGATAAAGAATATGATAAAAAATATGATGAATTAAAAAAGCTTGAAATAGAGGAAGGGTATGTTCTTCCTTATTCTCCAACTTTAAGAGTTGGTGATGTTGTTCTTGAAGGATTTAATAAATATACTCATAAAGCACCTCTTTGGAGTATGGATAAAGCAAAAACAATAGAAGAACTAAAAGAGTGGCATAATAGAAATGTTAAGTTTGTAAATGAAATGAGAGAGCAGGGAGAAGACCTTCCAGATTTAAAATATGTTTTAACAAAAAAATTTGATGGTCTTACAATTAACTTAACTTATGATGAAAATGGAGTTTTAATTACGGCTGCTACAAGAGGAACTGGAACAGTTGGTGAGGAAGTAACAGCTCAAGTAAAAACAATAAAATCTATTCCACTAAAGATAGATAATAATGACTTATTAGAAGTTCATGGAGAGGCTATAATGACAGTTGAAGCCTTTGAGGAATATAATAAAAATGCAACAGTTCCTTTAAAAAATTTAAGAAATGGAGCAGCAGGTGCTTTAAGAAATTTAAATGTAAAAGAAACTGCAAATAGAAATTTATCAGCATTTTTTTATGATGTAGGATACAAAGAAGGAACACAATTTAAAACCTATTTAGAAATGATGGACTTTATTAAAGAAAAAGGTCTTCCTGTTGATAATTATCTTAAAGTTTGTACTTCTATGGAAGAAATAGAAAATGAAATAGAATATATAAAAAATATAAGATTTGACCTTAATTATGATATTGATGGACTTGTAATTGTAATTGATGATATAAAAACAAGAGAACTTTTAGGTTATACTGTAAAATTCCCTAAATGGGCAATAGCTTATAAATTTGAAGCACAAGAAGCTACAACAAAACTTCTTGGAGTAGAATGGAATGTTGGAAGAAGTGGAAGAGTTGGTCCTACTGCATTACTTGAACCTATAGAACTTGCTGGAGTTACAGTAAAAAGAGCAACTTTAAATAATATGGATGATATAAAAAGAAAGGGAGTAAGAATAGGTGCTGAGGTATTTGTAAGAAGGTCTAATGATGTTATACCAGAAATTATGGGTGTTGTACCTGAGTCTTTAGAAGGTTCAGAAGAAATAAAGGCACCTAAAGTATGCCCAGCTTGTGGAAGTCATTTGGTATTAGATGGAGCACATTATTTTTGTGAAAACACTTTATCTTGTAAGCCTCAATTAGTAAAAAGTATTGTTCATTATGCATCTAGAGAAGCAATGAATATAGCAGGATTTTCTGAAAAAACAGCAGAGCAATTATTTGAAAAGCTTAATATAAAGTCTATTTCTGATTTATATAAACTTAATAAAGAAGAACTTATGACTTTAGAAAAGTTTGGAGAAAAGAAAGCTCAAAACCTTCTTGATGCTATAGAAAAAAGTAAAGATTGTGAACTTTATGCATTTATATATGCCCTTGGAATTCCTAATGTAGGAGCAAAAACAGCTAAGGATTTAGTAAAGAAGTTTAAGTCTCTTGAAGGATTAAAGAAAGCTACCTTAGAAGAATTAGTGGAAGTATCAGATGTAGGGGATATAATTGCTGAATGTGTTTATGAATTTTTTAGAGAAGAAAAAGTTTTAAATACCATTAATGAATTACTAAATTTAGGAGTAAATCCTAAATATGAAGAACAAGAAGTTACAGAAAGTTTATTTAAAGGGAAAACTGTTGTTGTAACTGGAAGTCTTGAGGATTATACTAGAATAAGTATAAAAGAAAAATTTGAATCTTTAGGAGCTAAGGTTTCAGGAAGTGTAAGTAAGAAAACTGATTATGTTTTAGCTGGTGAAGAGGCAGGTTCAAAATTAAAAAAAGCAGAAGAGTTAGGCATTAAAATCATTTCAGAAAAAGAATTTAAAATGATGATAGGTGAGTAGAAAATGAAAAAAATTATAGGAATTTTAAATTTCGCAGCAGGATGGTTAACTAGTATATTGATAATATGTACAATATTAACCTCCTACGAATTTGTTAACATTGGAAGTATTTTTGACTCATATTTGCCAATTCAAATTGGCTTAGCAATTAACATGGGGTTATTATCATTAAATTATTTTATAAAAGAAAATGGTAGAAGAAAATTATCATATTCAATATTAAGTTTTGCAATATGTATTGGATTATTATTTTCTATTAGTGTGGTAAAAAGATAAATTTATATACAACAACTTAGGGGGAAGAGTAAATGAAAACAAAAATATTTATAGATGGTAGTGCAGGAACAACAGGTCTTAGAATTCATGAAAGATTTCAAAATCGTGATGATATAGAATTAATGACAATATCAGATGAACTTAGAAAAGACATTAATGAAAGAAAAAGACTTATAAATGAATCTGATATAACATTTCTTTGTTTGCCAGATGCAGCAGCTAGAGAATCTGTTTCTTTAGTAGAAAATGACCATGTTACAATTATTGATACCTCAACAGCTCATAGAACTGAAGAGGGATGGGCTTATGGTTTCCCAGAACTTTCAAAGGAACATAGAGAAGCAATAAAAAATGGAAAGCGTATAGCAGTTCCAGGATGTCATGCAACAGGGTTTATTTCTTTAGTATATCCACTAATTGCAGGAGGAATTTTACCAACAGATTATCCAGTAGCAAGTTTTTCATTAACTGGATATAGTGGTGGTGGAAAAAATATGATTGCTGAATATGAAGGGGAAAATCCTATAGAAGAATTAAAATCACCTAGAGAATATGCACTAAGTCAAAAGCATAAACATCTTAAAGAAATGAAGAAAATAACAAAACTTTCTAAGGAACCATTATTTTCACCAATAGTAGCAGATTATTATAGTGGTATGTTAGTTTCACTTCCATTATACTCAGAATATTTAAAAGGGGACCAAACACCAGAAAAAATACATGCCTTCTTTGAAAAGTTTTATGAAGGTGAGAAATTTATAAAAGTTATGCCATTTGGTTCTGAAGAAGACTCAAGAGGATTCTTAGGAAGTAATAATTGTTCAGGATGGGATGGACTTCAAATATTTGTAACAGGTAATGAAGATAGAATACTTATATCATCTCGTTTTGATAATTTAGGAAAAGGTGCATCAGGGGCTGCAATTCAATGTTTAAATATAGTTCTTGGATGTGAAGAAGATAAAGGATTAAATTTATAATTTAAATAGTAAAAACCAGCTAGGATTATATTATACTAGCTGGTTTTATTTTTAGATATTATGATTATTTATGAAACTTTTCATTTCTAACTTCAGTTAAATTAAAATCATTTTTGGCATTTTCCTTTCCTAAGTCAAAAAAATCAAAACTATCTGAAAGAGCATCAGTGTCTATAGTATTTTTATCAGTATTCATTTTTTGATATATTTTCTCTAAAATAAAGTTTTTATACTTTAATTGATGATAAGCTTTTAAAGCTACAATAAAAAGCCAAATTCCTATAAACATAAATACTATCATAAATACAATACCAACAATACAAGTTGCAGCATATAATATTGACATTTAAAAAAACCTCCATAAAAATATACTGATATTATACCACAAATAAATGAAAAATGATTATAGTTAGGAAAAGATGGATATAATTTTAATACTAGACTATAAAGGAAGTTGATAAAAGTGAAAAAAGGCATTATTTCAATAATAATAATTAGTTTAATATTAATATTATTAGCATTTTTTATAGATGTTAAAAAAGAGGATAAAGATATAAAAAGTGATGGTATAACATATTCAGTAGATAATATACCTAAAAACTTAGAAAAGATTACTAAATTAAGCAAAAGAGATGAAGACATTATATGTGCAACTAGCATACCCTTAGTAGAAAAAGATAGTGAAGGAAATATAAATCCAGTTTTAGCAGAGAATATAGAAGTATCAGAGGATAAAATAGAATATAAATTTCACATAAGAAATGATAAATATTGGAGCAATGGAAAAAAAATAAATTCAAATGATGTAATAAATTTTTTAAAAGAATTAATGCTAAAAGAGGATACTAATAATATATTAGCTTTATTAGATATATATGGAGCTACTAATTATAGAAATGGAATAGGAAATTTTGAAGAAGAAGTAGCAATTACTAAAGATGATAATATAGTTAAAATTAGATTAAATAAAGTAAATGAAAATTTTTTAGAAGAATTAACAAAACCTCAATATAGAATAAGAAAAAATTTATCATATTGGGAAAATATATTAGATAACTATGAAAAAATTATTTATTCTGGAAATTATTCAATAGCATATATAAATGATGATATGCTTATACTAAAAGAAAATAGTGAAAAAAAACAGGAAATAACATTTATAAAAGATGAAAATAAAGAATTAGCTATGGCATATTTTGAAGTTAATGATAGAGATATTGTATTAAATCCTCCTAAAAATCAACTTACAAGGTTAGAAAAAGAAGGAAGACTTATAACTATACCTGAAAATAAGGGTATATATATGTGTATAAATGATAATCTAGATTTAAATCAAAGAAAAATATTGTATAAAAAAATATGTGAAGGTGTTTCAAACTTTCAAGAAGAAAATTCATCAAGAATAGAATTGTCAGAAGGAAGTTATTTTAGATATGAAAATGAGGATTTAACAAAACTTCAAAATAGGAAAGTAAACACAAATAATATAGATGAAAATATTAATATACCAAAGGTTATAACTTTATTAGCAGAGGATAATGAAGATAATAGAGCTATTGGAAATAGCTTAAAAGAATTTTTTGAAAATAATTTGTCATTAAATTTAAACTGTTCTTTTGTAAAAAATAGTGAATTTCAAGATTTAGAACTTCAAAAACGATATGATTTAATAATGATATTAAGTGAGTATGATGTAAATAACTTAAGTGAATTTTATAAAAATATAATTTATGGATTTGATAAAAAAGAAAAAGAAAATATAAAAGATGAAATTGATATATCAAGTGATTATGAAAAATTTGAAGAAGAATTATTTAATAGCTATAGAATATTACCTATTGCCTTTATAAATAAAAATATTGCAATATCAAATAAAGTATCTAATGTTTTTTTAGATGGAAATGGAAATTTGGATTTATCAAATATAAAAAAATAGAGCTATAAGTTAAGCCCTATTCTTTATTCATATTTTCACTTGTAATTTCTTCAGTTATATCAGATTTAGTTTCTGTTTCTTCAATGTTATTTGCAGTATCTTCTTTATTAGATTCAGGAAATAAATAAGACATTACATCATCTTTTAAATAATAGATAAACATAAAAAATAGATAAATATTTTTACTACTATCAAAAGAAGCTTTAGAATCTCTAAAGGAATTTTTCTTTAAAGAATAAGTAACACTCTTTGAAAAAACAGGGGCAATTCCAGTATTATTAGGAGATAGAGAATTTGGCATTCTAAAAAATGTTTCATTTAACATATCCTTTGATTTTAATGAAAGACTACGATACCTTTCCATTTCATCAAGAGTTGGGGCTTCAGGCCAACTTAAAACTAGTGATGAGTTTATAAAATATTTTTTATATAAGTTAGAAATCATATTTCTATCTTGAATTGTAGATTCTTTTTCTTTATAGCTTAAAAGAAGTGCTAAAAAATAAAAACATATTTCTAAAGAAGAATATTTAATTTCTTTTTTATTAGGTTCAGTAATAAAGATAAATTTTTCATCATCATATAAACTTTTTAATTTATTTAATATTTCTTCAGCCTTTTCATAAAAATTATTTATGTCAGTATGTTTAAAAGAATCTAATAAAATTATATAAAATAAAGAACAACTTTCTATTGAATCCTGAAAATAATCTTTTTCATCAAATTTATTTATAAGAAAGTCTGTTAAATCTATTAATAATATTTTACTATCTTCATTTTTAGAAATATCAAAGAAAATATTTAAGGCTAGAAGAATTTTGCAAAGTTCATTAAAAGATAAGTTATATAAAGCTTCCTTAAAGTCTAAAAACATTTGTAATATTTCTAAAGAAAAGCTTTTATAATCTTTGCTTATATCTTCTTCAGAATAATTTATTGAGTACATATAATACGCAATCATCATAAATGCCTGGTCAGAAAAATTAAATTTTTTATTTTTATCAACTACACTAAAGTTTTTTGAATTACTATCAGAAACATTTTTTTTCTCTACAAAAAAGCCTTCTGAATTTCTTAAATTTTCACAATAAAAATTTAATTGAGATTCACAAAGATTTTTATAAATATCTTTTATAGAAGAAATATTTTTATTTTCGCAAGTATAATTTGAATAAGTTTTATTTAATTCTAATAAAGATAATGTCATAAAAGCATTAGTAGAGGGCAATATATCTTTTTTAAAAGAGCTCTCATCAAAACTTCTTGAGGTTTTATTGTGTACAAAAGTTGGAGAAGATTTTTTATATACACATACTAGTGGAGAAAAGTCATTTAATATGTTAATATCATTTTTAGAAGAAGATTTTTTAGAATTTCTATTTGATAAAGTTATTCCACATTTGGAATTAAGAGCAATTATTTTCATAGCTTCTTTTGATAAATAGAAGAGTTGTCCTTTTATCTCTTCTATAGAAAGACTATTCATTCTAAAAAATGGGCCAATATATTTCAAAGAATTCACCTCATATTAATATTCTTATTTAATTAATATGAGTAAATGGAAAAAAAAGTGCATAAAATCATATATTTAATGTAAAATAAAATTTGAAGGTGATTAGATAATGCGAATAGATGGAAGAAAAAATGAACAAATAAGACCAGTAAAAGTAACTAGAAATTATACTAAATATGCTGAAGGTTCAGTTTATATTGAAGTTGGAGATACTAAAGTTTTATGTAATGTATCCGTAGAAGAAAGGGTTCCACAGTTTTTAAAAGGTTCAGGAGAAGGATGGATAACAGCAGAATATAATATGCTACCAAGGTCTACAGGAACTAGAAAGGTTAGAGATATAGCAAGATTAAAACTTGATGGAAGAACTATGGAGATTCAGAGACTAATAGGAAGAGCTTTAAGGTCTGTAGTTGATTTAAAAGCTTTAGGTGAGAGAACATTGTGGATAGATTGTGATGTAATACAAGCAGATGGAGGAACTAGAACTACTTCAATATCAGGAGCCTTTATAGCTATGGTAGATGCAATTAATAAAATTCATAAAACAAAACCTTTTAAAGTTTATCCAATAAGAAATTTTGTTGCAGCAACTAGTGTTGGAATTTTAAATGGAGAAAAAATTCTTGATTTATGTTATGAAGAAGATTCTAAAGCTATGGTTGATATGAACATAATAATGACAGATGAAGGTGAATTTGTAGAAGTTCAAGGAACTGGAGAAGAAAAACCTTTTTCAAGAGGAGAATTAAATGAACTTTTAGACTTAGGTGAAAAAGGCATAAAACAAATGATTCAAGTTCAAAAGGATTCATTAAAAATGGATGCTTTGTGGATAGGAACAGGGGGAAATTAACTTTATATGAAAAAAATAATATTAGCAAGTAATAATGCACATAAAATAGAAGAAATAAAGAAAATATTAGAAGGGCTTCCATTTGAAATAAAATCTTTAAAAGATGAAAACATAAATATAGATATTGAAGAAGATGGAAATACTTTTGAAGAAAATGCAAAAAAGAAAGCATCTGAAATAGCAAACTTTTTGAAAAATAGAGGAGAAAAGGAATTTATAGTTATGGCAGATGATTCAGGATTAGAAGTGGATTATTTAAATGGAGAGCCAGGAATTTATTCTGCAAGATATGCAGGAGAGCATGGGAATGATAAAAAAAATAATGAAAAATTATTAAAAGAATTAAAAGGTGTTCCAAAAGAAAAAAGAGGAGCTCAGTTTGTATGTCAAATAGTACTTGTTAATGAAAATGATAAGTATTTAAGTATAAGAGGAGAAGTAAGAGGAAGAATATTAGAAGAACTTTCAGGAAAAGAAGGCTTTGGATATGATCCATTATTTTTCTATGCCCCATTAAATAAAACCTTTGGGGAATTATCAAGTGAGGAAAAAAATAGTGTAAGTCATAGAGCATGTGCTTTAAAAGAATTAAAAAATAGGATTAAGGAAATTATAAATTAGAATGGAGTAAGAGGATTAATTATGTTGATAGCTGTGATTAGTGATACCCATAAAATGAATAGATATATAAATATAGCAAAGGACTATATAAAAAATGCAGATGTTTTAATACATCTAGGAGATAATTCTGAAGACATAGATAACCTTTCAGAAGGCTTTAAGGGTGATGTATATTGTGTAAGAGGAAATTGTGATGAAAGTAATAGATACCCTAAAGAGCAATATATAGAACTTGAAGGGTTTAAAATATTTTTTACTCATGGAGATTTATATGGAGTTAAGAGAAGTGTTAATATGCTTTATTATAGAGCAAAAGAATTAGAAGCAGATATAGCTTTATTTGGTCATACTCATCAACAAATGATAGAAGAGTATAATGGAGTAATACTTATGAATCCTGGAAGTATATCATTACCTAATTTTAAGGGAAGATATGTTGGATTTATAGAATTAGAAGAAGGAAAAATTCCAAATTGCTACTTAAAAGAAGTAGAAATTAACTAGTGAAAACCCTGATTTATCTTGATATTTAGTTGGAAAAATAAAAAATAAAATAAAAAAATTAAAATTATAATAAAAAAAGTATTGACGAATTAAAAATGTTAAGGTAGAATAGTCATTGTCGCTGAGAGATACAGCAACAGTGAACGGGGTGTGGCGCAGATGGTAGCGCGCATGGTTTGGGACCATGAGGTCGCAGGTTCGAGACCTGTCACCCCGACCAAGTAATGGAATGCGGAAGTGGCTCAATTGGTAGAGCGCCACCTTGCCAAGGTGGATGTTGCGGGTTCGAGTCCCGTCTTTCGCTCCAAGTATGCAGGTATCGTATATCGGTAATACTCCAGCCTTCCAAGCTGGAAAGG
>UQBY01000038.1 GCA_900539375.1 uncultured Clostridium sp. | reverse complement strand
AGATATTTAAAAAGAAATTTTTAATAAACATAAACAAATTTACTCTTTAAAGCTGGATAAGGAGTTAATTAATTGTAATATTTAGATAAAAATGTTATAATATCAAAATGTAATATTAAATATTTTGGGTTATGTAACAATATAACAGTAAGTAAAATAAAAGAATCTCTAGTAACTATAAGTTGCTAGAGATTTTTATGTTCAAGGAGGTAAAAAATGTTGAAAAAAAGAGTAACTACATTAAAAAGAAGTAAGGAAGAGAGAGGATTATCAAAGTTAAAGATTGATAAGAGTAAATCTATAATGAAAAACATGGAAAAAATAGTTAATTTCTTTGGGAAAGATTTAAAAAATATAACTTCAGAAGAAATTGAAAAGCATTTAAGATTTACCAATTTCAATGTAGAACTTAAATTAATAGTAGAACAAAATCTTCAAGAAAAATTGAGAACTTTTTCTCAAGAAGAAGATTTATTTTATGTGGCAAGAATCACAGATTTAAAAGGAAATAAACTAGAAGTTTTTACAACTAAAAGAGTAAAAAGTATAAAACAATCTTATAATTTAAATGTTTATTATAGGGTTGTTCCAGGAGAACCAAATAGAAGGATAAGAGTATTAGATATATCATACATATATGGCTATTTAAAAATGTTAGATATATGTTATCAAGAAGTTTCTCACAATAAAGATTATTTTTTTAGTGAAGAATTTAATAATGTGTGCTTATTTGAGACAAACAATAACTACACAAATAAAAAACTTGATGATATAGTGACTTTAGTTAATATCCAGCAATCTCTAAGGTTTAGAGAAGATGAAAGATTAAGTACATTTATATTAAATGTATTATGTTTTATGCAAATGATAGATATATCTCAAGCTTTAACAGAAAAGTATGAAAAAAATAAATCATCTGAATGTGCTAGAGCTTTTGAAACCAAAAAAAATATACCTAATAAAATAAAGGAAGTAATGGAACATACAATATTATTAAAAGATTTTAAGTATGTAGAGTTGGATGAAGATGTAGATATAGATAAATTTAAACTGATAGAAGAGGAGTTTATTTATGTTAAAAATTTATTGAATCTAGAAAAGTTTATAAATTTTTATAAGCCAGAATTAAGAGTGAGGAAGTTAGGAAAACATAAAGCAAAGGGAGTATTTTTTCCACATAGAAATTGCATTTCTATAGACTTAAGCTATCCTGACAGTTTTCTTCATGAATTTGCACATTTTATAGACTATACGTTATATGAAGGAACTTTATTGTCATTACAAACAGATTTTGTTCCCATGATTAAAAAATATACAGAGGCATATGAAAATTATATTTTGTTAACCAATAATAATTACTTAAAAAGAAAACGTGATTATTATAAAACTCCAACAGAAATTTTTGCAAGATGCTTTGAAATGTATTTATCTTTCAAAGAAATAAATACAAGCTTTAATCAGTCAGAAAATAATTTAGTACCTGATGCAGGATATCCTCCAATATCTGAAGAGTTTAAAGAGGAAATAATAAAATATTTTTCTAAGTTAATAGATATAAATGATAAATTTATATCTATCAAAAATAGTAAGTATGAAAAAAAATATAATTATGAACAAATAAAATTTTCAATATAATTTCAACAAAATAAAAAACTATATTTTTTAGCTTGATTAATTTAAATATATATATTAAAATCAATTAATGAGGGTATAAATATATTAATTGTTTTTTAAAAATTATATTATATACTATTTTGTGAAAGATCTTAGTAAAATATATAATAGTATGTAAGAAATAAAGAGATACTCTTAAAAAATATTTTTAAGAGTATCTCTTTTTATTTTAAATATATATATTTTAAAATACACATTTATTATATTAAATTTTATTTAAAAGTGAGGGAATTTAATGGCTTTTGGAAAAAAGAAAGAGAATAAACCTTTAGAAAAAGAGAGTGCTGAAGAAGTTAATAAAGAATTAGAAGAATTAATAGATTTAAAACAGGTAACAAGTACAGATGTTAAAAAGCAAGAACTTAATAAACTATATTTAGAAACACAAAAGTATTTGTTAGAACAAACTAATATAATATCTATGGTACAAAGAGGTTTAAATAAAAAGGAGGATGTTTATGAAGAAATAAGGAGATTCTTAGCTCCACACAAACTAAGTGAAGATGAAATTTCTAAAATGATAGATAGATTTAAAAGTGAAATTTGGGGCTATGGAAAGCTAGATGAATTAATACATGATAAACAAATTAGTGATATTAAAATTTTGGGTCCATATGGAACTAGAATAAAAAAATTAGGACAAAGATGTAGTTCAATGGTCATTTTTGAATCAAATGAAGAGATTCGAAGTTATGCAAATTTAATAGCAACTAAAAATCATACAAGTCTTGCTGATATCTCAGCAATACAATCAATAACAGATAAAACAACATCAGATGAATTTATTTTAAGAATAAATTTGGCATCAGAATATGTTAATTCTGTAAGCAATCCTTATATAGCAATAAGGAAAATTCCTAAGCACAAACGTAAGTTAAGTGAACTTATAGATGTAGGAATGATAACAAAAGAAGAATTTGAAGAAATTTATAGCGATATAAAAAATGGGATGTCTATACTTTTATGTGGTAAAGGAGCATCAGGAAAAACAACAATGTTGAATGCTCTTATAGATGAAATCCCACATAATAAATCAGGTTTGGTTATACAGGAATCAGAAGAGTTATTTACTGATACACACCCAGATTTGATGTTCCAAAAGGTTGTATCAAATAGAGGAGAAGGAAGAATAAATTATTCATTAAAAGATTTAGCGATAAATGGATTACTTACAGATTTAGATTATTTTATCATTGGAGAAATAAAGGGAGCTGAAGCTGTAGACTTTATAAATGCAAGTTATACTGGGAGTGTTTGCTTATGTACAGTACATAGTAGCAGTGCAATGGATGCACCAAATAAAATAGTGCATTACATGAAATATGGCTCTGATTATAAAAAAGAAGAATGTTTAGAAATGTTAAAAGATATAGATAAGATATATTTCATGAAAAATTTTCAGCTTAGGGAGATGGTAGAAATATCTGGGTTTAACGAAGAACTAGGGAAACTTGAGTTTAATCAAGTGTTCAAAGAACATAAAAGAATAAATAAATCTTGTGAGAAGATAGTAAGGAAAAAAGCTGAATATTCAAGATAGGAGGGAAAAATATGGACGAAAAATATATAAAAATAATTATATATTTAGGATTATTTCTATTAGCAGTTATAAATGCATATAGAATTATAAAATTTTGGTTGGATAATAAAATTACAAAAATAGTAATTGATAGTTTTGAAGAGAGTTATGATAAAAGATGTAGTAAAAGTGATAAACAAAAACTTGTAGAAGGAAATATTGAAGAAACGAATATACTAAGAAGCTTAGATATTATGATAAACCGTTCAGGGATAAGAGAAAAATATAGTTTTTTTACAACAGAAGTATTTATTGCATTGACTATTGTAATAGTCGTTTCAACTTATTTCTTAAGTAAATTTATAAATAATTATTGGGGTTTTAATTTACTTATAGCTATGTTTGCTGGATTGGCATGTTATTTTTCTATTTATTATTTGTCTGGAATTTCATATGAGAAAATAGATTCTCAAATTACTAATTTTATAAATTATTTAGAAAATTTTGCTTCAACCAATGTTGATATAGTAACAATTATTGAAAAAACGTCTTTTTATATGGAAGATCCTTTAAAAAGCTATTTGGAGAAATTTGTTACAGAATCAAGGCAAGGAAAAATTAAATTAGCTTTTCAAAATTTAGTGGACAAGATAGAAAATGTGAAATTTCAACAGTTAATAAAGAATTTAGAGATAGCTTCGAGACATGAAGCTAATTATAAAGAAGTAGTTAGTGAGTCTAGAATAATATTAAAAGGATACTTTAAAAATAAAGAAAAAAGAAAAGAATTAATTAGAAATGGAAGAATTGAATTAATCATGATGTTGTTAATATCAACATTAGTTTTAAAAATGGTTGCAGATATAACTCCAAATTTAGCAAACGATATATTTACTACAACAGAAGGAGCAATATTTGTAGTTATAGGAATAATACTTATTGGAGCATGTATTTGGTTGTTCCTTAGAATAGATAGAGGATAAATGGGAGGGAAAATTAAAAATGAAGTATATTCCATTATTTATATTATTAATTGTACTTGTGATATCATTCTTAGTTATTAAACTTGTTAAATATATTTTTATTAAAGTAACTGAAGAGAAAGTTGTTACAATTTATTTTGATGAAAAACTTAAGAAAAGAAAAGGTTATTTCAGTTTTAAAAGAATAAGTAAATATCTAAAAGCAAAAGGTCAACCTTTTGGAATTACACCATCAACTTTTCTCTTTATAAAATTAGGCTTGGCTATGTTATTTTTTTTCCTAGGAAAATCTGAAGGTGGAATAATTATTGGAATAGGACTTGGAGTATTAGGTTTTTTTGTATTTGATTATATAATAAATATTTCAAATGCATCTGATAATGAAAAATTGGCAGTAGACTTATCTGAAATTTATGATTGCTTAAGAATACAGAATAAAGGTGGTGTATTCATTCAGAATTCACTGAATGAGTGCTTTCTAATTGCTAAAAATAAAAGATTGAAAAAAGCCTTAAAAGAATTGAATAACCAAATAGCAGTAACTAAAGATATTGAATCATCATTGGATGAATTTAATAGCAAATTTGACTGTGTATACATTGATACATTTGTCATGACAATAAAGCAAGGATTGAAAACAGGAAAAAAAGAAGATGCCTTTAATGATATATCTGAGGCATTAAAAGAAACAGCACTTGTTATAGAAGAAAGAAAAGGAAAAAACATAGAAAGAAAAATACAAGCATTAAATATGGCAATTTTTATTTTCATAATAGCTTTAACTATATATGGAATTTTTATGGAATTCCAAAGAGATCTATTAAATTTTTAATTAATATAGATAATAATTTATTTAGGAGGATTTTAAATGAACACATTAGTAAAAACAAAAGTAGGATATTACTTAAACAAGGTAGGCATAAAACCTAAAAAATTAAAAAAATTAGATGGAGATAGCAAAATAATAGCAGAATTAATTTTATGTGTTGTAGTAGTAGCATTAGGAATAGTTTTTAGAGATAAGATTAGTACTGTTATAACAAGCGTAGTTAATACTGTAAGTTCAAAAATAACAGGTATATTCTCTAAATAAGGTAGGTATAAAACCTAAAAAGAAAAATAACAAGTATATTTTTTTTAAAATAGGAGGAAGTTTAAATGAATACATTAGTAAAAACAAAACTAGGATATTACTTAAATAAGGTGGGTATAAAACCTAAAAAGTTAAAAAAATTAGATGGAGATAGTAAAATAATAGCAGAATTAATTTTATGTGTTGTTGTGGTAGCATTAGGAATAGTCTTCAGAGATAAGATTAGTACTGTTATAACAAGCGTAGTTAATACTGTAAGTGCAAAAATAACAGGTATCTTTTCTGAATAATTAAAATCATAATTAAAATTCAGATAACAAAAATATCAATGGCAGATTTAATATCTGCCATTTTAGATATATCAGTTTAGGAGGACCTATACATAATGAGAAAATTAAAAAAATTAGATGGAGATATATTAGGTTCAGTATTTACAACATTAATATCAATATTGGCTTTTTTCATTATAATAATGGTATTTATTAATTATTTAAATGATAGTAATGTCCCTTATACAGTAAAGATGTTATCCAGGGAATATATATTAAGAATAGAAAGTAAAGGATATTTAGATACTACAAGTGAAAGTGAACTTAGAGATGAATTAGAAGAGCTAGGTATATATGATATTAATTTTGGCTCAACAACAAAAATAAAAGGAAGCTATGGAGGCGAAGTTATTCTTGAAATATATGGGAAATATAATTTGAAAAAATACACAATATTAAGTTCATTTGATTTAAATGAATCTACTAAAGTTTTAGATATACACGAAAAGCAAACGTCAACTGGGAAACACTAGGAGGGAAATGATGAAGAAGTTAAATAAAAAGGATGGAAGTATTATGGACTTTATTATTCCTTTAGGATTTCTTATTTTGTTATGTGTTGTAATAAACTATTTATTAGTAGATAGACAAATAACAATTGCTAGAGATGATATAGAAGATTCTCTAGTGTCAGCAACATTAGCGGCTGCTACATTTAATACAGAGTTATATGGGACAAGTAATGACATATTAATAACAGATAATATACAAGCATTTAATAATTTTAAAAGAAGTCTTAAAGAAAATCTAGAATTAAATGATAGTATGGTACCATTAAAAAGTAATTCAGCAATAAAAAGTGAGGTCATTTTAAAAAATTTCATTATTTATAATGTAGTAGGAAATGATGTTAAAGAAATAAATCGTTCAGAAACTGGAAACATAACTGAAATAAATCATGCAAATGGAAAAGGGGTGGTAACAACTCCAAAGGGAGAATATATAAAAAATACAACAGTATACACAAAAATAGAATTTACTGTTGGAGAATTTATGGGAATAAGTAAAAATGATGCTATAAAAGAGTGTACTGTCGATTTAACTGATGAATAGATTAATATAATAGTATTAGGAGGTTTAAAATGGGAAGAGCATTAGGTAGTGAAGAAAAATATGAAAATAAGAAAAAAAAATCAGGAATAGTTGGATTAATAATAGGAATTATAATTTCAATAGGAGTCTTTTTTGCATTAGTAACTTTAGAAAGCAAAATGGTAGCTCCAAATGGAACAAAGAAAGTATATATTGCAACAGAGAATATAAAAAAAGGAACTATTATTGAGACTTCAGAAGAATTTAACAAATTATTTAAATTAGGAAATGTAAACTCTGATTTAGTAATAGAAGGGGCTATATCAGAGGGAAAAGAAGCTACTATTATAGGAAATTTAATAACTATAGATTTATTAAAATCTGAGCAAATATCAAGTGAAAAAGTAATAAAAAAAGATAGTATATTAGCAAGTTTTACTAATCCAAGAGAAGTATCTATAAAAGGAACAGATATTTCTGATGTAGTTGGTGGAATTTTACGAGAAGGTGATTTAATAAATATAGAAGTAATAGATTCTGTAGATAATAGTGTTGAAACTGTACAAAAGAATGTTTATATTGATAAAGTTTTTTCAAGTGATGGTGTTAAAATAGAACAAACGAATGATACATTAGCTGCACTTACAATAAATGTTTTAATAGAAGAAAGTGAAGAAGTAGCATTTAAAGAAAAATTAGCAAAAGGAGGAATAAAGGTAAGTAAAGTAGTAAATACTGATTATAAAATAGAAAAATAATTTTAAGAAAGAGCTATCACAACTAATAAAATTAGTAGTGTATTGGCTCTGTTTTTTTGTCCTATTGATATTTTAATATGTTACTTATATTAGTAAAATAAAATTTATTTAATAAAATATTATAAAAAGAGTAAAAATTAATAAAAGATTATTAATCTTTACTCTTTTTGTTATCTTCCCATTTAAAATTATAATTAATGTAACCTCTTCGATGTTGGGTTAAAATAAAGTTTGATCAAAATTTAAAAAAGTATTGTATTTAAGCCATTTAATAAAAGTATATTTATATAAAATTAGTAATTGGCTAAAATATCTATTACACAACTTGGTTCAATATTTTTGCATATTCGTTTGTAGCAATCAATTAATATAATTCTAACTAACTCAACAATAGAAGAAAGTGCATCAGAGTCATAAATAATATATATTTTTTCACAATCAAAGTGAATTATATTAAAATGCTCTTTATTTTTTTTATTATATTCTTTAGATAAAGTTTCTAAATCAGAAAGAATAAGCTTCATTAAAGTATTTATTTTATTATATACATTAATAAAAAGAGGGGTTGTTTTTTTGTGAGAAAGTAGCATAGGGTTATAATCTAAATAAATATGATCATTAAAAGCATCTATACATTTTTTTAAAGAATATAAATCATTATTGTAAATTGCCTTTAATTCATTAAGGCAATCTAAAGTGATATAAGTAAAAGCCTTAGATTCAAAAAAAGATATAATTTCTTCATCTGTATTTAATCCTAAAAGTAAAGCTTTTATATATATTTCAACATAAGCTGCTTTAACTTTAGCAGTATTTAAATCATAATTATTAGATAAAATGGTTTCAAGTATATGTTTATCTATATGTTTATCTTTGTTGTTAAATTCTTTAAAGTATATTGTTTGTGTTAATACTTGCATAAATAAATCTTCAAAATAGCATACTAATATATTTTTATTTGAAAAGTTGAAATGCAAATTTAAATATGGCTCTTGTATTAATCCATAAGAATTAAAGGTAACAATCGGAATTTTAGAATTATTTAATAAAAGAGAAAAGACTAGTTGGTTATCATATGCTTTTAATAAATCTAGCATCTTAAAATCCTTTTTAGCATTTAAAATCATTAAATTCAGAGACGGAGTTAAGTCTGTATTTGTTTTAATAGCATTTAATAGTGAAGTCTTATTTTTAAATACAAGATTATCACCTAAATTTAATTCAATTCTCTTATTACGTAAGTATTCAAATCCATTCTTATTTAATATAGATATATGTTCTCTATCAAAAGAGAAGAAATGATTGGCTATACAAGATAATCTATATGCAGAAAGTTCAGGATATATATATTTCCAATAACAGTCTCTATTAAATATATATGAAATGTTATCATAAATTTGAAATAAATACATTAAGGAAGAATATTCGCAATTATCTTCAATTTCCTCCTCTTCAGAAAAAAATAAATTTACAAGCTCATTCAATGACTTAATTTTCACATTAAACAGAATTTCACTTAAAAATTTTAAACTAATAAACTCTTCACTACAAAGATATTTATTATAATCATAAGTAATCTTTTTTAATATATTAAGATTAATTAATAGGTTAAGTAACTTACTATCTTCACATATATATATATATCCTTCAGTATTAATTAACTTGTATTTATTTATAGCTTCATCATATAATATTATAATTTTTTTAGCTTTCATTAGGTTAAAATGTTCATTTGCCCATGTGTTGAAATCTAATGAAATTTCTTTGAAATTTACTATATTATGTTTGTGAACAGAGTTCTTTAGTAATTCAACAGAAGCTAAAATTTTATCTGCATCTCTCAAATAAGTATTTCTAGCCTTTTTTGTTATTTGTATAGAATCAATATCAAATATATTTCCTGTTATTTGTGTCATAATATATATTTAGAGAGGAGGAATAGACTACCTCTCCAATGGTCACCTCCAGTTAAATAATATTCCTTTTAATTTAATAAATCATATATAATATATTATACAACAAAAAAATAAATAAATATATTTAAAAAAAATAATTTATACAATATAGTATTAAAATTGTTTTTATTATATTTAAGATTTATTGTTATTATTAAATAAAATTAAATTAAATCTTTTAGAGGTGTTTGTTTTAAATATTTATCTAAAGATTTTTGTCTTGAAATAAATTTTAATTCATTTTCATCTGAAATTATTTTAGCAAGTTGATATAAAAATGTGCTACGTAAATTTCTTGGAGATAAATTTAAATCTATATTATTGCTTTTTATAATAGCCTCTTTAAACTTTTTTTCATAAGACCTTATTGAGTATTGAGTACCTCTTTGAGATAAAAACAGATAATTACTATTTAAATTTGGTTTTAAAAGCTCTTTCCTTAGTAATAAGTAGTTAAAAAGGTCAGAATAAAGCATATCTAATATATAAAAGGAAGTATTATTAATAATGATATTTTTGTTTTCTAAATCAACATTTTTTATTGTGAGATTTAAAATTTCTTGAATTTCAAGACCAGTAGTTAAAAGTAATTTACTTATAACTATATCTCTTAATCCATATTTAAATTCTCTTAAATTAGAAAAAATTATTTTTAGTTCACTATTATTAAATATAATGGCTTTTTTACATTCTTCAGTTTTTAATCTTGTTATGTTTAAACAATAATTATAGGGAATTAAATTCATTTCTTTAAATAAAAATTTAAAAAAATAATTTAAAGAAGTAATTTTTTTATTTACTGTTTTAGGACTATTTTTTAATTCATTAAAACAAAAGTATTTAAATGAATTTAAATCATCTTCAGATATATCACTAATTGATTTGTAATTAGGATTTGAATAGTATATAAACTTTTCAAATTCTTTAACATGATAATTAATTAAATTGATAGTTTTTAAATCTAGTTCATATTTATAATAATTAAAAGAAAAAGAATTAAATTTAGTAACATATTCAGTTAAGAAAGTATCACTACTTAAAGATTTTCTTATTAATGTTATCATATAAACAACTCCTTCACATACATTTAATATTAGATATAAATTTATTCAACATTTTAATTATATAATAAATAAATTGTAAATTATATATTTTATAATTTATTTATTATATAATTAAAAAATATAAAAAGAATATAAAGAGAATATAAAATATTATTTATAAAATAATATAGGATATTATAGTAATAAATATTGACAAAATAGTAATATAATAATATTATTAAATAGTAATCACTTAAAAATCTTATAAATAAAAGGAGAGATAAACTATGAGTAAAGAAACAATAAAAGTAATTGCAGGAATAGATGGAGGTAATAATTCAATAAAAATCTACTTTCAGACTTTAAATGCAGGAAGCAAATCAATAATAAAAAAATATTATGAAAACATATATTGCGAAAGAATTGATAGTGAAATGAAATCAGAATATAAGCTATCTGGAACAGATTTTGAAAAATTATCAGACATTTTAGATGTAAAGGTTGTAAGCAATAAAGATGATAAAGAAAGAATAAATAGTTTTTTATTTTCTGATATAGCATATAGAAAGTATGAAGGAAAAATTAAAGATAGGAAAACAAATATTAAAAAAAGTAAAGATATGCAGCTTATTCATAATAGTTTAGTTGCATTAACTAATTCAGTAATAGAAGATATTATTGAAACTGAAGAAATTAAAAATGATGAATTAGACTTAGAAGTATATCTATGTACTGGATTACCATTTAAGGAATACTTAGATGATGATTCTAATGAAAATTATAAAAAATTATTTATGGGTAATCATAAAATTGAATTTTTACATCCTAAGTATCCAGTTAAAATAGTTAATGTAGATGTACAAAAAGTAATGGTTGAAATAGAAGGCATGGCTGCATTAAGAAAAACAATAGCTGAAGATAGAATTGAAGGAAATCCTGAAAAAATAATATCTATGATAGATATTGGATGTTTTACAACAGATATCGCAACAGGAATTTTTAAGTTGAAAAATGATAAAATAGTATTTAATCCATTGGCCAATTTAAGTGATGGAATTAATGAAGGCGTAGTAAAAGTTATAGACTTTACTATAAACGCTTTAAAGGCTGAATATACTTTTGGACAACATGGAAAAATCAATAGAAAACAAGTTCAAGAAGCTTTAAAAACTGAAAATATGATTTTGGGCGAAAATATATCAATAAATCCTTTCTATTCAGAAGAAAGTAATAGATTGGGTAAAGAAATAGCTGAAGTTTATGACAATATGTTAGATAGATGTGGATATACTTCAAGGAAAATTCAAGCTATTTATCTTTCAGGTGGAGGAAGTAAAGAAGAACATATAGTAGATGGGTTTAAAGACTTTTTAGATATTCAAGAATATAATTTAGATATAATAAAGAAGAGCAAGGATCCTGTTTATGCAAATGCAAAAGGATATTTTGGATGGATAAATGCATATGCAACACAAAAAAAACTAAAGTAAAGTAGGAGGTAGTAAAATGAGATTGGAGTTATCACCTAAGAGTAAAAAGAAAACAACAATAAGTATATATATATCTGAAAATAACTTAGAAGCTTATGAGAAGAATAAAGGAAATATAAGCTCAATAGCAGCTCAATTATTAAATTTCTTTTTAGCTGGAAAGCTTCCATTAATAGATATTCCTAAAATATATGAAGAAAAATTTTTTAGTCTTCCAAATCACGAAGAAATTTTAAATCAACTAGTTCTTGATTATTGTCAAGGAAAAATTAAATTATCTTCAATGGAAGAAAATGTAGTGTTTTCTAAACAAACCATAAATAAAAATTATCAAGATGAAGTTTTAACAATACCTTCTAAAAAGGAAGAAAAAGAAGAAGTATTTTCTAAACAAACTACCTCTTCAGAAAGAAATTTTTCAAATAAATTAAAAAAAGAAAAAATACTAAAAGAATTAAAAGTAAAGAATAATGAAGAAGATATAAATAATAGAGAGCAGATTAAGATTGAAGATAAGGATGATAACTCAGAAGATTTTAATGTATCTTTAGCATTTCCAGTTGATGAAATGGAAAATATGTAGTTGTATTTATTGCTTAAATATGTTAAACTTTTAAAAAATATTTTAAATAAAAAGACTATCAGAATTTGATAGTAGTAAGTAACAAAAATAAGTAGCTTCAGGTAACAAAATAGTTATCTGAGGCTTTTTTATTAAAAAAATAGGAGGTAAAAATGTATTAGTATAACAACAAGCAATTTATTATTAAGAAAGTAACAAAAAGATATTATATCTTATTATTTGGAGGTAATTATGTATTCAAAATATTTTGAACAAGCAAATCAATATTACAAAAATGGCAATTATAATGAAGCAATAAAAGATTATAAAAAATGTATAGATTTTAAATTTTTTGAAACAGAATGTTTCTACAATATAGGGGTATGTTATATAAAAAAATCTAATAATACAAATAAAAGATTTTTAAATTTAGCAATTAAATTTTTCAATAAAGTATTAGAGAAAGATAGTAGTCATTATAAATGTTTATTTAACATAGCACATGTATATGATTTACTAAAGAATTATAAAAAGGCATATATTTATATTAATAGAGCAAGTATTTTTAATACTGAATATGATCTCGATTGTGATAAATTATTTAAAAAAATTAATAAAGAAATTATCAATGAAATACAATTAGGAGAGGTATAGTTTATGTTGAGTTCATTAAATTTAAATTATATGTCAAAAGAGAAAAGAAATATGCTAAAAAAAAGTAAGTTAAGAATATCTCAGGATGATATATTAAGAGAAATAGACAACTTCATATCTAATCAAATAAATGACCTTCAGGAAGAAGGAAATATGTGTTTATATGAATGTGAAGAGGAAGGCTCTTATCATATGGTATCGTACTGGATAGAAGGAACTTATTTAGAAATAGAAAACTTTTTAAATAAGATGTATGATGAAGGGAAATATTCTGATAAGTTTCTTAAAGTATTAAAATTAAAGTATCCAAATAATTTGGATACTTTAATTAAAAAATGTGAAAAAATAAGAGGATATGTAAATAATAATCTTATAGCAATAGAAATATTAGCAACTATATTACTAAAGGAGATGGAATATTATCCTCAATGGTATTGTGTGTTTGGAAGTGATAAAGAAGATTTTATAGACTATATGTCTTATGAAATTACAAATGCAATAAACAATCCTGAAGAATTTCCAGTAATTCAAAGTGAGGATTTAGTTGCTGCTATGTATGGAATAAATAATACAGTACATCCTTCAGATTTATATGATGTATTTGCATATAATGCTGATACATTAAAATTTAAAGATGAGAATAATTCTTTAATTGATACTCTTGAAATTCAAGAAAAAGAATATATTTTTACACCTGATTTATTTTTAACAGCAGGTGTAATAGCAAGGTGGAAAAATTATAAAGAATTATTTACTACTAAAAATGGAGAGTATAATCTGAAGTATTATGAATTAGAACTTTGTTATAAAGAAATAGTAAAAACATTATTAATTAAAGATAATGAAAAGAAGTTTATAAAAAATAATTTATTAATGAAATCAATAATTGATGATTATTTTAATAGATTTTCACAACCTCCTAATAGCTTACCTCTTCATAGAAATATGATGAATTATAAGATATTAGATAATGAAGTAATAATTTCTTATAAGATAAGAGGGATAGAAAATAAGAAGAATTGTTGGAAAGATATATATTCAAAAAAATATATAATTCCTAAAGATGCAGAGGAGTATCAAAATCTATTATTAGAAATAGCATCAGATTTTAAAAAAGAATTAGTTGGTATGGAAAAAGAAAAGGGTAATAATGCAGATGGACCTTATTATGGTAAATACCCTAATAAAGATTCTGCAACACATGGATTAACCTTTTTGAAAGATATAAATGTTAGTATAAAGAATAAAAGAGGATTTAGTGAAAAAAAGAAACCTAAAGCAAATTATTCTTTATTATTAGCTGAAAAGCAGGCAACATATGTAATAAAAAAAATTCTATGGTATTCTAAAAAGAATCCAGTTGTAAGTTCAAGTTTTGGTATAGACTCAACCGTATTAATGCATTTAGTAAGAAAAGTAACAAAAAATTTTAAGATACTAAATAGTGATAGTTTGGTAGAGTATCCTGAATTAGTGTCTTTTAAAAGATATTTAATAAATGAATGGAACTTAGAAGATAAAATATATGTTACAAAACCGAAAATGACATACTGGCAAGTTCAAGAAAAATGGGGATGGAATTTAGAAAGAAAAGGATATAGAGGTAAAGGTCCAAGTGTAAGTGAGATATGTTGTAATATGATAAAACATAAACCTACATTTGAACTAATTGATAAGTTTATAGAAGAAAAAAATCCTATAGAAGTGAATTTCTCAGGTATAAGAGCAGATGAATCATTATCTCGTGAAAAATCAATAAAGAGAGATAATCTAGTGTATTATGCTAAGTCATGGAAAAGTATAAGAACAAATCCAATAGCTTTCTTTACAAATGATATGATTTGGGAATATGTAAAAAAATATGATGTTCCATATTGTGAGGTATATAATCAAAAAGTTTATTATGAAGATGTATTTGACAATGTATCAAGTGAAGAAATAGGTAAGGTATTTTATCAAGCAAGAATAGGATGTTGGTGTTGTGTTGTGAGTAGAGGAGCTTTATTGCATTTAAAGAAATATCACCCACAAAAATATAATTTCCTAATGATAAAGAAAGGATTAGCTAAAGAATTATTTAAAATTGGTGCTCAAAAAATAGGTATAATAGCTGATTTTGATTTAATTAACCAGAAGAAAGATAAAAATATGGTAAAGAATCAAATATCATTATTTGATAGTATTGAAAGTAATAAAGAAAATGAATTGACAGCAGAAGAAATCTTAGAACGTTATCCAATAGAACAGATGGAATACATGATAACAAAAAGACCTTGTAAATTTTTGCTAAAATAAAATATATATATTGTTGCAATATAAATTATATGATATAATTTATACGAGTAAATTATATATTTAATGGTTGTATTTTTGGCAACAGTAGGTAAAAATAAAGTATCTCTAGCAGTAAAAACTGTTAGGGATTTTTTTATTAATTTGAGGAGGGAATAATCAAAAATGGAAGTAAAAGAAGAAGTTTTTAACACTTTATATCAAATTACAGCAAGTAAAAAACTTGCTAAATTTTTAATAAAGGAGAATAAAGTATTAAGTTTTGTAACATACTCTAATAAAAAAAATTTAGCAAAAAAATTAGAAGAGATGGACCATAATTATTGGGTACGTCTACAAAAAAATCATTTAAATGGGATAGGAAGTAAAATTGAGTTTTTATATGAGTTGAAAAATAAATTCAGCTTAGAAACTCTTAATAAATTTGGTTGGTATGTTGGAGAAAAAATGGCTATTTGCTTAGAACCAATTATGATGCCAAATGATGAAAAACTACATCAATGTTTTTAGGGGGTAATAATTATGAAAAGGATGTTAAACTTAGATAATTTTATTAAAGAAATTAACAACAAAATTTCATTAGATGATGATGAAATTTTGTTACGAAAGCTTTTAAATATTGCAAGCAAAGATATCTGTAAGCTTAAAGAAAGCGATTTAGATTTTATAGAAAAAGTTCCTGCAAGAATATATATTAAAGCTAGTAAAGAACTAAATAAAACTTCAAATGAAATGAAAATAATATCAGATATGGTTTTATTTGAATATGCCATAGAGAATGTTATTTCTACAGATTCTTTTATAGATGATGAGGTATATTAATGAATAAGTATATTAATCAATCTGAAAGAGAAAATATGACTAATAATTTGAAAGAGTTCATAGAATATAAAAAAATAAAAATGAGCAAAAAAAAATGGAAGATTTTATTGATATGAATTTAGATTTAGAGGAAGCTATAGATTTTTACTTTATATTGATATCTAACATTTTTTGTAGTAATGAAAAATATACAAATAAGAAATACACATTTATAAAATATTTAAAAAATTATGGCTGTGATGAGAAAATAATAGACTCAGTAGCTGAATATTATAAGCCAACATATGATTTCATATATTTAGATGATATTCTCAATTCCATTGAAAAGTTATTTGATGACTTTATGGTTATAGATTCAATAAATCATATGGATTTAAGTGAGTGTATTGAAGTTCCAAAACATTTTGAGAGTATAAAACATACTATTGATGAAATTATAGAAGAAGATGTTCCTTTAGAGGACAGAGCTGATGAATTTTATCAACTTGTTGGTGGTGATGGACATATATTTTGTATTTCAAATTATGAAATGAAAAGTTCTTATTTACATAAAATATGGATGGTAATGAAAAGAACTTTAGACCCTTATTCTGGAATACAGGGTGAGTGTTATGTAGAAGATGGTAATACATATATAATATTTCCTGATTATTATCTTGATGAAGGAACAATTGATGTATTTTTTTTAATTATATCAATTTTATTAATAGATATACTTGGGAATTAGAATATTTATTAGGAGACGATTTATGGAAATAATATTAGATGAAAAAAGTAATATAGCAACAGTTTATACTGTTGTTGATGGTAGAAAACAAAGAAAGGATGTTAAAATAGATGATTTAATAAAATCATTAATAGCTTCAGTAAATAAAGGAAATGAAACTTTGTATGAATCTCCATTATTTGAAGAGGCAAAAGGAACAAGATTAATACAAAGTAAAACAACAGGGAAAAAAAGTTTGTATGTAATTCATAAAAAGAAACATAGAACATCTATGAGCTTATATGAAAGATTTTATGAAGATGTAGGAGTTCCAGGACTCTTATTTGCAGCACATTCTGTAAATGATAAACTAGTATCTTTAGATGTAGTTGCAGTAAAAGATGAAGTAATAAGTGAAGATACAAAGATATATGTATATCCATTTACCAATGTGACATCTAAAATTGGAAGAGCTTGTTTAGGGTCAAATACTTTGAATAAGGGACTTATAAATAAGAAAATTTTATATGATGTTCCAGATCAATTTATGAGTATGCCTAATACAATAGATGCTTTTTCACCTACTAATAATAGTAAGGGGTATATACTACAAGAATTGTTAAAAGAATTAACCAATAAAGATTTTGACAATAAATTGTTAGTTGAAAATAAAACTATTTGTAATTATAAGGAATGGTTTAAAAAAATAAATATATAAATTTAAATTAGTATAGTATGTAATTAAAGAATTAAACAAAAATTTCATTTTAGTTTAATTATCTTATTTATAAGGAGGTAACAAAAAATGAGTAACAATGAAAATCTAAACTTTTTTGAGCAACTAGGAGTAACACAAGAGGTTGTATTAGCAAAGAGAGAGGAAAGTAAAAAAGAAATCACGAAAACAAAGAAAGTTGAAACTAAAATTAAATCTCAAGAAGAGAAAATTGAAGAGGATTTAAAAAATAATCCTCCCAACAAATTGATTTTAAAAGTTTTTGGAGATAATCTAAAGGTTTTTGAAGGTGAAGAAATAAAAAATTTAAAATTAAATGAGGTTTTAAAAAGTCTTATTGAAGAATTTAAATATGGTGAGTTTATAGAAGGATGTAATTGGCATTTAGCAAAAGGAAAAGATAATTTAGGTTATTTAATCCCAATGTATAAATTTCAAGCAAAAGGTTAAGGAGGTAAATAAATTGAAGGTAACAGGTTCTTTTAGAAAAAACTTGATAGTAGTAGGTGTAGGAGCAACAGGAAGCAATCTTGTTGCATTATTATCTCAATTAGCTGTATCTAAAAAAGAAATAGAAGAAATAATTCTTATTGATGGAGATAAGGTAGAAGAAAAAAATTTTAAAAACCAAAAGTTCACAATTAAGGATATAGATAAAAATAAGGCAGAAGTTTTAGCTAATAGGTATGAAAAGTTAGGCATAAAAATATCTTATATAGATAAATATATAGAATCTGATATAGAAATAATTGAATTGTTAAAATCAGTATCAGAATATACTATGCCAATCCTAATAGGATGTGTAGATAATAACAAATGCAGAAGAATATTAAATGATGCATTTGAGAAATATAAAGATACTTTAATATATATAGATGCTGGAAATGGAGATATTGAAAGAAAAGGACAAGTTGTACTAGGATATAAGAGAATTGATCAAATAATTAGTGAGCCAGTCGTAAAATATTATCCTAATATATTAGAAGATGAAGAGGATGAGGTTAATAAATATAAATGTTCAAGAATAGACGAACATCCTCAACAATTTGTTACTAATGTATTAAGTGCAACAAGCATTTTTTTAATGATAAATGCTTTATTAGAAGGAGAAGTCCCAAGTACCTATATATCATTTAATGTTGAAAATTTTAGTATTAGAGGTATGAATTAATGGCAGCTCAGCTATCAATTTTTGATTTTGATGTATTTAAAGAGGAAAAAGAAGAAATTTCATTAGTGAATAATAATATATTTTCTAACGAGGATATGGGAAAACTTGTTATAATATCATATTGTAACAAGCAGTATATAGGAAAAATTGTACATGTATATAATGCTGGTGAAACTGTAAATGTATCATTTGATGGGATGCAGACAGCTTTTTACTATAAAAAAGTTAATATTATAGACTAAAAAAAGAAAATATGATATAATTAAAAAAATTAATATTTATAAAGTCTTGACCATAAATAATAATTTATTTATGGTAGTATTAAACAGTACAAATGTACAATAGGATGTAACTTTAGTCTTAGGAAGTCTGAAAAGAATTTTCTAAGACTTTTTTTATTATTTTATAAAGGAGGTAACAAAAATGGAAGAAATATTTTCTAACATTAATGATTTTAATTATTATGTTGTGTATAAAAGTCTTATTTCAAATGAGATCATTATATATGATAATGGTAAATTTATAAAATCAGAATTGTAGGAGTAAATGTATGAATTTCTATTTGAATGATGAAGGAGATAACAGAGAAGGGTTTCAATATGTTTTAAATCTGCAAGATTTAAATAGTGAAGAATTATTAATAAGTAGTGCCCTACTTGAAGAAATAGGAAATGTAGTAGGAGATGAAAATATTGATTCGCCTGCAGATAATTTCTATTTAATTTGTTGCAAAACTGAAGAGAAAATTGATGAAGTTGAGCAACTATGTAAAAAATATGAAAATATCTTTATAGAAGATATTTATAATGATTAGGAGGTAATAAAAATGGATGTAAATAATTTAATGGTAACAGGAGAATTGATAGAAATTCCAACATTAATAAGATTAGAGAGAAGTAATTCTCAATATTGTTTAATAAGAATAAATTGTAAAGATACAAGAGATAGGGAAGATGGAAAAGCTTCTCAAAACTTGTTAGAGCTAAAAGCTTGGGGAAGATTAGGTGAAGAGGTTCTTAAACAGAACTTTCAAGTTGGACAGAAGATAGTGGCTTCTGGAAGATTATCTGGTGCATCTTTTGATGGGCAAGGGACTAGAAAATATATAGTATCTGTTTCTTTAGATACCATCTCAGGAATAACAGTTCCTTATAATACTGGAAATCAACAACAGTATATGTCACCACAATATAATGGACCACAATATAGTGAAAACCAACAACAGTATACGTCACCACAATATAATGGGCTACAATATAGTGAAAATCAACAACAGTATGCGTCACCACAATATAATGGGCCACAATATAGTGAAAACCAACAACAGTATACTTCACCACAATATAATGGGCCACAATATAGTGGAAACCAACAACAGTATACTTCACCACAATATAGTGGATCACAATATAGTGGAAATCAACAACAGTATAATTCAGAAAGTAATCAAAATGGATATGAAAGAAAAAATAATAATCCATTTTAAAAATCTAGTAGGAATTAAAAAATGAATATAGAATGTAAAAATGATTTTCTTAGTATAGCAAAAAGATTTGAAAGAGAAAAAATACTTTCTCTCACCACAGTGTCTTGTCTCATTGAATATATAAGATTGCATAAAAGAAAAATAAATGTTGAAGAGGCAAAAGCTTTATTAGAAATCCCTATAGAGGTATTAAAAAATTCTTATCTAATTTGTCCTAAAAGGTATGTTGAAATGAATAGATGTTATTTTTCTGGAAATATTACATGGACAGAAGAACCATTTACAAGTCAATGGAAAAGTAGATTTGAAGGAAAATTTGATTTAAATGAAATAATAGAATTAACTAAAATTGTAGCTAATAATTTTGAAAAGTATAGCTTAGCAAGTGAATTTCTTTTAAGAAATGCAGAGGTTACAATTAGAGATGATATTAAATTATCTAATAAACTTGATGGATATAAATATTATGAAAAAATAATGAAAATATTAAGTTATTAGTAAGAAACATTTAAATTTAATAGGATGAAAATTTAACAAAAAAGCAATATTAAAAAGGTTCCTTTAGATATTGCTTTTTTTATATTATGCTTAAAATAGAGTAATACTCAAAAGAGATACGAAATAAGTGTATATAAAATACAAACATATATTAGGAGGTAAAAATAATTGATAAAATTAATGTTAAATCAATCAATTGAAAAAAATAATGAAACTTTTTTAAAGGAAGTAAAAAGTATTTTTAAAATATTAGAAGAAAATAAATACATTTTTAAATATAAAACCTCTTCTCTTACTATAAATATAGAATTAGAAATTTTATATGATCAGGAAGAAATAATTTCTTTAGCGAATAAATTAAAAAATTTTGATTATATATATATTGTAAGTCCAAAGAAAATAGTAACTAATTTATCTTTTTGGAATATATCTGGTAATAATACTTCAAAAAATAACTATATTGCTATATTAAAGAACAATTATGGAGATATAAAAAAGTTGAAAGTAACTTCAATAGAAGAGGCTACTCATATGTATGATATAAATAAAATGACTTCAAATGAATATAAAAATTGGATTTTAGAAGGATGTTATAAAGTAGAGAAATTTCTATATAATGATTATTAAATCTTAATTTTAAATATAGTCATATTAGGAGATAAGTTATTGATAATTAAGCCCCTTTATACTATAATAAAAATGATTGGTGTTCTCAACCAATTATAAGATTTTTAAGTGAATTAAAAAACTCAGATATTTAAAAATATCTGAGTTTTTTAACTTATTTAATAATTGACCTCTATATATGTTACTTATATAAGTAACATATATAGAGGTCAATTA
>UQBY01000037.1 GCA_900539375.1 uncultured Clostridium sp. | reverse complement strand
ATTGTTCCAATGTTTACATGTGGCTTATTTCTTTCAAATTTTTCCTTTGCCATTGTTAATTCCTCCTTAATTCTTTAATAAACTTTGCCTAGCGTTTAGTATTTTTCTTCGTGCTGGAGCTCACGATCGGGATTGAACCGACGACCTCCGCCTTACCAAGGCGACGCTCTGCCGACTGAGCTACGTGAGCACTCATATATTGATTTTTTCTCACTATACCAATTATAAAGTTTACTATCAATCATTTTATTTGTCAATAAAAATTTAGCTACTTTCTATTTAAGCATTTTTCTAATTTTCTCTTTACCCTTTGAAGAGCATTATCTATAGATTTCTCATGTCTATCCAAATCAGAAGCTATTTCTTGATAGGATTTTCCATCTAAATAAGAAGTTAATACCTCTAGTTCCAATTCAGAAAGAACCTTTGCTATTTCCTCCTCTATAAACTTTAATTGTTCTTGACTTATTATTAGTTCTTCTGGGTCTGAAATTGCTATACTTGATAAAACATCTATTAATGTTCTATCTGATTCATCTTCATAAATAGGTTTGTTTAATGAAACATATGTATTTAATGGTATATGCTTTTGTCTTGTAGCAGTTTTTATAGCAGTAATTATCTGCCTTGTAACACATATTTCAGCAAAAGCTTTAAATGAAGTGAACTTATCAGGTTTAAAATCTCTTATAGCTTTATAAAAACCTATCATACCTTCTTGATATATATCTTCTTTATCTGCACCAATTAAAAAATATGATTTTGCTTTTGATTTTACAAAATTCTCATACTTAGCTATAAGATACTCCTGTGCTCTATTATTACCCTTTTGAGCCTCTAACACCACTTCTTCATCAGGCTTATCTTTAAATTCTATGTAATTTTCATCTGAATAATCATTGCTATACAACTACTTGCCCTCCGAATTTAAACTAATTTATATCCTTTATTATACATTGTAGAATATTTTAGTCAAACCTTTTCACTTACTTCTTCGAATTTCTTCTAATTTTTTAAGAACATCATTATTTATATTATCTTGAAGATGATTTTTATTTTGAATTTTGTTAGGTTTATTTTCCGCTTTTATAGTTTTTTCCATTGCTTTTATTTCATTATAAAATTCAATAGATGATACTCTACTTGCACCTCCATGAAAAATTGTTTGTTGCTCTAAGCCATCAGAAGTAACAACACAAACTTCATATCTTTTTCCAATTTCATGAACCTTTCTTTCTATATAGCTATCAGCAGTTTCCCCTTCTTTAGTAAATACTATTTCTAAATTTTTATTTACAACTTCAGTTTTTTCAATACTCCCATTAACTTTATATGCATCAAAAACAATTATTACTTTGTAGTTATTATAAACTGCATATGTATGCATTGAGTCTGTTAGCGATTTTCTAACACCATCAAAATCTTCATCTTTATTCATTTTTAAATTTGGCCAGCTATTTATAACATTATACCCATCAACAAATAGTATCTTCAAAAATATCCCTCTTCTTTATTTTAATCGTCCTTTTAAGACTTCATACATCATTATACCACCTGCTACAGAAGCATTTAAAGAGTTTATTTTACCCACCATTGGAATTTTAACTAACTTATCACATTTTTTTAATGTAAGTTTTGCAATACCCTTTCCTTCATTTCCTATAATTAATGCACATGGTCCTGAAAAATCTACTTCATAGCTATATTCATCTCCTGCAATATCTGCACCATATACCCATATACCTTGTTCTTTAAGCTCATCTATAGTTGCATTTATATTAGTTACTTTTGCTACTTTTACATGTTCAATAGCACCTACAGATGCTCTATATACAGTTGTTGTTATTCCAACATTTCTTCTTTTTGGAATTATAATTCCATGAACTCCACAAAGTTCTGCTGTTCTTATTATTGAACCTAAGTTATGCGGGTCTTCAAGTTCATCTAATATAACTATAAAAGGCGCTTCTCCCTTTTCTTTTGCATATTCAATTATTTCAGATACTTCATAATATTTATATGGAGTTACTAATGCTACAACACCTTGATGTACAGCTCCTCCACTTAAAGAATCTAATTTCTTTTTATCAACTTCTTTTATAACTAACTTCTTTTCTCTAGCTAACTTTTTTATTGCATTTATAGAACCTTCTGTTTGCCCTGTTGTTATATACAAGGCTTCAATTGTTCTGTTTCCTTTTATTGCCTCCATAACAGCATTTCTTCCTGCTATTATATCTTCTCTTTCTTCAATTACATTTCTTGTTTTTGATTCTGAAAATTTTCTATCTTTTTGTATATTTTTTTTATTTAGCTCTCTTTTACTCATTACCTAAAACCTCCAAAGCTCTATTAAAAATATATTCTAAGCGTTTCTTATCTCCAATTAAATACAAGTACCCTACTAATGCCTCAAAACCTGTTGCTGTTCTATAGTCTCTTACATCTGCATTTTTAGGAACTGTTGGAGACTTTGCATTTCTTCCTCTTTTATATATATATAATTCTTCTTCTGAAAGTTCTTCTTCTACTATATGCATTATATCTGATTGCCCTTTTGCTTTTACAAATATTATAGCTTCTTTATGAATTTTATGGGCTGATAAATTTGTATTAGTGGATAAAATATAAGTTCTTATAAAAACTTCATAAACTCCATCTCCTATTAATGCTAGTTGAAGTGGATTTAATCTTTTTGCCTCTTCTTTAGTAAATTCTCTTACTCTAAAATCTTCTAACATTACTTCTCCTTTAAAAAAGGCTGCAAAATTGCAGCCTATAATCTATTTTTAATTAACCTTTTTCCATCTTACACCCTGTGGTGTGTCTTCAAGTATTATACCTCTTGCTTTTAAATCATCTCTTATTTTATCTGCCATAGCAAAATCTCTTTCTTTTCTAGCTTTTTGTCTAGCTTCTATTAAAGTTTCAACTTCATCTTCTAAGCTTCCTTTAGTTGATTTTTGAAGGATTCCAAGAGGTGCTCCTAATTCTCTAAGAACTTCTAATGCTTTAGATAAAACTTCTTTAGATGAATTTATATTTAAATTTGTATTTAAGTCTTTAGATAATTCAAACAATACAGTAATTGCATCTGCTGTATTAAAATCATCATCCATCTTTTGAATATATTTTTCTCTATATTTATTTAGAGAATTTATATATTCTTTTTCTTCTTCATTCATATCTTCTCTAGATACTTCATCTATAAGATTTTCTAAATTTCCTATAGTGTTATATAGTCTTTCTACTGAAGCTTTAGCTGAATCTAATAATTCTTTGCTATAGTTTATTTGTGTTCTATAATGTGCAGATAACATAAAAAATCTTATTACATCTGAATCATATTTTTTTAAAACATCTCTTGCAGTAAAGAAGTTATTTAATGACTTAGACATTTTTTGTTTATCTACCATTACATAGGCTGAATGAAGCCAGTAATTTGCAAATGTTTTTCCTGTTAATGCTTCACTTTGTGCAATTTCATTTTCATGATGAGGAAACTCTAAATCCATACCTCCAGCATGAATATCTATAGTATCTCCAAGTAATTTTTTTGCCATACATGAACATTCTATATGCCACCCTGGTCTTCCCATACCCCAAGGACATTTCCATGCAGGTTCTCCCGGCTTTTGTGCCTTCCATATTGCAAAATCCATTGGGTCTTCTTTTCTTTCATCTAAACTTACCCTTTGACTAGCACCTACTTGAAGTTCTTCAAGATTCTTTCCAGATAACTTTCCATAATCTTTAAACTTCTTTGTTCTAAAATAAACATCTCCATCTACTTCATATGCATATCCTTTTTCTATAAGAGCTGATACAAATTTTATAATATCACCAATGTATTCAGTTGCTCTTGGATTTACTGTTGCTCTTTCTATATTAAGAGCATCTGCATCTGTATAGTATTCTTTAATATATTTATCTCCAACTTCCTTTACTGTTATATTTTCTTCATTTGCTCTTTTTATCATTTTATCATCAATATCAGTAAAGTTTTGAATAAATTTTACTTTATAACCTCTATACTCAAGATATCTTCTTATAGTATCAAAAACTATAAAAGTTCTTCCATTACCTATATGAAAAAAATTGTATACTGTTGGACCACATACATACATCTTAACTTCTCCAGGTACTAATGGTACAAATTCTTCTTTTTTTCTAGTAAGAGTATTATATAGTTTCATTTCCTATACCTCCTAAATTATTTTATTTTTAGGTTATTTTTTTCAAACTCTGCTTTTACCTTGTTATAAACTTCTTCTATCTTTATAACTTCATTGTCTCCACCAGCTCTTAGTTTAAATTCTACTTCTCCTTCATTAATTTTCTTACCTACTGTAATTCTCATTGGTATTCCCATTATTTCAGAGTCTTTAAATTTAACACCGGCTCTTTCATTTCTATCATCTAATAAAACTTCTACACCCATTTCTTGAAGTTTATTATAAATTTCTTCTGCTATTTTCATTTGTTCAGCATCTTTTATATTTACAGGTACTACTGAAACATGATATGGAGCTACTGCTAGTGGCCATATAATTCCATTTTCATCATTATGTTGTTCAATTATTGAAGCTAAAGTTCTTGTTACACCTATACCATAACATCCCATTAAGAATGGTTGTTCTTTACCATTTTCATCTATGAAGTTAGCTTTCATTGCTTTAGAATATTTTGTTCCAAGCTTAAAGATATGACCTACTTCTGTTCCTCTAGAAATAGTTACTTCTCCTCCACATTCTGGACACTTTTCTCCAGCAGTTACGTTTCTAAAGTCTCCTACCTTTCCTTCAAAATCTCTTCCATAGTTTACATTTTCTAAATGGAATCCTGTTTCATTAGCTCCTACAACGAAATTATACATCATTGTTACTTCTTCATCTACTAATAATTCATCTACTTTAATTCCTATTGGACCTGCAAAACCTATTTTAGCTGAAGTTGCATTAAATACTTCCTCTGGAGATGCCATTTCAAAGTTTATTGCTCCACCTAAAGCATTTGTTACTTTAACTTCATTTACTTCTCTATCTCCTCTAACCATTACAGCTACAATCTTTTCATCAACATTAAATATTAATGTTTTTGCAAATTTTTTCTCTGTAGTATTAAAAAATTTAACTAAATCTTCTATTGTTTTAACATTTGGAGTTTCTACTTTTTTAACTTCTTTTAATTCTTCCTTTTCAGCCTTTTCTGGAGTAGATGGTGCTTTTTCTATATTAGCTGCATAATTACAACAACTACAGAATACAACATCATCTTCTCCAACTTCAGATTTAACCATAAATTCTGCAGAATTTGAACCTCCAATTGCACCTGAATCTGCTGCAACACACTTAGCATCTAATCCACACCTATTAAAGATTCTTACATATGTATCGTGCATATTATCAAATGATTTATCTAATCCTGCTTGGTCTTTATCAAAGCTATAAGCATCTTTCATAACGAATTCTCTACTTCTCATAACTCCAAATCTTGGTCTTCTTTCATCTCTATACTTAGTTTGTATTTGATATAAGTTTACTGGAAGTTGTTTATATGATTTAATTTCGTTTCTAGCTATATCAGTAAATACTTCTTCATGAGTTGGCCCAAGACAGAAATCTCTATTATTTCTATCTTTTAATCTAAACATTTCATCTCCATATACATCCCATCTTCCAGATTCTTGCCATAATTCAGCTGGAAGTATTGCTGAAGCTAAAAATTCTTGAGCTCCTGCTTTATCCATTTCTTCTCTTATTATATTTTCTACATTTTTTAATGCTTTTAGTCCTAAAGGCATATAATTATATATTCCTGAAGCCATTTTTCTCATCATTCCTGCTCTTAACATTAGCTTGTGACTTGCTATCTCTGCCTCTGCTGGAACTTCTCTTAATGTTAGAACTAACATATTTGACATTTTCATAATTATTTTTCCTCCATTTTTGCTTAAAAATTTATATTTTTAATATATACTTTACTACAGAAAAAAAATTCGCCCCTATGTTTATAGGGCGAATTTTAGTCGCGGTACCACCTAATTTTTATCTCTATTAATGATAACGGTGTTAAACCGATAGTTTTTACCTATTACTCAGAAGCTGGTTCAAAATCTATTGGAAATCTTACAGCCTAGGATTTCCTCTCTGAAAAGCGATTTTTACTATTCTTCGTCCTTGCTTTTTCTTGATTTTTTATAATCTTTATTATATCTGTTTAATAAAATCATGTCAATATAGATAGTGGCTTAAACTAAGTATTCACAAAGTATTAAGTCCTCTGGAGTAGTAACTTTTATATTAGTATAATCTCCATCATAAAGATAAACTTTATAACCATACTTTTCTACTACCATTGTATCATCAGTTACAGATATATTATCTTCTCTAACCCTTTCATGACATTTGACTATAATATCTTTTTTAAAAACTTGAGGTGTTTGAATGGCTATAAGACTTTCTCTTTTTAAAGTTTCTTTAGAAAAAGATAATTCATCTTTAACCTTTATTGTATCCTTTGGCATTACTCCTGGGGCTGCTGCTCCATATTTTTTAGCATTTTCTATTCCCTCTAATATTATTTTTTCTGATACAAAAGGTCTTGCTCCATCATGAATTAAAACTATATCAGAGTTTTTTAAAGCTTTCAACCCATTATAAACTGAATCCTGCCTTTCTTTTCCACCTTCAATTATTTTATCTACTTTTAGTGAATATTTTTCTAAAACTTCTTTTTTACAATATTCTATTTCATCCTTTGGTAAAACTAAAATTATTTCATCTATTAACTTACAATCACTAAACTTTTTAATTGTATAATAAATTATAGGTTTATCTTTAACAAGTATAAATTGCTTGCTTATATCTTTACCCATTCTTTTACCTTTTCCACCTGCTAATATTATTGCAGAAACCATATCTTTTCTCCTTTACATCTCTTTAGCTTTTGCAAATATCATTCTTCCAGCTGCTGTTTGAAGGACAGATGTAACAACTACTGTTATAACACTTCCTACATGTTTTTTTCCATCTTCAACAACAATCATAGTTCCATCATCTAAATAGGCAACCCCTTGGCTTGCTTCTTTTCCATCCTTTACAACTTCAACTTCCATCTCTTCTCCTGATATTGCTACTGGTTTAATGGCATTTGAAAGTTCATTAATATTTAATACTGGTACCCCTTGAACTTCTGCAACCTTATTTAAATTATAATCATTTGTTATGACTTTTCCATTTATAGTTTGAGCAAGTTTTAATAATTTACTATCTACCTCTGCTATGTCTGAAAAATCACCTTCCCATATTTGAGTTTCAATAGAAAGTTCTTTTTGAATTTTATTTAAAATATCTAATCCTCTTCGCCCTCTTACTCTTTTTAAACTATCAGCAGAATCAGATATATGTCTTAGTTCATCTAAAACAAAATTAGGAATTATAAGAGGCCCTTCAATAAATCCAGTTTCACAAATATCAAAAATTCTTCCATCTATTATAACTGATGTATCAAGAACTTTTGGAGAAGTTTTGCTATTACTTTTAACCTTTTTCTCTCTAGTAAAAGTATTTTTTCTAATATTTATTAATAAATTATTTATATCCTCTCGTCTTTTTATCATTATATGCATTCCTATATATGCAGCAATTATATTTATAAAAAATACCACTAAAGGACCTAAATATTTATTAAAACTTACTAACGGTCTTGTTGCTAATCCTACTATAGCTAAGGATACTAAAGCACCTATAGCCCCATATGCTATCTCTCCTATTGTTAACTTTTGTATATTTTTTTCTATATAATCAATAGTTATCATAATTCCTTTATATATTTTAGGGGAAATAATATAAAACATAATACCAAATAATAAACAAAAGAAAACAATTAATGCTGCTGAAGCTACACTTGAAGATAACTTATTTATATTTTGAACTTCAGGAAGTTTTAATATTGCTACTCCAACTATATAGCCTGTAGTAATTCCTATTATTGCAAATGCACTTTTCAATATTTTTTTTAACATTTTTTCACCTTCTTTACACCATTACTTATACTATCTAAAATTATACCCTTTTTTCTTAAAGTCAATTCTATATCTTAGCTAATAAGAATATATTTTATTATATCATGTAAAGAATTAAATTTGTTCTCCCCCTATTAATTTATGTTGTTATTGCTTATTATACAAAGTATAAAATAATAAATATTAAGAATGTAAAGCTTTTATTGACATTAACAATAGTTTAAAACTATAATTATTTTAATAGTGTTGTTAATAGACAGAAAGGAGTTTTTATTATGAAGGATGTTATTTTTGATAATTTTCAAGAATCTGTAGACCACTCATTATTAAGACATAGAAGTATTCTTGATATCTTAACTAAATATTCAGAATCAAATGCAAGAGTAAATAGAGCTATTGCTAAATCTGTTACTAACTGTGGGTGTATAAAAATTAATGCAAGTAAACAACGAATGTCTGAGGATGATTCTATAGACAATCTATGTAATTGTTTAAATAGTCATATTGAAGGTGAAATATGTGATAACTGTCGTGAAGTTATAGAAAGAGAAATGGGAAATAATTTGTTCTATCTAACTTCTCTTTGCAATGCTCTTGGCATAAGTCTTTATGATGTCCTTCTTAAGGAAAATGATAAAATTGACACTTTGGGCAAATTTACTTTTAGATAAATGAAGTGGAGCTAAATTAAATTCATCTTTTTTATTTAGCTCCACTTTTTTTATTTATCACTGTAATCATTTTGTAAAAATATTTGATCTCTCATTCTTCTTAATCCATTTTTTATTGCCTTAGCTCTTGTTTCTCCAATTCCTTCAACAGCATCTAAGGACTCAATATCTGCTTTTACTATATTATTAAAATCATCAAAATGTTTAACTAAATTTTCAATAACTGTTGATGGAAGTCTTGGAACCTTACTTAACATTCTATATCCCTTTGGAACTACAAAAGTATCTGCAGCTGAAGCACCAGAATATCCTATTGTTTTAGCTATAATCTCTAAGTCTAATAATTCTGATTGAGATAATTTTTGAATATCTTTATATATTTCATTTGCTTTGGCTTTTTTATTTTTATAATCTTTTATTATTAAAACTCCATCTCTTTCTACATGCCTAACAAGCTCATCTAATTGCATAGAAATAAGTCTTCCTTCGTTTCCAAGTTCTAAAATATAAATATTAATCTCTTCAACAATTCTCATAACCATCTCAGTTCTTTGAATTGCAGTTGCTACATCTAAAACTGTTGATATTTCTTGAAATTCTAATGAACTTAAATTATTTATAACTCTTCCTAAAACTGCTACATATTTTTCTAATGTTTGAATGGCTTGATTTGCTTTTCCTAATATTATGCTTGTATCTCTTAATACATACTTTATATCACCTTTATATACAGTTATAATATTTCTTCTTTGTGATATTGCAACAACTACCTTATCTGTTTGTTTTGCTACTCTTTGTGCAGTTCTATGTCTTGTTCCAGTTTCAAATGTAGGTGTAGATGTATTTGGTACTAATTGTGCATTTGCACATACTATTCTTTTTAAATCTTCACTTAAAACTATTGCTCCATCCATTTTTGCAAGTTCATAAATATAAGCAGGTGTATATTCTGAATTAATTAAAAATCCTCCATCAACTACATCCATTACTTTTTCACTATCACCTAAAACAATCAAACCACCTGTTTTAGCTCTTAATATATTTTCAAGCCCCTCTCTTAAAGCTGTTCCAGGACACATAGATTTTAATATTTTTTTTAGCTCTAAGTCTTTTTCTATTCTCATAGCTTCACCCACCTTTAAAATATTTTATTTATAACTTCTCTTAAATTATTAACTCCTATAATTTTTATTCCTTTATTATTTATCTTTTCTAAGTTTCTATTTGGCAAAATTACATATTCAAATCCCATTTTTTCAGCTTCATTTACAAGCCTATCAGCTGAATTAATAGGTCTTATTTCTCCTGTAAGACCAACTTCTCCTATTATCATAACTTTAGGTAAAGAAATTCTTTTACTCTTCATACTAGATAATAATGCTATTGCTAAACCTAAATCTGCTGTAGTTCCTTCTATGTTTAATCCTCCAACTACATTTACATATACATCTTGATTAAAAAATAAAATTCTTAATTTCTTTTCTAAAACAGCTAATATTAAACTTAATCTTTGATTATCTATTCCTATAGCTGTTCTTCTTGGCATTACTGCCTTTGTTTCACTTACTAAAGCCTGTATTTCAACTAAAATTGGTCTTGTTCCTTCCATTATTCCAATTACAACAGAACCATCTTGATTAAAATTAGTGTCCTCTAAAAATATTCTTGATGGATCATAAATTTCCTTCAAGCCATTTTCTCTCATTTCAAATACTCCTATTTCACTAGTAGTTCCAAAACGATTTTTAATAGTTCTAAGAATTCTAAAATCTTCTGTTCTTTCTCCTTCAAAATACAATACAGTATCCACCATATGTTCTAAAACTCTTGGACCAGCTAATTCTCCTTGTTTAGTTACATGAGCAACTATGAAAAAGGATATATTTCCTCCCTTTCCTATTCTCATAATATGGTTAGAACATTCTCTTACTTGAGATACACTTCCAGGAGCAGATGTTACTCCTTCTTTGTATATAGTTTGAATTGAATCTATTATTACAAATACAGGTTTTAATTCTTCAATGTAAACTTGAACAGCATCTAAATTAGTTTCTGAAACTATATATAAATCTTTAGCATCTACATTAAGCCTATCTCCTCTAATTTTAATCTGTTCTTCTGATTCTTCTCCTGATACATAAAGTACTTTCCCATATTTTTTTGCTATGTTATTTGCAGTTTGTAACAATAAAGTTGACTTACCTATTCCAGGGTCTCCTGATATTAAAGTTAGTGAGCCTTTTACTAACCCACCACCTAAAACTCTGTCAAGCTCAACTATATTAGTTTTCATTCTCTGCTTTTCTCCAGACTTTATAGTACCTATACTTTTAGGTGCATTTTCTGGAATCATTGTTTTTATAACTCTATCTCTTACAGATTCTGTAGTATTATCTTTTATTTCCTCAACAAATGAGTTCCATGAATTACATGAAGGACATTTACCGAGCCATCTAGGTGATTCATACCCACATTGTTGGCATGTGAAAATTGATTTAATTTTTGCCATAAAGCACCTCTTTTATATGTATGTTTACTCTATATTTTATAATATCATAAACTATTATTACTTCTCAATAAATTATATCTATGAATAATATTACTTTATTTTGCAAATAATAAAATAAAGTTTTATTAGGAGATGATTTTTTTATGAATTATTCTAAAATAGATACTACTAAAATTGAAGAAAAAAATATTATAAAAAATAAATTCGCCCCTAATCTTTCTGCAACTTTTCTTAATACTTATCCAATATATGATAACTTATTAATAAATTCTTATTTAGAAAATGAAGATATCATAAAATAAACTTTTAATAACAAATTAAAAAATGTGAAACTACTACTTTGTATTATCTTTAGAAATTTTTAAAGTTATACAAAGTAATAAACTTCACATTTTTATAATTAACTATACTGTTTCTTTTTCAACTTTTTTAAAGTTTAATTGATTTTCTCTAACACTAACAGCTATTTTATCTCCTATTCTTAAGTGCCCTTTTAACAATTCTTCACTTAATTTATCCTCTACTTCTTTTGTAATAATTCTTCTTAATGGACGAGCTCCATAATTTTCATCAATACCTTTTTCTAATAAAAATTCTTTACAATTTTCATTAAAATCTATATTAACACTATTATTCTTTAATCTATCAGAAGTTGATTTTAACATTAATCCTACAATAGATAACATATCATCTTTATTAAGCTTATGGAATACTATTGTATCATCAATTCTATTTAAAAATTCTGGTCTAAAGTTTCTCTTAAGCTCTTCCATAATATTTTCTTTCATTTTTTCATATTCAGTATTTTCCTTTTGTTCAAAAGCAAATCCCATAGACTTTTGTTTTTTAATAGTATGTGCACCTATATTAGATGTCATTATTATTATTGTATTTTTAAAGTCTACTAACTTTCCTTTTGAATCTGTAAGCCTTCCATCTTCCATAATTTGAAGAAGTATATTAAACACATCTGGATGAGCTTTTTCTATTTCATCTAGTAATACTATTGAATAAGGTTTTCTTCTAACAGCTTCTGTTAACTGTCCTCCATCATCATGACCTATATATCCTGGAGGAGCTCCTATTAATCTAGATACAGAATGTTTTTCCATATATTCAGACATATCTATTCTTATGATGCTCTTTTCATCAGAAAACATAGCTTCAGCAAGTGCCTTACATAATTCTGTCTTTCCTACTCCTGTTGGTCCTAAGAATATAAAACTTCCTATTGGTCTCTTTGGGTTTCTAAGTCCAACTCTAGCCCTTCTAATAGCTTTTGATAAAGCAGATATTGCCTCTTCTTGACCTACTACTCTTTTATGAAGAATTTTTTCAAGATTTAATAATTTCTCACTTTCTTTTTCAGTAAGTTTTTCCACTGGAATTTTAGTCCATCCTGAAACTACCTTTGCTATTTCATCAGGAGTTAGAACAAGCTTATTTAATTTTCTATCCTCAAGCCAAGCCCTTTTCATATTTTTCTTTTCTTCTTTAAGGCTTAATTCTTTATCCTTTAATTCTGCTGCTTTTTCAAAATCCTCAGAATCAACAGCATTTTCTTTTTCTTCCATTATTTTTTCTATCTTTGTATTAATTTCTTTTATTGATGAAGGAGTAACTAAATTTTCTATACGAAGTTTTGCTGAGGCTTCATCAATTAAATCAATTGCTTTATCTGGCATAAATCTATCTGTTATATATCTATCAGATAAATCTACTGCTGCTTTTAAACTTTCATCAAGTATTTTTACATTATGGTGAGTTTCATATTTTTCTCTTAATCCTTTTAAGATTTCTAATGTTTCTTCTTTATTTGGTTCTCCTACCATTATTGGTTGAAATCTTCTCTCTAGGGCAGTATCTTTTTCAATATACTTTTTATACTCATTAGTAGTTGTTGCACCAATACATTGAATTTCTCCTCTTGCTAATGCTGGCTTTAATATGTTTGCAGCATCAATAGCACCTTCTGCTCCTCCAGCTCCAATAATAGTATGAATTTCATCAATAAAAATTATTATATTTTTTTCTTCCTTTATTTCTGAAATAGCTTTCTTTAATCTATCTTCAAATTCTCCTCTATACTTAGCACCAGCTACCATAGCACTTAAATCTAAAGATAAAACTCTCTTTCCTTTTAAATTTTCTGGTACATTTCCTTCTATAATATTTTGAGCTAATCCCTCTACAACAGCTGTTTTTCCAACACCAGGCTCTCCTATTAAGCAAGGATTATTTTTTATTCTTCTACATAATATCTCTAATATTCTTCTATTTTCTGTTTCTCTTCCTATTACAGGGTCTAACTTTCCTTTTTTTGCTTGTTTGGTTAAATCTATACTATATTTAGTTAATATGCTACCTTTTTCTTCCCTTATTTCTACTCCCTCCTCCCATGCATCTTCCTTTTCATTTTTATTTTCTAAATATTCCTCTAAGTCTTTTTCTATTTTCTTAAAATCTACATTTAACTTAGATAAAAGAGTATATGCTACACTATCATCTTCTTTTATTAATGCTAATAACATATGTTCTGGAGAGGCATATTTATGATTAAATCTACTTGCTTCTACAAAACTCTCATCAAATAATTTTTTAGTTCTTGGAGTAAGTAACAATTCGTCTTTTGGCATAGTATAATCACCAAAACCTAAATATTCTTCTACTAAATCCCTTACTTCATCAAAGTCTATATTAAAGCTTTCTATAGTTTTTTTAGCATAGCCGTCTTCTAACATTATTCCAAGAAGTATATGTTCCGTTCCTATATATCCATGCTTAAAATTTTCAGATTCTTTTTGCGCTCCCATAATTACAGCTTGAGCTTCTTTAGTAAATCTTTTATAAGCCATATTAATCCCTCCTAACAATTAAATTTTATATCATTGTTGATATCATTACAGCTCTTTCAATTTCTATTTCTTTTTTACTTAATACTCCTCCAAATCTTTCTTTAATAACAGAGTCTCTAGATTCTATAATAAGTCTATATAACAAATCCTTATTTATATCTATTAAAGACATCTCAACACCAAACATAACATTAGATAATAACTCTAAGGCCTCTGTAGAACTTAAAATTCTTGCTTCTTTTAAAATTCCATAAGCTCTAAATATTTTATCTTCAACTTCATATTTATATTGAATTTGGAGAATTTCTCTTTGCTTTCTTTCTTTAATAACTATATTAAATATTACTTTTTCTAAAGCATTTAATATCTCCTCTTCTGAAATTCCTAAAGTTTTTTTACTAGATATTTCGTATAAATTTCCATACTCCCCTTTTTTGTCCTTATAAACAGCTTCTATACTTACTCCTTCATCTTCTAAATCCTGTATCAATTTTTTCATTTCTTTTTTCATAGTCATTGCTGGAAGATGAACTATAACAGATGCTTTTAAACCTGTACCTACATTATTTAAATCTGTAGTTAAATATCCATACTTAGGATGAAAAGCATATGAATAATGTTCTTCTATAATATCATCTGCCATATTTGCAAATTTATATGCCTTTTTCAAACTAAATCCACTAGAAATATATTGTATTCTTAAATTATCTTCTTCATTAACAAGAATTGATAAACTTCCATCTTCAGTAAAAACTACTCCTGCCTTTTCTATATTTTCAATAAGTTCACTACTTATTATACTTTTATCTTTGTACATATTAAGAGTGTGATTTTCTTCTTCCCAAAGCCTAACAATTTTTAAGTTATTAAAATTTAAATCATCCTTAAGTGCATTATAGACCTTATTTATATTTTCTCTTCCATCCTCAATACTAAGTTTATTATCAAAAAAAGATTCTTTAAAATTTCTTCTTAATGATACCTTGCTACAAACAATAATATTTTCTGGTACCAGTTCACTACACATCCAATTTTTCATTGTTATAAAATTCCCCTTTAATAATTTTTATTTTATCTCTTAGTATTGCTGCTAATTCATACTCTTCCATTTCAATAGCTTTTTTTAATTTATTTTCAAGGCTAGTTATTCTTTTTAATTTATTCAATTTATCTTTTTCTCCTTTAGGTATTTTTCCTAAATGAATATCTTTTCCTTGAAGGTCTATTGCTATCTTTTCTAATTCCTTGCAAAAGCTATCATAACATTCACTACATCCTAATTTTTTATTCTTTTTAAACTCATTAAGTGTAAGACCACAATGCTTACAAATAATATCTATTTTAGGTGAGAATTTATTTTCTTTATTTTTCATATCATTAAATACTGATTCTATGTCTTTTGAAAATTCTTCTACCTCTGTACCTTCAAACATAAATGGAATTAAGCCTCCATTAGAAATCTCTTTAGCACATTTTTCACAAAGGCACATTTCTGTTTTTTTCCCATTAATCATTTTTACCAAATGTACTCTTGCCTCATTTTTATTACATCTATTACATAACATATAATTACGCCTCCTTAAAATACTACAACCATAAGCATACTCTTTAATAAATCTGCTCTTAGCTTATTAGGTTCTTTTGCTGAAGATATTGTTCTATCATTTACAACTATTTTCATAAGCTCAGCTTCTCTTTCAGTTATTAGCTCTAAGTTTTGTAAATTTTTTATTAATGATACCGCATTATGATATGTTATAGAATCCCCTATTGAGTCATATATTATTTTGTTTCTCTTTTCAGTTCCTTTATCATCTAGTTGTTTAATTACAATACATCCACCTCCACCTCTTCTACTTTCAATTATATATCCCTTATCATAGGTAAACCTTGTTGTTAACACATAGTTTATTTGAGATGGTGCACATCTAAATTGGTCAGCTAATTCATTTCTTTGAATTAATAATTGTTCACCACCATTTTCACTAAGCATATCTTTTATAAAATTTTCAATTATATCTGAAAGTCTTGCCATAAAATCACCTTCTTAAACTTTGTTTTTGACTTACTTTGACTTTTATTCTTATATCTATATTAATATTTATTTTTATTTTTATCAAGCTATTATTTATATTTTTCTGTAAATTGTATTAAAACTATTTTAAAACACAAACTGTTTTCTTATTATAATAATTATATAACCTTTAAATTTGGACAAAAAAAGAAGCTATAAACAAACTACAGCTTCCTTTTTCATAATTTAAATTAAGCTTGGTTTGGAGCTCCTACTGGGCAAACTCCTGCACAGCTTCCACAGTCTATACAAGTATCAGCATCTATTACATATGCTGCATCTCCTTGGCTTATAGCGTTAACTGGACATTCTGAAGCGCAAGCTCCACAACTTATACATGAATCATTAATAGCGTATGCCATAAAAAAAACACCTCCTAAATAATCGTGGTAATTCCACTACCCTTATTTTATCATATTTGATTTTTTTTTTAAAGTATTTTTATTTATTTTTATATAATCATATATCCTAAATTTTCTATAGAATCTATAATATCTTCTATTTTTACATAATTTTCATTATAAATTATTTGAGCTTCTTTCTTTCCTAATGACACCTGGCAAGCAATAACACCCTCATTACTTGCAATTGCATTTTGAATATTAGAAACATCTTTAGTGTTTTTCATATCATAAATCTTTATTATAGATTTCATGAAAAGCCCCCTATTTTTCATTTATTAAATTTTTAATAAGTTTTTTATCTTCTTCTGATTCTATTTCAAGTTTAATATCCTTATCATTAATAATGCCTTCATAACTTCCTTTAATTAGCTTAACATCATCTATCTTATATTCTTTAATTACTTCTTCGTCTCCAATTTTTGTTTTTACTTTAACAGATTCTTTTACTGTATTGTTTAAAGTAACTTCCCCCTTTCCATCTACTGTTTCAACAATAGAACCAACCTTTGGAAGTCTCTTTCTTATATCTTCATATGTATTTTGTTCATAATTTAAACAACACATAAGTCTTCCACAAATTCCTGAAATTTTAGTTGGATTTAAAGATAAATTTTGTTCTTTTGCCATTTTTATAGATACAGATGCAAAATCACCTAAAAACGATGAACAACACATAGGTCTTCCACAAGGTCCAAGTCCTCCAATCATTTTAGCTTCATCTCTAACTCCTATTTGTCTAAGCTCTATTCTAGTTTTAAATATAGTAGCTAAGTCTTTAACTAATTCTCTAAAATCTACTCTTCCATCTGCTGTAAAATAAAATATTACTTTATTATTATCAAAGGTATACTCCACATCTATAAGTTTCATATTTAGATTATGTTCTTCAATTTTTTTTAAACATATTTCTAAAGCAGCTACTTCTTTGTCTTTATTTTCTTTATGTTTAAGTATATCCTCTTCAGTAGCTATTCTTAATACCTTTTTTAAAGGAGATATTATTTCTTCTTCAGAAATTTCTTTAATTCCTATTACACATTCTCCTAATTCAATTCCTCTAGCTGTTTCAACTATTAAATAGTCACCTTTATTTATTTTTAGATCCTGAGGCTCAAAATAGTATATCTTTCCAACCTTTTTGAATCTTATTCCAACTACATTTACCATTTATTTTATACCTCCAAGAAGCCCATAAGTATTACACTTATGACTAATGAATAACTTCCATTATTCATTAAATTGACTCTTCCTTCCTTTATATATTCTAGCATTGAATTTAATTTTTTATATGATAGTGAATTTGCAATCTCTACAATATCATCATATTTATCAATATTTATTATTTTATTTTTATCTTCTACTTCTTTTGACACTATTATATCTCTTATAAATGATGCCATCAAATTTAAAACCTCATCTTGTTGAGCCTTATAATTTTCTAGCTTATTTTCATAAATTAAAACTAAGTCTTCTTTTGCATAATTTATATCTTTTAATAACTTTACAATAATTTCTCTTAATTCAGATAAATTATCATCATTTAATAACCTTTCAGCTTTTCCTGGTATACCTTCTCCATAAGCTAAAGAAGCTTTTATTTCTTCTTCACTATAATTTCCTAAAGTATTTATATACTTTTCTATTTGTTTATTGTTTAAAGGTGTTAATTTATATACCTGACATCTTGATTTTATAGTTTCTAATAATGTTTCAAGACTTTCAGCTAAAAGTATTATATATACTCCTTGTGGTGGTTCTTCTATAGTTTTCAATAATGCATTTTGAGCTTGTATAGTAAGCTTACTTCCTTCATGAATGATTATTACTTTTTTATCTCCCTCATAAGGCCTTTTAGATACTTCTTCTATAATCTCTCTTACTTCATCTACTCCCATAGATGCTTTACTAGGTCTATAATTTACTATATCAACATAATCAATATCTTTTTCTTTATTTAAAATCTTTAATGCAAATATTCTTGCAAGTATACTTTTTCCAATACCATTTGGTCCTATAATAAGGTGTGCATGAGAAAGAGTTCCATTATCTACTCTTCTAAAGAAACCTTCTATTATCTTTTCATAGCCTATAAACTCTTTCAAATTAACACCTCCTAAAAAATTTTATATTCTTACAAATTGGTCAACATCTAATACAAAAACTGTTGCTCCTCCAACCTTAACTTCAACTGGATATGGTATATATACTCCTGGGTCTCCTGAAATAGGTGTTGGTGCTGCCACCATTTCACTTCTCTTTTTACAGGTACTTTTTATAATATCTATTATCTCTTCAACCTTTTCCTTTTCAACACCCATTAAAAGAGTTGTGTTTCCAGATTTTAAAAATCCTCCTGTTGTAGCAAGTTTAGTTACCCTAAAATTACGTTCTGTTAATTCATCAACTAAATCTAAAGCATCATCATCTTGAACTATTGCAATTATCATTTTCATAAAAATTCCCTCTCTTATATCATTTTATTATATATTATCATAAATCACTTATTAAATACTACTTATTAAATACTACTTATCTAACCATTGTCTTATTATATATTTTACATCTTCATAAACCTTATCTATAGATTTTGATGCATCTATCTTAACTATTCTATCTTTATCTTTTTCCAAAATCTTATAATAACCTTCCCTTACCTTATTATGGAAGTCTAATTTTTCATTATCTAATCTATTAACTTCTCTATTATTATCTTTATTTATTCTTTTTAATCCTTCACCAGGGTCTAAATCAAAAAAGATAGATAAATTAGGCATATATTCACCTATAGCAAATTTGTTTATTTCTAATATTTCATCCATTCCTATTCCTCTTGCATATCCTTGATAAGCTAAAGAAGAATCAATAAATCTATCACACAAAACAACTTTTCCTTCATTTAGTGCTGGAATTATTTTTTCAACTAAATGCTGTCTTCTAGCTGCTACATACAATAAAGCCTCTGTTCTTTCATCCATTTCTGTATTGTTATTATCAAGAATAACAGAACGTATTTGTTCAGATATTTTAATTCCCCCTGGCTCTCTAGTTTTTATACATGGAATATTTTCATCCTTCATCCAATCATATATTTTATCTAAAATGGTACTCTTTCCTGCGCCTTCGCCACCTTCAAAAGCTATAAATAATCTTTTTTTCATAAATTAACCTCATTTTTAATTTTTCAAATGCTTTTATAAAAGTATATATTTTTTATTATATCAAATTCTAAAATATATACTAAATCATATTTTATGTTGCTATTATACCACTTTTAATAATTTATTAATAATAAAAAGTATAGTAAATAGAAAAATAGGAAACACTATCTTTATAAATATATAAACAAGAAAGGAGAAGGAAAAATTATGAAACAAGAAATGATTACATTCCTATCTCAAAATCAATCAGTATTAAAAGACCTTTGTACTTTTTTATACAACAATCCAGAGGAAAGTTATAAAGAATTTAAAGCTTCATCTTATATTTGTAATTTATTAAATAATTATAAATTTAATATAACCAAAAATTATTTAGATATTCCTAATTCCTTTTATGCTATAAAGGGAAATGGTCACCCTAAAATCTGCTATCTTTGCGAATATGATGCTATCTTTAATGAAGGTCATCTTACTGGACATAATGCTCTTACTACAATGTCTATAGGAGCTTCCATATTATTAGGCTCTATTATAGATAAACTAAATGGTTCTGTTATTGTTATAGGTTGTCCAGGTGAATATTTAGGTGGCACAAAAAATATAATGGTAAAGCAAAAAGCCTTTGAAGATATAGATATAGTTATGGAGTGTCATCCTGATATAATTACAGCTGAAAGTGGAACTTCATCATCAATAATTCCTCTTTCAATAAAATTTAAAGCTGAAAGTACTTTTAGCTTTTTAAGTAGAAATAAATATACTTCTTTAGATGCAATACTTCTTATGTTTAATATAATAAATAATATAAAAAAAGGATTTCCTAAAGAAACAGAAATTAATTCTATAATATCTTCTGGTGGTTCAACTCCATTATTTACACCTTCAGAGTGTGAAGCAAAATTTTATATAAGAGCTAAAAATACAAAACTTGCTGAAGTTATAGAAGAAAAAATAAGAAAAACTGCTACATTTATTTCTGAAATAACTAATATTCCTCATAAAATATCACTTTATGAACCACCTAGTGAAAATTTAATAACCAATAGAACTTTAAACAGATTATTTAGTCATAACTTAAAAGAAAATGGAATTATAAAAATTAATTCTCCAGCAAATGTATTTTCAGGATTAAGTATAGGTGCTGTTAGTAAAGTTGTTCCTTCAATTCATCCTTATATATCTATAACAGAAAAAGAAAGGATAAATTATGGTTCAAAAGAATTTTTAGAAGCTACTCAATCTTCCTTTGCCTTTGAACAAATAAAAAAAGCCTCCTTAGCCCTTGCCTTTACAGGTATGGATTTAATGCATAACAATAATCTATTACTTGAAATTAAAAATGAATTTTATAAAGATATAGAACAAGAATAAATTTCTTGTTCTTTTATTTTTTATTGTTAAAACATTTATGTTACAATAAAAATGTGTTTAAAGAGGAGGACTTTTTTATGATTCAAATTTATAAAACCTTTAATGAAACAAATCCTGAATTTAAATTAATTGATAATATTGAATCAGGTTGTTGGATAAATTTAATTGCACCTTCTGATGAGGAACTATTATTAATTTCTAAAAAAACAAATGTGCCTATTGAATTTTTAAAAGCACCATTAGATGATGAAGAAACATCTCGTATAGATATAGAAGATAATACAATAGTTATTATTGTGGATATACCTTTCACAGAAATGGAAGATAACTCTTTAACTTATGATACTTATCCTTTAGCAATAATACATACAGATGATGTAATAATAACTATCTGCCTAAAGAACAGTAAAATTCTATCTGATTTTGTTAATGGTAAAATCAAAACATTTTTTACCTTTAAAAAATCTAGATTTATATTACAAATTCTAAACAGAATATCAACTTACTACCTACTATATCTTAGACAAATAGATAAAAAAAGTCTTATGATTGAAAAAAGACTTCATAAATCTATGAAAAATAGAGAACTTATTCAATTACATTCACTTGAAAAATCATTGGTTTACTTTTCAACATCTTTAAAAGCTAATGAAATAACCCTTGAAAAAATGCTTAAGTTAGATTTTATTCAAAAATATGAAGAAGATAAAGATGTACTTGAAGATGTTATTATAGAAAATAAACAAGCTATTGAAATGACAGATGTTTATAGTAATATCCTTGCAAGTACCATGGACTTTTTTGCTTCTGTTATTTCAAACAATCTTAATATAGTAATGAAAGTATTAGCAGCAGTAACAATTCTTCTAGCTATACCAACGATAATAAGTGGTATATATGGAATGAACCTTTATTCCCTTCCCTTTGATAAAGACCCTAATGGATTTTATATAGTAATGGGAATGATTATGGGTATAGCTGGTATAGTTGCATTTATTCTTTATAAAAAGGATATGTTCCACTAAAAAATATACATATCTCTTGTTGTCTAACTTATTACTAATTATCAAAATATATAATTTTCTATATAATAAAAAGAGCTATTACATTAAAGATTTTATATGCTAAATAATAATTTATTTTTATTTAGTTAAAATAACATAAGTTTCAAATTTATTCTTTAATAAATAGCTCTTTTAAAATTTTATAGGAGTTGATTTTCTATTGATAAAAGGAAAACATCTTAATAAAAATTCTACTTTAGGAATAATTGCACCTGCTTCTTGTGATGAAAAAAAAATAATCAATAAAAATATTGAAAACTTAAAAAATATTGGCTTTAAAATAGAATTTTCACAACATATTTATGACAAGTATGGTTACTTAGCTGGAAAAGATTTAGATAGAGCAAAGGAATTAAATAATATGTTTGCTGACAGCTCTATTGATGGAATCATATGTTTAAGAGGAGGTTATGGCTCAATAAATATTATTCCCTATTTAGATATAGAAAATATTAAAAATAATCCTAAGTTTTTTTGTGGATATAGTGATATAACTATTCTTTTAAATTATTTATCATCCTATTTAGATTTAATTACATTTCATGGTCCAATGGTAAATTCTAATTTTAATGATAAAATCACTTTAAATTCCTTTATTTCAATTTCCACTTCAAATTCAAATACATTCACATATAACCTTTTAGATTATGATAATATAGAAATAATAAATCCTAAATCCTTTTCTGGTAAAATAATTGGAGGCAACCTCTCTATTATATGTTCATCTTTAGGCACACCCTATGAAGTAGATACAGATAATTCAATACTTTTAATTGAAGAGGTTAATGAATATCCTTATGTTATAGATAGAATGTTATCTCAATTACTTCTTAGTAAAAAATTAAAAAACTGTAATGGAATAATTTTAGGACATTTTAAGAACTGTAATTTAAATAACTATAATAGAAGTCTTACTTTAAAAGAAATATTTATGAACAAATTATCAAACTTAAAAATACCTATAATTATAAATTTTCCTTTTGGACATGATTATCCAAACCTTACAATACCTATAGGTGCTACTGGAAAGTTTTCATATAAAAATATGGCATTATCTTTTGATAATTTTTTATTATAAAATTATCCACAGAAAATAGAAAAAAATTTTATTTTAATTTGTTTTTTGTGGATAAATTGTTTAAATAATTATTTTGATATAAAAATAAAAAAACTAGTAAACGAAAAGTTTACTAGTTTTTTTTGGAGGCGCCACCCAGATTTGAACTGGGGAATAAAGGTTTTGCAGACCTCTGCCTTACCACTTGGCTATAGCGCCATACCTGGTGGCTCGACCAGGAATCGAACCAGGGACACGAGGATTTTCAGTCCTCTGC
>UQBY01000036.1 GCA_900539375.1 uncultured Clostridium sp. | reverse complement strand
GGTTCTGTTGGAAAAGGAAATATGAGAATTTATGTTCTTAATGGATCAGGTAAAATTGGAGAAGATGGAACTTACTTAAAATAATATTTATTTAAAAATTTAAAAAAGAATTATCTTCCTTAAAAAACTATAGTATTTAAAAATAATATTATAAATTTTTTAAGGAAGATTTTTTTTATGAAAGAATTTATAACAAACTTTCTCAAAATTTATGGATAAGTAAAAATCCAGTAGTTATTTTAGTAGTTATAGCTTTAAGTTATATAAAAAACTTTTTTTAGGAATTTTATGAATTATTTTTTAATATAACAATACATTTTTATGAATGAAAAAAAGTGGTGAAAACAAGAAAACCATTACACTTCCTATACAAGTAAGGAAAAAAATTACAAAAAATAAGAAAAAAGTTGCTATTTTATAAAAAATACATAATAAATGTACAAAAAAAAGTATAAATATACAAGTAAAATATAAAAAAAGTGATAGAATAAAATTGTCCTTAAGGAAAGGACAGTTAATTTAAGAAAGTAAAAAATAAAATTATAAAATATATTTTAAGGTGGGAAAAATTGATGGTAGAAAACAATTTAAAAGAAATTTTAAACTCAAGATTCCAAAAATCAATAAAAGATGCTAGCAATGAAGAAATTTATTTAGCATTATTAGAACTTACAAAAAATAGCATTAAAGCTAAGGGAACAAATAAAGGAAAGAAAAAATTATACTACATTTCAGCAGAATTCTTAATTGGTAAATTATTATCAAACAACTTAATAAACTTAGGTCTTTATGAAGATGTTAAGAAAGTATTAAGTGAAAATGGAAAATCTTTATTAGATATTGAAGAAGTTGAATTAGAACCTTCACTAGGAAATGGTGGTCTTGGAAGACTTGCTGCTTGTTTCCTAGATTCAATTGCAACTTTAGGATTAAATGGTGATGGTGTAGGATTAAACTACCACTTTGGATTATTCCAACAAGTATTTGAAGACAGAAAGCAAAAGGCTGTTAAAAACCCTTGGATAACAAGCGAAAGCTGGTTAAACAAATCTGATATATCATTTGAAGTTCCATTTGGAGGATTTAGCTTAAAATCAACTTTATATGATATTGATGTAACTGGATACAACAAAGCTTGCAACAAGTTAAGATTATTTGATATAGATACTTTAAATGAATCTTTAGTAAAAGAAGGAATTAACTTTGACAAGACTGATATAAAAGAAAACTTAACTTTATTCTTATATCCAGATGATAGTGATGAAGCAGGAAATCTTTTAAGAATATATCAACAATACTTCATGGTAAGTAATGCTGCTCAATTAATAATTTTAGAAGCAGAAGAAAATGGATATGACTTACACAAGTTAAATGAACATGTTGTAGTTCAAATAAATGATACACATCCATCAATGGTTATTCCTGAATTAATAAGATTATTAGGATTAAAGGGAATAGGAATGGATGAAGCTATAGAAATAGTTACAAAGACTTGTGCTTACACTAACCACACAATTCTTGCAGAAGCACTTGAAAAGTGGCCAATAGCTTACTTAGAAAAGGTTGTTCCTCAATTATTACCAATAATCAGAGAATTAGACAACAAAGTAAAAGCTAAATACAATGATCCAAAGGTTGCTATAATAGATGAACAAAACAGAGTACACATGGCTCATATGGATATTCACTATGGATTTAGTGTAAATGGAGTTGCTGCTTTACATACTGACATATTAGAAAAAGTAGAATTAAAGCCATTTTATGATATATATCCAGAAAAGTTTAACAACAAGACAAATGGTATAACATTTAGAAGATGGTTATTACACTGCAACAATGAATTAGCAGATTACATCACTGAACTTATAGGAGATGGATATAAGACAGATGCTTCTAAGCTTGAAGAATTAGGTAAGTTTGTAGATGATAAGGCTGTACTTAATAAACTTGGAGAAATCAAAAAGAACAATAAGGTAGCTCTTAAGAACTACTTAAAAGAAACTCAAGGTTTAGATATAAACGAAAACTCAATATTTGATATTCAAATTAAGAGACTTCACGAATATAAGAGACAACAAATGAATGTACTTTACATCATAAACAAGTACTTAGAAATAAAGAGTGGTAAGAAGCCAGAAACTCCAATCACTATGATATTTGGAGCAAAAGCTGCACCAGCTTATATAATTGCACAAGATATAATTCACACTATTCTTTGCTTACAAGAAATCATAAACAATGACCCAGAAGTTAACAAGTACTTAAATGTTGTTATGGTTGAAAACTACAACGTAACTAAGGCATCTAAGTTAATCCCAGCTTGTGATGTATCAGAACAAATTTCTCTTGCATCTAAGGAAGCATCAGGAACTGGTAACATGAAGTTTATGTTAAATGGAGCTTTAACTTTAGGAACAGAAGATGGAGCTAATGTTGAAATACATCAATTAGTTGGAGATGACAATATCTACATCTTTGGTGAATCAAGTGAACAAGTTATAGAACACTATGCAAAGGCTGATTATGTATCTAAAAACTTCTATGAAAAAGAAAACATTAAGCCATTAGTTGACTTTATTGTAAGTGATGAAATGTTAAAGGTTGGAGATAAGACTAACTTAGAAAGACTTCACAATGAATTAATCAACAAAGACTGGTTCATGACATTACTTGATATAGAAGATTATATAAAGACTAAGGATAAAGTATTTGAAGACTTTAAGGATAGAGAAACTTGGAACAAGAAAGTTCTTATAAACATAAGCAAAGCTGGTTTCTTCTCTTCAGATAGAACAATAGCACAATACAACGAAGATATTTGGCATCTATAAGATACAAGTAACAAAAAGAGTAGCATTTTCTTTACTAAAAAAAGTAGAGAAGAGCTACTCTTTTTTTCTTTTTATTATATAGAAAATTATATATTTTGAAAGCTGGAGATAACTTGTTAATTTAATAATTAAGATTTTTTTGTGGAATATAATGGTATAAATATGATATTATAAATATAGAAATAATCTTTACAAAAAGAAACTTTAGAAGAAGGAAGGAATAAAAAATATGGATGAAAAACTATTAAAATCTATGAAAGCTGGAGATATGCTTTTATTAAATTTAAAAAATATAATTTCTATAGAACCTATTTTTTATATTAAAGAAGAAAAAGGATATATTGAAAGATTAAAACATATTTATAATTCAGAATTTAAATCTATAATATTTAAAAACTATTATATAGATGTTCTTCTTGTAATGGTAAGGCTTAATAAAAATGATAGACTTATTTATGGCCAATGGTTTAATAGATGTAATAAAAGAGATAAAAGAAACATAAAAAATATTCTTCTTAATGATGAAATAAAATTTAATGTAATTAATGAAGAAAATCAAGTTATAGTACAACATACCTTTGAAAACTGTATAAAAGATAGACTTTCAGAATATATTATGTCTGGAAGTAATAAAAAATGGAATCAAGAAATGTTTGATAATGCAGTATCTGTAGCTAATAGTAATTTTAATAGTAAATCTGCTTTTTTTAATGCAGAAGAATATATAATATATTAAACAAAAAGTATTGACAAATTTTCATTATAGTATTAAAATAATCTTGTTTGTAGGGTTAGATAGAAAAATGTCGAAGGGAACACTAAAATTTAGTGTTCCCTTTGATTGTTTATAAGTTTAACATTTAAAAATATAATATTTTACATAATTTATTTAAATTTACTTTTAAGGATATTATAGTACCTTTCTGTATCTTCTTGATTTTCCCATTTATAAATACATCTTTATCTTTAAGTTTTATAACAATAGTATTATTAACTTTACAATGAATATAAACAAAATAATAGAAGTTCTTTAGAAAATCTTTAGAATTTCTAAGAAGTTTTTTAAGTTTTTCAATGTAGAATAATATTTGAAAGGGGGATATAATTTAAATGAAAATGTTTTTATACTAAGAGGGGAGAAAAGATATGAATACTATTTATAATATTTTAATTGTAGAAGATGATGAAGAAATTAAAGATGCTGTTGAAATTTACTTAAGAAATCAAGGATATAAGATTTTTAAAGCTAAAAATGGTTATGAAGGCCTTGAAATTATAAAAAGTGAAACAATACATTTAGCTATTGTTGATATAATGATGCCTAAAATGGATGGTATAACTATGGTTATGAATTTAAGAACAAGATATGATTTCCCAGTAATAATGTTATCTGCAAAGTCTGAGGAAATAGATAAAATAACAGGACTTAATATAGGGGCAGATGATTACATAACAAAGCCTTTTAATCCTATGGAGCTTATAGCAAGGGTAAATTCCCATCTTAGAAGATATGAAAAATATTTAAAAATATTAGGAGCTCAAAAGAAAAATGTTATAACTCTTAAAGGATTAGAAATTGATGTTGATAAAAAAGAAGTAATGGTAGATGGACAAGCTGTTAGATTTACTCCTAAAGAATTTAATATATTATATCTTTTAATGAGAAATCCAGGAGTAGTATTTTCTTCTGAGGAGATTTATGAAAGGGTTTGGAATGAGGAAGCAATAAATTGTGAGACAGTTATGGTTCATATAAGAAACATAAGAGAAAAAATAGAAGTAAATCCTAAGAAGCCAAATTATTTAAAGGTGGTGTGGGGCGTTGGTTACAAAATTGAAAAATTTTAATAAAGAAATATTAATAAAAATTTTAATTTTTGGAATAATAATATGTAGTTCAGTTGGAATGATGAGTTTTTATAAAAATATAGAATATACTTCTTCTGTAAATAAAAATAAGTTTTTAAATTATGATTATCTTTTAGGAGTTATAAAGAAAAATGATATTTTATATAATAACTTACAAATAGGTGAAAATAATTTAGGAAAGTATAGCAGTTTAGATTATGTGGTATTTAAAATAAATAGGAAAATATATAATAATGCAAATAATAATTACTTAAAAGAAATAAGTGAAAAAGAATATAATAGTTTAAGTTATTCAACAAAGGAATTAAAACAAAATTATCAATGGTATATTGTTTTTTCCTATGATGTTAGTGGTAATATGAAGGTTTTAGATGTTTATGGAGCTAGTGAAGAGAATACTAAAGAAATAGTTGAACAAATTAAAATTGATAACTATTCACAATTTAACAGTAATGGAAAACTTACTTATTCTAATATAAGTAGTACTGTAATAGCCTATGGACTACCTAAAAGCCTTGTAAATGAATATGTTTATGTAGGAATTTTTTCTATGATAATAGCTTTATCAGCTTTAATAATTCCTTATAAAATAGAAAAAAGCACAATAGTTTTAAGAAAATTTAATAATATTTCTATAAAAATAAAGCTTTTAATCTATAGCATAATTATTTCTTTAGAAAGTATTTTATCTAAAAAACTTATAAGGGCTACTTTATATAATAGTTTAATTTATGATGTGAAAAATTATTTTGGAATGTCTTATAAGAAAGCAAATTTTATTGTATATACCTTTAATTTAATCTTTTGGTTTATATTATTTTTAAGTATATTTTTAGCTGTAATTCTTTTAAAGGAGATAATAATAAATTTTAAAGAAAATAAAGAAAAATATTTTAAATTAATAGAAGATATTAGTCTTAAAAAAAGCTTTTATAGAGGAATTTTAATTATAGGTATAGTTAATTTTTTAGGAGTTTTGTTTGCTTATTTTTTAGGAATATTAGGAGTTTTAATTTATTCAATAATTTTCTTTACAGTTTTATTAATAGTAGCTATTAAAATAAGAAAAAACTATAACTTATTAGTTAAATATACAAAATCTTTATCAGAGGGAAACTTTAATATTAATATTGATGTATCAAAGGATTTAAGACCATTTAACTGTTTAAAAGAAAAACTTATAAAGGTTAAAGAAGGATTAAAAAAAGCTATTTCAGAAGAAGTTAAAAGCCAAAATATGAAAAATGAACTTATTTCAAATGTTTCTCATGATTTAAAAACTCCTTTAACTTCTATAATAACTTATGTTGACCTTTTAAAGCAGGAAAATATTACTAAAGAGGAACAAAATAAGTATATAAATACAATAGATAAAAAAGCTCAAAGGTTAAAATCTTTAATTGAAGATTTATTTGAAGTAAGTAAAGCAAATAGTGGCAATATAAAGCTTAATTTAATGGATATAGATATAGTAGCTTTAATTAAGCAAACAGAATTTGAATTAGAAGATAAAATAAAGGAGTCAGGGTTAAAATTTAAAAATACCTTTCCAAAAGAAAAAATTATACTTTCTTTAGATAGTGAAAAAACTTATAGAATATTTGAAAATCTTATTATTAATGCTTTAAAATATTCCTTAAAAGGTTCTAGAGTTTATATAGTAATTGAAGAAAACAATGAAGAAGTGAGTATAGTATTTAAAAATATTTCAGCAGAGGAAATAGACTTTAATCCAGAGGAAATATCTGAAAGGTTTGTTAGAGGTGATAAATCAAGAAATACAGAAGGGGCTGGCTTAGGGCTTGCAATTGCTAAAAGTTTTACAGAAGTTCAAAAGGGAAATTTTAAAATAGAAGTAGATGGAGATTTATTTAAAGTTATATTAAAGTTTAAGAAAAATAATAATTTTGTTAAAGAAGAAGAAGCTTTAGATTTTAAAAAAGCAATATTATAAAAGAAAAAAAGTTGTCCTAACTTTAAAAGAATAGGACAACTTTTTTATATTTTTTATTATAGAACTTTAACTATATTCCAGTTCTTTGGATAATCTTTATCATCACCAAATTGAATAGCTGTAAGTTTATCATAAAGCTTCTTAGTTACAGGGCCTACTTCAGTTTCGCTGTAGAATACATGAAGTTTTCCTTTGTACATAATTCCACCTATTGGAGAAATTACTGCTGCAGTACCACAAGCACCAGCTTCAGCAAATTGGTCTAAAGAATCTATTGGAACATCTCCTTCTATAGCTTCCATTCCAAAACAATCTCTAGCTAAGTCTAATAAAGAATATTTAGTTACTGAAGGTAAAATTGATGGTGAAAGTGGAGTAACAAACTTATTGTCTTTAGTTATACCAAAGAAGTTTGCAGAACCAACTTCTTCAATTTTAGTGTGAGTTGCAGGGTCTAGGTAAACACAATCTGCAAATCCAGCTTTCTTAGCTTCTTCATGAGCCTTAATTGAAGCTGCATAGTTTCCACCAACTTTTTGTCTTCCTGTTCCAAGAGGTGCTGCTCTGTCACAATCAGCTATTGTAAAGTTAACTGGGCTCATTCCACCTTTAAAGTATGCACCAACTGGTATAGCAAATATACAGAATAAGTATTCAGGTGCAGGACCTACACCAATGTTATCTCCAGTACCAATAACAAATGGTCTTAAGTATAAAGTTCCTCCAGTTCCATAAGGTGGTATAAATCTTTCATTTGCCTTAACAACTTGTTTGCAGGCATCTATAAATTTTTCTTCTGGTATTTGAGGCATATATAATTTCTCACAGGAAGAATTCATTCTCTTTGCATTCATATCTGGTCTAAATAATTGTACACTACCATCTTTTGTTCTGTAAGCTTTTAAACCTTCAAAACATTCTTGTCCATAATGGAAAGCAGTAGATGCTTCACTTACAAGTAGCATATTATCAGTTACTAGTTTTCCTTCATCCCACTTACCATCTTTATATGTAGATATATAACGGTAGTCTGTTTTAATGTAGTTAAAACCTAGCTCGCTCCAATTTAATTCTGTCTTTTCCTTTTCCATAAAAACATCTCCTAAAACATTTGATAAAAATCTTTTGTTTATATTTTACCACTTATTTTATGAATAGCAAAGATAAACTTATATAAAATTTAAAAAAATAATAACAATTTAAGAAAAAAATTGTGAAATATATTAAAAATAAAAAGTAAATATAATAAAGAAGAAAATAAACAAATTAACTTAAAAAGGAATTTAAACTTAAATAAGTAAAGAAATACTAGTGCTAAGTAAAAAAAATTAACTTAAGAGTGAAAAATTTCTTTAAAAACTATTGTAAAATTTAAAATATAATTGTATTATATAAGTATAGTAAATGAAGCGCAAAGAGGCGTACTTAATGGCAAAAGCTATTAAAGTACGCCTCTTTTATTTTTTTAGGAAAGTTTTGTAGGAGTGATTATTATGGATAAAGTAGATTTAAAATTAATTTCATTATTACAGGAAAATGCAAGATATCCTTTAAAGCATCTTGCAGAGGAGGTATATTTATCACCACCTGCTGTATCTTCAAGAATAGAAAGACTTGAAAAGGCTGGAATATTAACAGGATATAAGGCAAATGTAGATCAACTAAAATTAGGTTATAATATAATAGCATTTATTAATTTAGAAATATCACCAAAGGAAAAACCTACATTTTATCCTTTTATAAGTGAGTGCCCAAATGTAATTGAATGTAACTGTGTAACAGGAAAATATTCTATGCATATAAAGGTAGCATATAAAACAACAGTTGAATTAGATGCTTTTATAGGTCAACTTCAAAAGTTTGGAAACACTGAAACTCAAATTGTTTTCTCAACTCCAGTAGAACCTAGAGGAATAAAGGTTTGTGAATGTGAATAAAAAGTTATATTTTAGAGGTGAGTAATAATGAAATTTGAGTTAACTGAAATAGATATAAATACTACTAATAATAATGAATCAAATTGTTTTCCAGACTTTTTTGATGACTGTGGACCTAATTCTGGTTGTGATGAATGTGTTCCAGTTTTTGATGAAATACCAAAAGAAGAGGATAATTTGGAATAATTAAAAAGTTAAAAAACAGGTAGTTAAAATACTTCCTGTTTTTTTTAATTCTATAGAAATTATATATTTTTAAAGACTTTAGATAACTTGTTAAAGTAATAATAAAGATTAGTAAAAGAAACAAGTTTAAGAATTTCCATTAAAAAACATGATATAATAAAAATATTATTAAGAAACTTTTGGAGGAAATATGAAAAAATGTTATATATGTAGAAAAGAATTAACAGTAAGTCATGAAAAATATAGTAGGCTATGTAAAGAATGTGGAGAGTATAATTTATTAGAAAGGGAAAGAATAGAAAATTTACAGGGATATATTGCTATAGTTACAGGAGGCAGAATAAAAATAGGATATTATACTTCCTTAAAGCTTTTAAAAGCAGGTGCAAAGGTTATTGTAACAACAAGATTTCCCTTTGATGCTTTAAAAAGGTATTCTGAAGAAGAGGACTTTTTTAATTGGAAAGATAGGCTTATTATATGTGAACTTGATTTAAAAAGAGCTAATGATATAGAAGAATTTATAAATTTTATAGATAAAAATTATCCTAAAATAGATATATTAATAAATAATGCAGCTCAAACAGTAAAGAAAAATAAAGCTTATTATGAAGAACTTAAAGAAGGAGAAAAAAAGCTATATCTTGAATATGAAGAAAAAGGTGAATATAAAAATAATCTTAAACTTATAAAAAATATAAATTTACCTACTTTAAAAAATGAGGAATTAATTAATTTAGAGGAAAATGAAAATTATAATTCTTGGGTAGCAAAACCAGAGGATATTTCATTATATGAATTTTTAGAAGTTCAAGTTATTAATTCTACTGCCCCTTTTATGCTTTGTACAAGACTTAAGAAAAATTTAATGTCTAGTGATAATTTAAATAAATTTATAATAAATGTTTCCTCCCTTGAAGGAAGTTTTTCTGAAAAGAGAAAATCAAGTAAACATATACATACTAATATGGCAAAGGCTTCTTTAAATATGCTTACAAAGTCTTTAGCAAAGGATTATGCAAAAGAAAGGATATTTATATATAGTGTAGACCCAGGGTGGGTTTCTAATCAATTCCCTAAAAAGTGGAATGGAATATGTGATGAAAGCTTTAAAGCACCTTTAACTTTTGAAGATGCAGCAAGTAGAATATGTAATCCTGTATTTAAATATAAAAAAGCTTTAAAGTTAGATAATATAGGGGTATTGTTTAAAGACTATAAAAAAGAGGAGTGGTAATTATGAAACTTGTTAAAAATAAATTTTGGATTAATAAAGAGTGTCCTACAGTTAAGAAAAATCAACATATTTATAAAATGTTTTTAAAAACCATAAATGAAAGCTGGAAATGTTTAAAAGGAGAACTTACAGAAAGGGATTATGAAAATACTATAAAGAAAATATTTGAATCTTTTCTAAAAGAGGACTTTAAAAAAGCAATGGAAATTAACACTTCTTTTGAAAGAGTTTTTTTAACTAATAAGGCTCTTTCTATGGATATAAATGATAAAGTGTATTTAATTATAAAATTTATAGAACATATTAAAGAATCTAGATATTCTAATATGTTTGAGGATAAAGGTATTATTATAAAATTTGACCTTATAGAAAAAATAGATTTTATTAATCTTTTTAATTCAAAACTTATATATAAAGAAAGTAATGATAAAAATATATTTTTCCTTTTGTATAATTACATAAAAAATAGAATTAATATTTATGAGAAATTAAATAATAAAGAAAAGCTTATATTTTTATGTGAAAAAATGAAGGTGAAAATTGATTTTACAAAGAAAAGAAATAGTTATGCTTATAATAGTAATCTTATTGTAATAGGAAGGGATGTAGATATTGAAAGGCTTGTATTATTTATGGAAAGAAGTAATTATTATCTTGTAATAAATGTCTTTAATTATTTTGTATATTATGTTTTATTTAGAGAATATGTGAAGTGGAAAAGCTTATTTGGTTCTTATATGAAAGATGAAGAATGTAGATTTAAAAAGAATATGATTTTTAATATATATTATATGATAGATTTATTAAAGCCTGCTAAAGGAAAATACCTTATTAATAAACTAAAAAGCATTAAGTGTGGCAAAATAAGTAGAAAAGCTATAGATAAAGAATATATAGATTTTGAAATAGAAAAAAAAGCTTGGTATTTTATATATGGACGAGATTTTTATGATTTAGCAATAGAAGAAAAATTAAGATATAATTATACAAATGATCATATGATATGGTAAGAATAATAAACAGTGGAGTGAAGGTTTTACTTCAATCTTTGCGTGCTGCTAATGTTTTAATTAAACTACTCCACTGGCCAAATAGATAAAAGCTCACCTTAGGTGATTTAAGGGGCTAGTATCCTTGACAAATTTATTATAGCATAATAATTTAAAAAAAAGAAGAAATATAGAATGTTTTCTAGGATATACTATTGAAAGTTTATCCTATATTTTTTTGTAAAAAGATATTCATATTAAAATTGCAATACCAACATCTGCTTTAGTAAGAGCTAGAGCATCATTTATACCATCTCCAGTAACACTAACAACTTCTCCATAGGTATTTACAAAAAATATAATAAGTGTTATTATAAAGAAAATAGTTTTGAAAGGAAGATAATTATGTAATTTGTATATTCTAGGTTGTTCTTAATTTTTAGAAGACCTTTATTGCTTAAAAAAAGAGCAATAAAAATAAAGGTGTTAAAAATTAAAGATTAATTTTAGTATTTTAATAGCTATTTTTAAAAATAAAGTAGTTTTAGTTAGGATGTTTAAATTTATTCTTTTTAAACAATTAGTTTGTTTTACACTTTTTTAGAATATACTTTTTATAGCAATTATTTTCCAAAAAATTCATATCTTTTTTGGTTTATTTGTGCTGTGAAAAGTTATTTCATAGCACTTTTTTTGTGCTAAATAAATTAGAAAAGGATGATGAAAATATATGGAAAAAATATATAAATACCCAAGAACAAGACATATTGAAGGTTCAAGACTTCAAAAGGGTGATGAAGATTTAAAAAGTGTTAAATTTGATTATATAAAGGGAAAGTATGTTGTATTAGAAGAAAAAGTAGATGGTGCAAATTCTGGAATAAGCTTTGATGAAAATGGAAATCTTCTTCTTCAAAGTAGAGGCCACTTTTTAAATGGTAGCTATGGAGAAAAGCAATTTTCTTTATTTAAAATGTGGGCAAATTCCTTTAAAAGCCAGTTATATGAGCTTTTAAAAGATAGATATATAATGTATGGAGAATGGCTTTATGCAAAGCATACAGTTTTTTATGATAATCTTACTCATTATTTTATGGAGTTTGATATTTATGATAAAAAGGAAAATAAATTTTTAAGTACTAAAAAAAGAAGAGAATTACTTAAGGAATATGATTTTATAACTTCAGTTTTAGTTCTTTATGAAGGAAAAATTAAAAGTATTAAAGAAATTACCTCCCTTCTTAAAAAATCTAATTTTAAATCAGATAAATATAAAGAAACATTAAAAAAACAATGTGAAGAATATGGTTTAAATTATGAATTAGTAGAAAAACAAACAGATACTACAGATTTAATGGAAGGAATATATATTAAGGTAGAAAACGAAGAGGAAGTAATTGATAGATTTAAATATGTAAGAAGTTCTTTTTTAAATACCATATTAGATTCTGAAACTCATTGGGTAAAAAGACCAATCATTCCTAATAGGCTTAAAGAAGGAATTAATATTTTTGATTCTATGTATAAGGAGTAAAATTTATGGAAAGAATATTTAAAGAAGGATTTGATTTTGATAAAATAATAAAAAATTTTGAAATAATATACTCCCTTAAAGAAATTAAACAAAACCCAAAATACCATAAAGAAGGCAATGTATTTATCCACACTAAAAATGTATGTAAAGAACTTATAAAGCTAAAAGAATGGAACTTTCTTTCTTTTGATGAAAAAATAACAGTATATATGGCAGCTTTATTTCACGATATAGGAAAAATAACTTGTACAAAGGTTGAAAATAATGAAATTGTATCTCCAAAACATGCAATAAGAGGCTCTAAAGCCTTTAGAGAAATATGTTATAAAGAATATGAAGAAAAATTTAATATTTCATTTAAAATGCGAGAAAATATAGCATCCCTTATAAAATATCATGGTTTTCCTCTTGTGTTTTTAGAAAAAGATTCTATAGACTATGAATTAATAAAAGTAAGTGAATGTTTAAATATGAATTTATTATATATTCTTTCTAAAGCTGATGTATTAGGAAGAGAGTGTAGTGATAAAGAGCTTATTTTAAATAAAGTAGAATATTTTAGAGAATATTCAATAGAAATAGGTTGCTTTTATGAAAAAATTAAATTTTTTAATGAATATACAAGATTTAAATATTTTAAAGATAATAATATTTGGTATAAAGATGAAATTTTTGATGTAACCTCCTTTAAGGTAATAGTTATGTGTGGTCTTCCTTTAGCAGGAAAAGATACTTATATAAAAGAAAATTTTAAAGAGATAGAAGTTATTTCTTTAGATGATATAAGAGAAGAGTTTAATATTTCTCCAAGAGAAAACTCAGGAAAGGTAGTAAATATAGGAAAAGAAAGAGCTAAAAAATATTTAAGAGAAAAAACTTCCTTTGTATGGAATGCTACAAATTTAGTAGCAGAAACAAGAAAAAAACTTATAGACTTATTTTCGTCCTATGGTGCAAAGGTAGAAATTATATATGTTGAAGCTAGGTATAAAGAATTATTAAAAAGAAATAAAAAAAGAGAGAGAACAATACCTATTAATATTTTAAACAAAATGATTCATAAATTTGATTTTCCAGAAGCCTTTGAAGGCTATTATTTTAAAACCTATAAAAGTTTAAATAAAAATATTACAGGAAACGATTTACAAATAATAGAAAATAAGGTATAATTTATTTAAGAAATAAAGAGAGAATAAACATAATTTTTCTAAAAGTGAAATACTATTTTAGAGTAAAAATTAATTAATGAAGGGAGAAAAAATAATATGAAAAAAGTAATGTATAAAAATATAGATAAAAGTTCTTTAAAATATGCAGAGAAAAACCTTAGAAGAAAGGTTACTTTAATGGACTATTTTATTGATACAATATTTCAAAAGGTAGATGTAGAAGAATTTGAAGTAGCACCAAAGAAAACTGTTATTTTTAAGGCAGAAGAAAATAAAAAATTAAAAAAAGTTTCAAATTTATAAGGCAATTTTAAATTTATCCTATATATAATATATTTAAAAAAAAGACTGTTTCACAAAGAAATTTCATAACAATATACATTGTAATATGTGTTTATATTGTATTAATATTTCTTCATGGAACAGTCTCTATTTTTAATTTTCATCTATCATTCTATAGCCTACTCCAACTTCTGTAAAAATATATTGAGGGTCTGCAGGGTTTTCTTCAATTTTCCTTCTAATGTTTGCCATATTTACCCTTAATATTTGATTATCTTTAGAATCAGAAAAGGGTCCCCATATTTTTTTTATTATATAATCATAGGTTAAAACTCTTCCAGCACTTCCAGCTAAAAGGGCTATAAGTTTAAATTCTATTTGAGTTAAGTGAATTTCTTTAGTTCCTACATAAACAATTCTTTTATTAAAATCAATAGTTAAATCCTTTGCTTTAAAAAGGTCTGTAGGAAATTCCTTTCCAGTTTCCATTTTTATATTATGGCGTATAGCAGTACGTATTCTAGCTAATAGTTCAGAAGTACCAAAGGGTTTTGTTATGTAATCATCAGCACCTAAATCAAGGGCAGTAACTTTTTCTTTTTCTTGGTCTCTTGCAGATACTATTATTATAGGTACAGAAGACCAACTTCTTATTTGTTTTAATACATCTAAGCCATCCATATCAGGAAGTCCTAAATCTAATAATATAACATCAGGGCAATAAGAGGAAAAAGAAGATATAGCTTCCCTTCCATTTGTTGTTTTTAAAACTTTATAGTCATTTGCAACTAAAGTAGTAGATATAAAATTACATATTGTGTTTTCATCTTCAATAATTAATATAGTTTGTTTATTTTTCATAAAATTTATTCCTCCAAAAGTGGTAATGAAAAAGTAAATGTTGCACCACTACCACCACAATCTTTATGATTTTTTGCATAAATATGTCCACCATGGGCATTAATAATTGTTTTACATATAGATAATCCTATTCCCATACCCTTTGAAGAATCACTACTTGAATTTTTATTTAAAGAATATCCATCAAATATACTATTAAGATTATCTTCTTTTATTCCTATTCCATAATCTTTTACATTAAAGAAAACTTCATTATTTTCCTTTGTTACTATAAGTTCAATAGGTTTTGTACTTTTTGAATATTTTATAGCATTTTCACAAAGATTTAAAATAACCTGTTCAATAAGAGTTGCATCCATAGGAACCATTAAAAATTCCTCTGGAACTTTTACTATAATTAAAGCTTTTGGATATCTTTTTTTAAAACGCATTACAGCTTCTGACACTACTTCTTCTAATGGTTCTGCTATTTTATTTACAGTAGCATTTTTTTCATTTATCCTTGTTACAGATAAAAGATTTTCTACCATATGTAAAAGCCAATTAGAGTCTTCAAATATATGTTTTACTAAATTATCCTTTTCCTCTTCAGATAAATATTTTTTATTTTCAATAAGAGTAGAGCTAGCTCCAATCATTCCTGTTAAAGGAGTTCTTAAATCATGAGAAACAGCCCTTAAAAGATTGGCTTTCATTTTTTCCTTTTCTGTTTCAATTGCCATAAGATTTTTAGCATCAGATAAATATTGCCTTTCTATTGCAAGGGCAATTTCAGACATCATTAAATCAAGAAAAGTTATCATATCTTTATCTAGGGGAATATTATTTTTACACTGAACTCCTAAAATACCCCAAAGAGTATTACGAGAAATAATAGGAATGTAAAAACAACTACTACTATTGTTAAAAAAGCTTGTACCAATTCCAGCTTGAATTTTATGAGAACATACCCAATCTACAATATTTTGTTCCTCTGAAGTAAAAAATATATTTTTATTTTCTTCATTGTAGAATTTTGTAGTTGTACTTTTTTTAAAATTAGAATCAAAAGAATAAAAAATAGCAGAACCACAAGTAATTTTTACTACAGATTCTAATGTTAAGTTTATTATGCTTGAAAGGTCATTAACAGAAAGTAATTTATTGTTAATTTCATTAAGCTTTTTTGTTTTTTCCTCTCTATCTAAAGCAAGTCTTACATTTTCCTTAACCTTTATTGTCAAAGTACTTGTAATTAAAGATATTGTAAGCATAGCTAAAAAGGTAATAGGATAGCCACTTATTGTAAAATTAAAAGCAAAATAGGGATAAGTAAAAAAATAATTTACTCCAATTACTCCAACAATAGAAGATAAAATTCCAAAAAAGTAATAATCAGTTTCTTTTGAAATTAAAATTACTGCAAGTATATAACAAATAGAAACATTTGTATTATTATTAGTAAGATTTGCAAGTAAAAAGGAAGCTAGGGTAGCAATAGATAAAATAATAATTGTTTTAAATAAATCCTTTAAATAAATATTTTTTTTATCCATAAAATTTCCTCCTATAATGAATGATTATAACTATATATAAAAATAAAATCTACTTATAAAATATAAAAAAGTTGTTAAGAAAAATAAATTTTTAATTATAAAAAGGATAATTTATATCATAAAATTAAATAAAAGTCTTTAATAATATTTGCAAATAATTATCAATATTGTTGACAATGAATATTGTTAATGATAAAGTGAACTAAGAAAAGAAAATCCTTAAATGGAGGGAAAAAAATGGTTTTATTAAATGGAGCAATAGGCAAAGAATATAAAATAAAAGAAATAAATTTAGAACCTGTTGTAAAAAGAAGACTTCAAATGCTTGGTCTTACAAAAGGGACTAATATAGAGGTTTTAAATAATAAAAAAAGTGGCTCTCTTATATTTAAAGTAAGGGGCACAAGGTTTGCTATAGGAAAGAAAATTGCAAATGGAATAGAAGTATTATTGGAGGAAAAGTAAATGAAAGATGTGGTTAACGTAGCTTTTATAGGTAACCCTAATTGTGGAAAAACAACTCTATTTAATGCATATACTGGTGCAAAATTAAAGGTTGCTAACTGGCCTGGAGTTACTGTAGAAAAAAAAGAAGGAGCTTTTAAATTTCATAATCATCAATTTAGATTAGTTGACCTTCCTGGAATTTATAGTTTAACTTCTTATACTATGGAAGAAAAGCTTTCAAGACAGTATATTTTAGAAGATGAAGTTGATGTAATTGTAGATGTAGCAGATGCCTCTTCTTTAGAGAGAAATTTATATCTTACTCTTCAATTAATAGAACTTGGAAAACCAGTTGTATTAGCTCTTAATATGATGGATATTGTAGAAGAGCGTGGAATGGAAATTGATATGCACAGACTTCCTGAAATGCTTGGAATACCAGTTATTCCTGTATCTGCAAGGAAAAAGACAGGACTTGAAGTTCTTATGCATGCAGTATCCCATCATGCAGGAAAGCCTTTAGATGGGAAATTTGAACATCATCATGATGAAAAGGTAAAAGAAAGTAAGCATATACATAATCATCACAAAGAATATGCAGTTGTATATAGTGATGAAATTGAAGATAAAATTGATATAATATCTGAAAGACTTAATAAAAAATATAAAGACATAGTAAATGTAAGATGGCATGCTATAAAAATTCTTGAAATGGATGAAGAGATTATTAAAAAATATCCAATAGACATAAAAGATGTTGTTACTAGAAGTTATGAAGAGGATATTATAAATGAAAAATATGACTTTATTGAAGAAGTAATAAATGAATGTCTTATGAATAAGGCTAAAAAAGCAGAGAAAACAGATAAAATAGATAAAGTTTTAACTCATAGAATATGGGGAATTCCTATTTTCCTTGGAATTATGGCCTTTGTGTTTTTTTGTACCTTTACAATAGGAGATGCCCTTAAAGGAGTATTTGAACAGGGTCTTGATTGGTTTAGTAATGTAGCTTTTAACTTTTTACAAAGTGTTGGAGCAGGAGACGTTTTAACTTCTTTAATAGTTGATGGAATTATAGCAGGAGTTGGAGGAATTTTAACTTTCTTACCTAATATATTTATTTTATTTTTAGCTCTTGCAATATTAGAAGATAGTGGATATATGTCAAGAGTAGCTTATGTTATGGATGGACTTATGGGTAAAATAGGGCTATCTGGAAGAGCTTTTATTCCAATGCTTTTAGGTTTTGGATGTACAGTACCAGCTGTTATGGCTTCAAGAGCCCTTGAAAATCCAAGGGATAGATTAAAAACTATTTTAATAACTCCATTTATGTCCTGTAGTGCAAGACTTCCTATTTATGTTTTATTTTCAGAAATGTTTTTTGAAAAAAATGCAATGATAGTTGCCTATTCAATGTATGTAATTGGACTTGTTGTTGCAATAGTTGTAGCCTTAATTGTAAATTTAATTGATAAGAAAAATAATAAAGAAACAAATACTCTTCTTATAGAACTTCCAGAATATAAATCTCCAAATGGAAGAACAATATTTATATATGTATGGGAAAAGGTTAAAGATTATTTATCAAAGGCAGGAACAACAATTTTTGTAGCATCAATTGTAATATGGGTTGTATTAAACTTTGGACCAAATGGAATGGTAGAGGATATGTCAAAGAGTTTTGGCTCTTATATTGGAAGAGTTGTAGCTCCAATATTAAAACCAGCAGGACTTAATCATTGGCAAATAGTAGTTGCCCTAATTGCAGGAGTAGCAGCTAAGGAAGTAGTAGTTTCAAGTATGGGAATTCTTTATGGAATTTCTAATGTAAGTTCTAAAATAGGAATGGAAACTATGGCAGGACTTTTAGGTGCAACTGGTTTTACAGCATTAAATGCTTATTCACTTATGGTATTTTGCTTATTATATGTACCTTGTGCAGCAACAATTGCTACAATAAAAAAGGAAACTAATTCTTGGAAATGGACAGGCTTTACAATAATATTTCAACTTTTAGTAGCTTGGCTAGTTTCAACTCTTGTATATCAAGTAGGTTCTATGATAATATAAAAATCACTTAATAAGGAAGTGGTAAATTTGATTATAAAAATAATACTAATATTTCTTATTGCAGCTTATGTAGGTTATGTTGTATATAAGAAAGTAAAGGACATAAAAAAAGGAAAGTTTTGCAACTGTGGTTGTGAAGACTGTCCATCAAAAAATAAAAAATGTAAATAAAAATAAAAAAATCTTAGGTGCATAAACCTAAGATTTTTTTGTAATAATAAGATGTTGCTATTATTTTTACAAATTATCTAAAAAATAAGAATTTTTTTAAAAGTAAAAAGCTTAAAGGTGTTCTTTAGTTAATAATAAGACTTGATAATATTTATTGGAAGTATTAACATATATTTATAATTTCAAAGGAGTGATTTTAATGTATGAGGAAGTTAAAGGAATTTTAAAAAAGTATTCTGAAGAAAAGGATTTCTTAATAACTAAGGTTACAGCATGTGTTTTAGGAACTCTTATTTTAGTAGATGAATATGAAGATGAAAGATATAAAAAAAGTGTAATGGAAAGGCTTTATACTTCTAAAGGAGAAATGATTAAAAGACTTATAAAATCTCAACAAATAACAGGTCTTAACTTTTTTTTAGACCAAAGGGTTATGGACTTAATAGGAAAGATGGATAATGAGGACTATAAAAAGTTTATAAACTTTTATGATAAAGAAGAAAAATATGGTCTTAATTTATTTAATAAACTTATTAGTTTAAATTATGGAGAGGACCAAAGGGAGCAGAATATAGAAATTGATAAACTAGAATTTTTCCATAAGATTTTTCATATGAAGGATGAGGATACTTATAATGACCCCTTTATGGATAAAAACTTAATATCTTTATATCCTGCCTATGCAGAGGAAGAGGATTTTAACTTTGTTGGCTGTGAAACTGATGAAGAGTATAGAAAGTTATATAAGTTTATGGATTATTTTTTAATATCAAGTGATAAAGAATATATGAGTATATATCTTAAAGATTCAATAGAGCATCCTTTAGAGAAGAAAAATGGAGAAATTAGAAGATTTGATTATATAATAACAATGCCACCTGTTAAAAATGATTATCCTATAGAACTTTTAAGGGAAGATAAATATCAAAGATTTAATTATACTAAAATAGGAAACTTTAAATCTAAGGATTGGATATATTTAGACCATGTTATTTCAACCCTTACAGATAAGGGAAAAGCAATGGTATTTTTACCTAGGTTTTTATTAAGTGATGAAGGAGAAAACAAGGCTATAAGAGAGGCTTTAGTAAAGTTAGACTTAATTGAAAAAATAATTATCCTTCCTGAAAATGCTTTAAAAAAGGATAATAAAGAAATGTGTTGTTTTATTATAAATAAAATGAAAGAAGAAAAGAATGTAATAGATTTTATAAACTTAAAAGCATTAGAAAAAATGCAAAATTATGATTATGAATATTATGGATTAAAACTTATATCAAATGAAAACACAGAGGAAGAACTTAATAAACTTCATAAAAAGTGGACTATAGAAAATTTACGAGAAAAAGGGTATAATTTAGATATATTCCATTAAACTTTTTAAAAGAAAGGTGAGTACTTTGAAAAACAATATAGAAAATTTTACAATAAAATCAAAAAAAGATGATTTAAATTTAAGCCTAATTAAGGTTACACCAAAGGACAAAAAATTAAAAGGAATACTTCAAGTTGCCCATGGAATGAGTGAACATAAAGAACGTTACTTACCTTTTTTAGATTATATGAGTAGTTTAGGATATGTTTGTATTATAAATGACCATAGAGGTCATGGTAAAAGTGTAAAATCTATAGAAGATTTAGGATATTTTTATGATAATGGAGCTGATGCTTTAGTTGAGGATTTACATCAAATAACTGAAGTTATAAAGGAAGAATATCCAAAACTTCCAGTATATTTATTTGGACATAGTATGGGTTCTTTAGCAATAAGGGCTTATATTAAAAAATATGATTATGAAGTAGATGGTCTTATTGTTTGTGGATGCCCAAGTGATAATAAAGGAAGTAGAATAGGTAAAAAAATAAGTGAAGTATTAAGTTTAATAAAAGGAGACCATTATAGAAGTAAGTTTATTAATAAATTAGTAAATGGAGTTTTTAATTCAAAAATTAAAGATTCTACTTCAAATAATGATTGGATATGTACAGATAAAAAAATTGTAAAAGACTTTGATAAAGACCCTTTATGTGGTTTTACCTTTACAGTAAATGGATTTTGCTCCCTTTTTGATTTAATGAATAAAGTATATAGTAAAAAGGGATGGGAGCTTATAAATGATAAACTTCCTATATGGTTTATTTCAGGAGAAGAGGACCCTTGTATGGGAAGTAAGAAAAAGTTTTTAAATGCAGTAAATTTATTAAAGGAAGTAGGATATAAAAATGTAAGCTATAAAATATATAGCAAAATGAGACATGAAATACTAAATGAAAAAGACAGGGAAAAAGTATTTAAAGATATTTCAGATAAAATAGAAGAATGGGAAAGTCATTTGAAAAATAAGTAATAAATAAGTAAAATAATAAAATTAAAGTAAAAATTCTTGGAAATAATTTGACCCATAAATGATTTAATTATATAATTTAGTTAAAGATTAGGAAAACAGGGGGAGTTTTTTTATGTTTAGAGGGGTAAGAAAAAATAAGAAGGGTTTTACTCTTATTGAACTTATAATTGTTATTGCTATTATTGCTATTTTAGCTGCACTTTTACTTCCAAAGGTTGGGATGGTTAAGGAAAACACAAATAAAACAGCAGATATATCAAATGCAAGAGAAATAGCAGAGGCAGCACTTGAATCTTTATCAGCTGATAAAATAAAAACAGGATATGATACTTGGACAGAGCTAAATGGAGGTTCAGCTTCTTCTGGAACTGTAAAAGAAGAAGTACAAAACTTTATTCAAAGAGTTCCCAAAACAAAATCAAAATCAATACCAGGTGTAAATCCTAATAGTAGCTTTTATGTATATGTAGGTACAAGTGGAGAAGTTAAAGTTGCTGTAAAAGAAGATGGAAGCATTTTACTTTATCCAAGTCAAAATACAATGTATAAATTAAAATAAAAAAATGCTAATACAAAACTAATTTTAAAGTTTTGTATTAGCATTTTTTGTATTCTATAGATTTAGCTTTTATTAATAATAACAAACTATAGGAATTCCAGCCCATACATTATTGTAAATTGTTTGTGCTGCCTCATAAGTCATGTTAACACAACCATGAGAACCTGCAGTTAAATAGGTTTGAGGGTTTGCAAGTTCCTCTGCTGTTCTCCAGCTTGCATCATGAAGGCCTATTCCTCCATTAAAAGGCATCCAAAAGGATACAGGAGTTGCATAGTCTTCTCCTCTTAAAATTTGGTCTTTTTGTTTATAGTATAGGCTATATACTCCAGCAGGAGTTGTGTAGTTTTTGCTTACATTACCTGAAATTATATTAGTATCCATAATAAGTGCTCCATCTACATAAAGCCATAAATGTTGTCTGCCTAAGTCTATTTCAACATAAGAATTTCCTATATCATTATCTCCTAAAGTAGCTCCTTTTTGAGAAAAGGTAAGTTCTTTAGTTTGTGTACCATTTTTAATAGCAGAAATTAAACTTTCAACTTCCCCATCTACATTAACCTTCCAACCATAAACTCCACCACTAACTTGAACTGTTCCACCAGAAGAAGAGGAAAAGTTTCTTGCTTTTCCAACAGTATTATATTTAGAAGCAAGAGAGTTAACAAAGCCATAAACATCATTAGTATTAAAGGTAACATTAAAATCATCATCAACTTTAAGCCAAGATTTTATAGTATCACAACTTAAAGTTTCTTGATTACTTCCAATAGTATAAGTTATAGATTCTTTACTATATTTATTAAGTTCATCTACTGCATTTAATACTTCTTGAGAATCTGCTTTATATTTAGGAGTTATATAACAATTAAGACTTTCTAAGTTTATTTTAGTTTCTCCCTTAGTTATAGCATTAACAACAGAAGTATATAAAAGGTCACTATCTACTTTATTACCTATAACTCCATCTATAACTACATAAGAACCATCTTTATATTCAATAGAAGGGTTTTTAGGCTCTATAACATTTTGAAAACAGGAAAGGTTACTTATACTATTTCTTAATAAATCTTCATTAAAAGATATTCCAGCTCCTAAGCTATTTTCTTCTTCAGAATCCTTTGGATTTAAAACTGAAAAAACCCATAAAAGAGGGTTATTAATATTATCTAAATTTTTTGCTTCATCACTTAAATAATATTTTAATGAAAAATCTTCTCCAGCTAAAGTTTCAGTTTTATCATCTTTTTCTTCTAGGGTAAGTTTATAATCATCTAATTTAGAAGAAAGCTGTTTGTCTAATTCATTAACAATTATACTTTTAACATTAATATTATTAAAGGCTTCTTGAAAATTAAATGGTTCTTTTTGTTTTTTTGAAAAGGTCAAGAATAAAGCAAAGGCTATTATAAGTAGCAAACAAGCTATTATACTAGACACTATTATTGTAATTTTCTTTTTTTGTGAATCCATTTTTATCCGTTGCATAAAACTTATAAAAAGTTATAAATATATAAATTTTATTTTGTTTCCTTCTTCATAAAGCTCTATTTTGAAATAGTAAATTACTATATCTACTCTAGTTTGGTGTAGCTCTTAAAAGGCTTAAATTCGGGTACAACGCACCCTACATAAATTATAACTTTCTACAAGTTTTATGCCATTCACATAAGTTCGTTACTCTTATGCAG
>UQBY01000035.1 GCA_900539375.1 uncultured Clostridium sp. | reverse complement strand
TCCATAAATAATTCACATTCTGAATATTTTAATCCTTGCATTTCTAAAACATCATAATCTGCATTTTTTGCATCTCCATGATAATAGTAGTTATTTATAACATCTTGGCCATATCCTTTTTTAAACACATAGGTATCATTTCCTGCTCCGCCTGAAAGAGTATCCCTTCCAACGCCACCATCTAATGTATCATCACCTGCATCTCCGTTTAAGATATCATTTCCTTCTTGACCTTTTAATATATCATTTCCATTTCCACCGTAGATTGTATCATTTCCAGCTCCACCATATATAGTTTCACTTCCATCTGAACCATTTATTATATCGTCGCCTTCTCTTCCGCCTATAGTTCCTTTTGCCCAAGATAATATATTACTTGCTATTCTATCATCATCTGAGGTTCCACTTATTGTTGTTCCTATTGTTTTGAAGAATTCTACTATATCATCATAGCTCATTGTTTTATCTGCAAATTTTATACTATTTATTCTATAATATTCAGATGCAAAACAATTGCTTATTGTTACTGAATCACTTGTTCCTTTTATCTTTACTATAAGGTCATTTCCATCCATAAATAATTCACATTCTGAATATTTTAATCCTTGCATTTCTAAAACATCATCATCTGCATTCTCAGCATTTCCATGATTATAGTAATTATCTATAATATCTTGTCCATCACCTTTTCTAAATACATAAGTATCATTTCCTGCTCCACCTGAAATTTTATCATTACCTTCATATCCAATTATCAAATTATTTCCATTTGTTCCTCTTATTAAATCATTAGCACTTGTTGCAGCTATAACATTATTTATATTGTATGTTCTATTAAACTCTTTTGATGATTTTTCTAATGTAGTTATAGTATTTTCTAATTCTGGCATCAATAATGTATCATCTTTATATAAATTTGATATTTGTTTAAAAGCTATTGCTACCTTGTCTTGTTCTTTATTAGCTAGGGCAAAGCTCTCTAATTTACTTAAATCATAGCTTATTTTATCTGTTTTTCCATTATATTTTACTTGAATTAAATCTAAATACTCACCTAAATATGTTTGAATAGCAATTTCTAAACTTACATATATTTTTATTTCATCATACATTGTATTTAATATACCTGCTGCTTCTGTATTAGGATTTTCTCCTGAAACTCCATTAAATTTATTTCCTGTAAATTTTTCAATAACTCCTAATACTCTCGCATCAATGTTTGAACCTCTACTACTAGGATTTATATTTTCACTTCCACACCATCTAAATAATATTTTATCAATAGATTCTAAACTATTAATACCAATGTTAGAAATATAATCTTTTACCATATTTCTTAATTCTATATCTATTTGCATAGCTTTTCTTAAATTTACTACAGTTCCTGTACCTGTAACTTGAGGAAGTTTTTTTACTTCATCAGATATTTCAACATTTTGTGAGTAATCATTAGAATTACCATTATTTTCGTAATCTCCATCTATTTCTACACTATATATGTTGTTAGTTGTAAAGAATAAATCTGTCATTAACCTTTCTGAACCATCATTCATTTCAATGCTTCCAATTTCTATGTCATTATTTATATCTTTATTAAGTTTTATTCTTTTTATATTTAAATCTGATAGACTAACTAACTCTCCTTTATCTGTTTTTCCATTTCCATTTAAATCTCTCCAAATTTTAAGTTCTGAAAATGCAGAATCATTGCTATCTAAATATCCATCTTTGTTTTCATCCATATCCCAAAGTACTTCAAGTCCATTTTTAGATAGTTCACCATTTGATAATAGTTGATTATCACCTATTAACTCTGAACCATTATCTATTTTTCCATTATTATTTAAATCTCTTACTAAGAACCCATCGCCCTTTTCTATCCATTCTGTTTTTTCAGCAAATCCATCATTATTTAAATCGAAATTACTTCCTTCATCTATTGATTTCATTACTATATTATTACCATTAAGATCTATTACAACAGGATCAACTTTAACTCTTGCATTTTTAGCTTCTTCATTATACCTATTAAGAATATCTTCTAGCATATAATCTGAAAGATATCCTTCTTGATGCAGAAGCACAGCAAGTTCTTCAGGTGATACCCCTAATATATCTGCATATTTTTCTAGTTCTTTTAAGTTTTCACTGTTTACACCATCTATTTCAAAACCTACTGCTAATATTTGTGCATTATGTGAGGCTATAAGCTTTGTGCCTGTTTGAAGTATCTCATTTCCTATATAACAAAGCCCTCCAACATATACCCCTAAAACAGCACCACCAAATGGTGCTACTACAGCTGCAATATCATTTAAATTAACATCCCATGGATCTTCATACTTTGTCATATTATTTATTGCTTTTGCTGCATCAATTACATTAGTAATATTACCTACAACATCTCCAATTTGATCAAGGGAATCCTTAAATACTATTTCCTCTCCCTTTTCCACTAACTTATCTACACCTATTTCAACAGCATCTACACTATATAGTTCCTTTCCATTAGAATCCTTAAAAATAATCTTTGTTGGTGTTACTTCAATTCTTGTAGCTTTGTATATATCTCTTTTATCTTTATCATCTTCATCATCAAACCAAGCTTTTATAGAATCATATAAATCTTTAGTATTAGACATTTTAACCTCTCCCTTATAAAACGTATTCACTTACATTTTATCATAACTTATTTTGCATAAAAAGTTATATTTTTATAATATGGAACTTTTTTATAAAAAAACACAGAAATACCATACATATTTCTGTGTTAATAAAAATTTTTATCTTATTTGTCCATTTCCATAAATAATATATTTATTTGTAGTTAATTCATTAAGTCCCATTGGTCCTCTAGCATGAAGTTTTTGTGTGCTTATTCCTATCTCTGCTCCAAAGCCAAATTCTGAACCATCTGTAAAACGTGTAGAAGCATTTACATAAACTGCTGCTGCGTCTACTCTTTGAAGGAACTTTTGAGAATTTTCATAGCTATTTGTAATTATTGCTTCTGAATGTCCTGTCCCATATTTATTAATATGATTTATTGCCTCATCAACATCTTTAACTATTTTTACACCAATTATATAATCAAGATATTCCTTTCCCCATTCATCATCTTGAATTTCTGTAGCTCCATTTATTATATCAAGAACTTTTTTATCTCCTCTTACCTCAACCTCTTTTTCTTTTAATGCTTCAAACATCATTGGTAAAAATTCTTTTGCTATTTTTTCATTTACAAGAAGCTTTTCTTCTGCATTACATACAGATGGTCTACTTGTTTTTGCATTAATTACAATGTTTTTTGCCATTTCTAAATCTGCATCACAATCAACATATACATGGCAATTTCCTGTTCCTGTTTCTATAACTGGAACTGTAGCATTTTGAACTACTGATTGTATAAGACCTGCTCCTCCTCTTGGAATAAGAACATCAATATATTGATTTAATCTCATCATTTCTGTGGCTACTTCTCTATCTGTGTTTTCAACTAATTGAATAACATCCTCTAAAAGACCTGCTTCTTTAACTCCTTCTCTTAATGCTTTTACTATAGCAATATTAGAGTTTATGGCTTCTTTTCCACCTCTTAAAATAACTACATTTCCTGATTTTAAACAAAGACCTGCTGCATCACAAGTTACATTTGGTCTTGCTTCATAAATTATTCCTATAACTCCAAGTGGCACTCTTTGTTTTCCAATTTGAAGACCATTTGGTCTTTTCCACATTCTGGTTACTTCTCCAATTGGGTCTGGTAAAGAAACTACATCTTTTAATCCATCTGCCATACCTTGAATTCTGCTTTCATCTAAAGCTAATCTATCAAGCATAGCTTTAGGTGTTCCCTTTTCAATTGCATTTTCTAAATCTTTTTTATTAGCTTCTAATATTTCCTTTGAACTTTTTAATAATATTTCAGCCATTTTTAATAAAGCATTATTTTTTTCAGTAGTTGTTGCATTCATTAAAACATAGCTAGCTTCTTTTGCTTTTTGCCCCTTAATTATTAATTCACTCATTAATTCTCCGTTGCCAAAACTTTATAAAACTTTATAAAGCATGTTTAATTCCTTGTTCATCCTGCCTGATTTTGCTAAAAGCTACTCTCATTTGATGTGACAGTCCAAAGGCTTAAATTCCCATACAACGAATGGTACATATTAGCATTTATCTTTTAGGTGACACTATGCTAATTTATATCTTGAAAGATTAATTGAAGCATTAAAATCTCTATCTATCTTTAATCCACATGAACATTGATAAACTCTATCTTTAAGTTTCAAATCTTTCTTGATAACTCCACAGCACGAACACATCTTACTTGAAGGAAACCACTTATCAGCTTCTACAAATTCTATTCCATAAAACTCACATTTATATTTCATTTTAATTTTAAAATCATATAAACATTGTTCTGAAATAGCTTTTGATAAATGACCATTTTTCATCATTCCTTTAATATTAAGTGTTTCCATAACAACTCTTGATGGCTTGGCTTTCACTATCTTATTCGTTGCTTGGTGAATATGATTACTTCTTATATTTGCTAATTTTCTGTGAAGCAATCTTATTTGCTTTTCAAATTTTATAATATTTTTAGTCTTTTTAAATTGGCAACAGTTTTCACCACCTTTCTTTATTTTATTCATTTCATATTTACGACTAACTTTTCTTTGCTTTCTTTTTAAGACCTTTTTTAGTTTTTTCACTTCTTTTGTTTTATTAATATTTTTAAAAATCATGCCATTACTACAAATTGCTAAATCCTTAACACCTACGTCAATTCCTATACTTTCATTTGTAAGTTCTACATTAGTTAACTCTCTTTCAATTCCTATAGATATATACCAATACTTTCCGTCAAAACTTATACGGGGATTTGAATATTTTACACCTAAAGGAATTGAATAGGGTTTAATATTTACCCAACCTACTTTTTCTATATTTACTGCATTATCTTTAACCTTTAATTTGCAATTATCATTATAAAATGATGGTTTAGACTTTCTTCTACTTTTAAACCTTGGCTTATCTGATAATCCCTTAAAGAATCTTTTATAACTATCACAAGCATCTTTAACTGCTTGTTTCGCCACATTATTTGAAACCTTTGATAACCATTGTAAATCAGTTTTCTTTAATTGAGTTATTTCTTTTCTAAGGTCCTTATCAGGAATAAACTTACCACCATTTTTATAATTCTCTTCTTGCCTTGCAATTACCCAATTGTAGATAAATCTTGCAGTACCAACAGATTGCCATAATTTTTGTTCTTGCACTTTTGTTGGATATAATCTAATTTTATTTGCAAGTATCATCTTCTAATAACTCCTTAATCATCTTCTTAGCTTTATTTGCTCTTTTGCCTTGTAATCTTTCACTAAATACTGTAACTATTTGTATCATATCTTCAACTAACTCTTGTTCTTCTGTTTTTTCAGTATTATCAATAATTTCAATAGTTGTTCCATATTTATTACATATATTTTCTATTAATTCATATCCGAATCTAATTAATCTATCTTTATGAAGAACTACTATTTTCTCAACTTCTGAATTAGTGACCATATCTATTAGCTCATTTAATCCTTTTTTATTATAGTTAATTTCACTTCCTATATCGCTGATAATTTCAAACTGATAACCTTTAGCATACATATACGTTTTAACATTTTCTATTTGTCTTTCAAGGTCATCTTTTTGTTTATTAGAACTAACTCTACAATATCCAATAGTCTTTTTGTTTAGTTGTACTTCTTGTTTTAAACCTAAGAAGTGATTAAGTTGTTCTTGTGAATAATACCTATAACCACTTTCACTTACATGATGTGGCTTTAATGTTCCATCTTTGTCCCAATTCCTTAGTGTTTGGTTAGTCTTTCCAATAAGTTTTGAAAACTGACCTATTGAATAAAATTTCATTTATATCACCTCTTGATTATATAATAACATAAACATTATAAATAACCAATATAGTTTTATAAATTGTTATAAGCTTTGTTTAGCAGTCAATTTGCCTCCCTTTTACCTACAAATAAAGTTCCAATATCTTTTCCTTCAATTATATCTAAAAGTGTACTTGGTTTTTCTCCATTTGCTAAAACCATATCTATGCCTGCATTATTAGCAGTTTTTCCTGCTGTAATCTTTGTTGCCATTCCACCAGTTCCAAAATTAGTTCCAGCTCCACCAGCACACTCTTCTAATTCTGGTGTAATTTCTTCTACAACCTTTAACATATTTGCATTTTCATTACTTCTAGGGTCATCATCATAAAATCCATCTATATCTGATAATATTATAAGTAAATCTGCATTAACTAATACTGATACTATTGCTGATAAATTATCATTATCTCCAAACTTTACAATGTTTTCAATTTCATCAATAGCTACTGTATCATTTTCATTAACTATTGGAATTATTCCGTTTTCTAGTAATGTTTCAAATGTGTTGCATACATTTTCTCTTATATGATCATCTTCAATAACATCTCTAGTTAAAAGAACTTGACCTACAACGTGATTATACTCACCAAAAAATTTACTATAAATATACATTAATTCACATTGTCCTACAGATGCTACTGCTTGTTTTTCTCTTATACTTTGGGGCTTATTTTTAAGCTTTAACTTACTTATACCAACACCTATTGCACCAGAAGATACAAGTACAACCTCTTTTTCTAAATTAATCATTTCTGATAATGCTCTTGTTAACTTTTCAATTCTAGCTAAATTTATATTTCCATTTTCATGAATTAGTGTTGATGTTCCTACTTTTACTACTATTCTTTTTGCGCTTTTTAATTTTTCACGAAAGCTCATTTTTACATCCCCTTAAACTTCTTTTATTTATCTAAACATATTTTTTATGTTCACCCATTATCTTACTATACCTTTTTCTCCTTATCAATATTCTTATTTAAAAGAATATTTGTTAATAAATAAAAAAGCTCTATTTATTATAAAAAAATAAAGCTTTAATATATTAATTCAAATTTATCTATTAAGAACTTTTGTCATTCTTAATTACTAATTCTATCTTTGGTAAATCTAAATGATAATAGGCTGATAATAAACGAATTACAATAACAACACCTGCTCCAATTAACATACATATCAATTCATTATTAATCTTTCTCAATAAATATAAATAACTTATTGCTCCTATAATACAAGCACATGCATAAATATGTTTTTTTAATATAAATGGAGTACTTTCTGTCATTATATCACGAAGCATTCCTCCTCCAACTGCTGTAATAACACCTACAAAAACTAATAAAAACTTATTTTTGAAATATCCCATATCCATTGCTGTATTTATTCCAATAACTGTAAATATCCCAAGTCCTATTGCATCAAACAAAGATATTACTCTTTCATATATTTTAAAATAATATTTTTCTACTACCTCTTTATTATAATAAATTAATAAAAATAATATACTTGATGTTACTATAGATAAAATTATGTCCCTACTATTTTGAAATACTTTTGGAGGCAATATCCCTAATATAATATCACGAATTGCTCCTCCTCCTGTTGCTGTTATGACCCCTAAAGTAATTACTCCAAATAAGTCCATATTTTTTCTTATTCCTATCATTGTTCCCATAGAAGAAAAAGCAATAGTTCCTACAATACTCATAATATCTATTATTTCTGTAAGATCCATATTTATTCAACCTTTTATAATTAATTTATTTTAATATACTTGAGAAAAATTTTTGTGCACGTTCTGTTTTAGGATTACGAATTACATCTTCTGGAGTTCCCTCTTCTATTATATATCCTCCCTCCATAAAAATAACCTTATCTGCTACTTCTGCTGCAAATCCCATTTCATGTGTAACAATAACCATTGTCATTCCATCTTGAGCTAATGTTTTCATTACATTTAACACCTCTCCAACCATTTCTGGGTCTAAAGCAGATGTTGGTTCATCAAATAACATAATATCAGGCTTCATTGCTAGTGCTCTTGCAATAGCAACACGTTGTTGTTGTCCTCCTGAAAGTTGATTAGGATAATAATCTTTTCTTTCAGACATTCCTACCTTTTCTAATAAATCAATAGCAACTTTCTCAATATCCTTCTTTTTTGCTTTTTGTACTGTAATAGGAGCTTCTATAACATTTTCCATTACTGTTTTGTGTGGAAATAAATTAAATGATTGAAATACCATGCCAACATGTTCTCGAATTTTATTTGCTTCTTTTTTATTAATTTTACTTATCTTATCATTTTTCTTATCTGTACCTTTTATAACATCATTATCAATAACAATTTCTCCACTAGTAGGTTCTTCTAAATAATTTAAACAACGTAAAAAAGTACTTTTTCCTGAACCACTAGGTCCTACTACACATACAACTTCTCCTGTAGATATTTCAACATTAATATCTTTTAAAACTTCTAAGTCATTAAATTTTTTTCCTAGATTATGTACATTAATTTCTACTTTTTTATTCATACCACTATTTCCCTCCAATTTTAATTTTTCACTACTTTTTTTCTTTCAACATATTTGCCAATTTGTTCAATGCAAATATTAACTCCCCAATACATAAGTCCTGCTAGAATATAAACTTCAAAAGGACTAAAAGTAATACCTATTGATTTATTTGTCATCATAGTAAGTTCTGATATAGTAATAACTGATAAAACTGAAGATTCCTTTACCGTTGTAATAAATTGATTTGTTAATGGTGGAACAATTACACCTAATGTTTGTGGTAAAATAATTCTTCTAAGCATGGTTAGATATGACATATTCAAAGCAACACTTGCTTCATACTGACCTTTTGGAACTGAGCGTAGTCCACTTTCTAATATTACTGCTATATATGCTCCTGTATATAATGCTAATACAATAACTCCAGTCCAAAAAGCATCTACATTTAATCCTAATGAAGGTAGTGCATAATACACTAAATATACCTGTACCATAAAAGGAATATTACGAAATATTTTTATATATACATATGCTATTAAATGAAAGACTTTATTTTTAGAAATATATAAAATTCCTATTAGTCCACCAAAAATAAAGGAAAGTAAAATAGCTAATATTGATATGCAAATAGTTGTTTTTAATCCTTCTAATAAAAGAGGAAGTGCAATTTTTAATATACCTATATTCATATTTTTCCCTCCTTAATTTTTTAAATTCATCTTTTTTTCTATTATGTTTACAAGAAATTCTAATACTGAATTTAATATAAAGTACATAATAGCAATAGTAATATAAAATGGTAATGAAACATATGTTGTAGTAATAATTTTTTGAGCAGCTCTTGTTAATTCAACTACTGCAATGATAGATAATAATGGTGAAATCTTAATAACTGAAATAAATTCACTTAGTAATTGAGGTAAAATAATTCTAAAAACTTGAGGAAATATTATTCTTGTTAATGTTTGAAATTTATTCATTTTAAGCACTTCTGCAGCTTCATATTGCCCTTTAGGAATAGCACTTAAACCTCCTCTAATTATTTCAGCTATAAATCCTCCACTATTTAAACTAAGTGCAATAACTCCTGATTGGTAAGATGGAATATCTAATCCAATCATAGCTAATGCATAATAAATTATAAAAATTTGCACAATGATTGGTGTTCCTCTTACGAAACTAATATAAATATTTATAATGTGTTTTATAATTTTACTCTTTCCCATACGAAGAATAGATAAAATAACACCTACTATAAATCCAATACCTATTGCCTGAAGAGAAACAAGAATAGTATATTTAAGTCCCTCTAACAAATTTGGCATATATTGAATAACTAAATTTATTGAATCCTTCAAAAAGAACACTTCCTTTCTGCATCTTTAAATAATAATTTCACTATTTTTCTGGAATATAATTTTCTTCTGGTAAATCTTTAGTTTCTGCTCCAAACCATTTTTCTTGTAATTCTTTTAATGTGCCATCTTCCTTCATCTTATGAATTTCTTCATTAAAGAAATCATACACTTCTTTATCTTCTTTTCTAAAAGCCCATGATGTATAAGATTTTTCTCCAACCTCTCCTACAATTTCATAATCATCTGGGTTGTTTTTAATTAAAATATTAGCTATTGCAACACTTTGTGCAACTAAATCAATTCTTCCATTTTTTAATTCCATATATGCTTCTGGATAAGTAGCATATAATTTTAATTCATTATATCCCTTTCCTCCATTTGTTTTTAATGAATCATTAAAAGTATTAACATCAGTTTCACTATAAGATGCTGTTTGAGTTCCAACTACTTTACCTTCCATATCATCTACACTTTTAATCTTATCATTTCCCTTTTTCTTAATTAAAACAGTAGTTCCTTCTTGAATAGGATATGTTAATAAGTATTTTTCACCTCTTTCTTTAGTAACTCCAAGAGCTGCTGAAACCATATCATATTTTTTAGCTTCTAATCCTGCTAATATACCCTGAAATGGTAAATCTTCTAATTTAAGCTCTACCCCCATATCTTTACATATGTATTTTAATATATCTACATCATATCCAACAATTTCATTATTATCTAAATATTCAAATGGCTCATTTGCTGCTTCTGTAGCTGATACTAATGTTCCTACTTCTTTTAATTTTTCTATTGTTAATGGTCCATTACTTGAAACACTATTACTACTTGCTATATTTCCTGTTGAGCCCTCTGATTTTCCACAACCAATAAGACCTGATACTATCATTGTTCCTGCTATAAATATAGTTATTAACTTTTTAATTTTTTTCATATATATCATCAATCCTTTCCTGTAGACATATAAAAAATGGCACTTAAAACTTTATTTTTTAAGCGCCATTACTTATTTTTTATTTATTTCCTTTTTTGATATGCTAAAATAGACATAAATTCAAAACCAATATTTGCTGCCATATATGCTGTTATTTCACTACAATCATATTCTGGAGCTACTTCAACAATATCAAAGCCTACAAAATTAATATCTTTTAATTGTTGAATATATGTTAAAGTTTCATATGATGTAAATCCTCCTACTTCTGGAGTACCAGTTCCTGGTGCATATGCTGGATCAACAAAGTCAATATCAAAAGTTAAAAATACCTTTGTATCTCCAACTCTTTCCTTAATTATCTTTCCTAACTCTTCAGCAGACATTTTATGTAATTCATATCCCGGAATTACTTTAAATCCTAAATCAGCTGCTATTTTAAAATCATCAGGGTCATATAATGAACCACGCATACCAATTTGAATTGATGTACTTGGATCAATTAATCCTTCTTCTAATGCTCTTCTAAATGGAGTTCCATGATTATAAGGTTGTCCAAATACACTTTCATTTAAATCTAAATGTGAATCAAAATGTATTAATGAAACTTTTCCATACTTTTTACTTATAGCACGTAATTCTCCTAAAGTAATTGCATGGTCTCCTCCTAATACTAAAGGTGTTGCATTGTCTTTTAAAACTTCAGAAACACTCTTTTCAATTGCTTCATAACTTTCTCTTATATATCCTGGTATAATTGGAACATCCCCTAAATCAGCAGCTTTTAAGGTATCCATTATATTTACTCCCATTATTACATTGTTAGGTTTAATCATTGCAGAAATCTTTCTAATTCCATTTGGGCCAAATCTTGAACCTGTTCTAAATGAAGACCCTGTATCAAATGGTACTCCTAAAATTGCTACATCTAAATCTTTTGCTTCTTCTGCTCTAGGAAGCCTCATAAATGTTCCCATATTACAAAATCTTGGTGAAGTTGATGCACTTGGTGGTTGATTGTTAATCATAATTTATTCCTCCTATCTATTATAATCTTTAATATATTTTTGTAATTTCCTTGTTGCAGTTGCTTGACTAATGTTCAAATTCCTTGCAACACCTACAGAAGTCTTATACTTTTCATAGGCTCTATTTATTATTTTACTTTCGTAAAATTCTAACATTTGTTTTAAATCCATTTGAGATTCAAAATAATCACTAGATTCTTTTGTAATTTGTTTTGGTAAATCATATACAGAAATCTCTTCTTTATCCATATGGATAACTAATTGCTCTAGTACTTGACTTACTTCATGTATATTTTGACCCCAATCATAATTTAGTAATTCATCCATTGCTCTAGAACTTAACTTAATATTTTTATGATATTTTTTATTATATTGTTTTAAAAAATATAATATATACTCATATAAATCATCTTGTCTTTCTTGCAATGGCAATAAATCTATTGTTACTATACATAACATATAATATAAACTTGATATTAGCTTTTCTTTATTTAATAATTCTTTTGCTGAGTATTCAGAACAAGTTACAATTCTAATATCAAATTCCATTTTTCTCATTTTATAATCTAAATAATACTTATCAGTTATTGCTTGATATAATCTGTCTTGAACTTTTAAAGGTAATAATTCAATATGTTTTATTAATAATGTTCCTCCATTACTTAGTTCTAAAACTCCTATATTTGATATACTACCAAACAACTCTTTTTCTATATTATCTTCAGATAACAATTTTAAATCTAATTCAATAAATGATTTATCTTTACGCTTACCCTTAATATGTAAAACATTTGCCATAAAACCCTTCCCTGTTCCTGGGCTTCCTGATATAAAAATAGGAATATCTGTATTACACATTTTGTCAATAATATTTAAAGCATTTTTTGTATTTATATTTTCTGAAATTATGTATGAAGTATCATATTTCCTATTGCTTCTTAAAGCCAATACTTCCTGGTGCATACGCTTGTTATAAATATTTAATTCTTTATATTTTTCTTCTAATTCAGCAACACTTACTAAATCCCAAGAAGAATATGCAATTATATTTATTAATTTATTATCTTCATCAAAAATAGGAATTGCAGTAACTAAATACTCATCTCCAAAACGGTTATATTGTATTTCTGTTATTTTTTCCTTCTTTTCAATAACTTTTGAACTAATTTCAGGATAAAATATTCTTTTTTCTTCTAAATCTTTTCCCTTCTTTCCAACTACCTCTTCATAAGTTATGCCAAACATTTCTTGACAGCTTTTATTTATATATATGAAATTATCCTCTGCATCAGTAATTGACACACCCTCTTTCATTACTTCTAAAAGCATTTTTACTTCCTCAGTTAAAATATTATTAATTTTTGTTGTCATGTCATCACCTCACTACAACAAATTTTTAACCTTTAGTAGTTTATAAAAAAAATAGGGAGACAACTTCTTTGTTGTCTCCCTTGACAATTCATATTGTATAATTTTTTTAGCAATAAATCAATTCATTTTTGCATTCATTTTTGAATACTTTTTAATTTTATCATAACTCATTTTTATAAAAGCATATATTGGCACTACTGAAAAAGCTGCTAAAGGACCTCCTAAAGATGCTGCTGACACTACTAAAAATATATCTGTTAGTGGGTGTATATTCATCCTTTTACCCATAATAAATGGTACTACTATTCTTCCTTTTAAAGTTTGAGCTATTATAACTAAAATAGATAATTTTATAACCATTTTAATTCCAAGGGTCAAAGCTATAATATATGGTATTGTCATAGATATAAAGAAACCTACAAATGGAATAAATGCTAAAACAAAAGTTATAGAAGCAAGTAATAAACTACTTGGCATATCTATAATTAAATAGCCAACAAAAACCATTATTGCTAATGAAAATGCTACAATAGTTTGACCTATTATATATGATGAAAGTATATTATCTCCATCAATAATTATTTCTTTTGCAAGTTCTTTATATTTACTAGGTATATATGCTAAAATCTTTTCTTTAAATCTTTTTCTATCTTTTAAAAGAAAAAAAGCTATTAAAATTATTAATAAAATATTTGAAAATAACATCATTCCCATATTTATTATATTTTTTATATTAGAAATTATAGGATTTATATAGACTATAAAAATGTTTACTATATAGTCTATAACTAAATTTATTTTTTCTTTTTCAAAAAATCTATAAATTTTTTCGTTATTTATAAATGTATAAACTATATTTTTTATTTTATAAATTTCACTTATAATATTTTTGCCAAAAAACATTATAATAGATATTGCTAAACTTAGAAAAATTAATATTGTTATTAATGGTGATTTATTTTCTTTTATTTTAAACTTTATTAATAATTTATTTAAAGGTTTTAGAATATAAAATAAAAAAACTCCAAAAATAATTGGAGTAACTATAATTCCAATTATAGTGCTAATAAAATTATGTACAAATTGAAATTTGTTTATTAGTAATATAAAAATTGCTATTAAATTTGCTATAACTAATGATAAAATTAAATTCTTTTTGTTCATAATAATGACCTCTAAATATATTTTTGAATTTATTTTATCCATTTTTACATTTATTTATTCAAAAACTTTATTATTAACTTGGTACATTACCCACAACTTTCAAAATGTATAATTTCCTATAAAAACAAAAAAAAGGCTATGGTTTTTAACACTCATAGCCTTCATATAAAAAATAAAAAAATTTAGGACTTATTTAATTCTTTTTCTCTTTGATTTAATTGTACCGGTTTTTTTTATAGATTGCAAGTAAAATTTTTGTCAAAATTCGTTTACATATAAATTTTTTTAAATTTTAAGTTTTCTATACCTATTTATAGCACAAGCTATCTCTTCAGGTCTTGGCATGGCTAAATTTCCACTTCCACCCTTTATATTATTAACCTTAATTAATCCATTTTTATTTATATATTCTACAACTTTCTTTACTGTTCCTGCTAAATTTGTTTTTTCATCCAATAAATTGTAATCTATGAAAGTTATAATATCTCCTATAGCCTTTACTTGTTCTGAATCTACAAGTTGTTCTACAGCTCTTAAATCAATATTATCCTTATTTATACTTAAGCTATCAAGTCCTAAAGTTTTTATTTTAACACCTTTAGGACTTCTTTCTATACTTCCTTTTTTAATTATTCTTTGAAAATCTATATTTATTTTTCTATTTTTATTTTCTATTCTTTTAAGTATATTTCCTGTGCTAAGTTCTTTTGCTTTATTTGTTACATCTTTAGGCTCATAACAATCCATTTGTATTACTGTATCTGCAATATCAAAATAATCTCCAGAACTTCCAACTACTATTATTGTTGATATGTCTTTTTGAGTATATAAATCTCTTACAACCTCAATAAATGGTGTTATGGGTTCTTTATCATTAGAAACAAGCTTTTGCATTACTTCATCTCTTATCATAAAATTAGTTGCTGATGTATCTTCATCTATTAACAAAGTTTTTGCACCACACTCTATACCTTCAATAATATTAGCTGCTTGAGAGGTACTTCCACTTGCATTTTCACTAGAAAATTTCTTTGTATTCTTTCCATTTGGAAGGTTATCTATAAACAAAGATATATCATCTTTATGAATTACCCTTCCATCTTCAGCCCTTACTTTTAATGCAGTATTATCTGTTATTACAAATTCTCTTCCATCACCTAAAATATGATTATACACTCCTAATTCTATAGCTTTTAATAAAGTGGATTTTCCATGGTAGCCACCACCAACTATTACTGTTATACCTTTTTTTATTGCCATCCCTTTTATTTTTCCTTGATTTGGAACATTCATTTCTATCTCTAAGGTTTTTGGTGATAAAAATTTTATTCCATCTTTTAAAGGCTTAGTTGAAACTCCACTTTCTCTTGGAAGGATAGAACCATTTGCAATAAAGGCAACTAAGCCTTGTTTTTTTAATTCTTCTCTTATATATTCTTGGTCTTCAACTAATTTCACTTGAGATATTAACAAATTCTTATTTATATTTTTATAAATTAAAGATTTTTCTACTATTTTAGGAAGAAAATCATATAATATTTTTTCTAGTTCCTTTGAAAGAACACTTCTTCCTCTTGCAGGGAAACCAACTTCTATTCTTGCTTCAACAAATTCTTTATTTACTATAATTGAAGTTCTGTCTAAAATTTCTTGAGGACATCTACTTATTAAAATAAGCCCACTTTTTCCTGAACCAAATATTTTTCCACCAAATACATTTATATTTTTATAAAATAATCTTGTTAAAAAATCTTGCACTGCTATTTTTTTATAGTTTTTATCAAAAAGCTCCATTGGTATATTGGCTACTTTCTGACTTACTATAACTCTTACTCTAGATGGTGCTGCAAAAGGGTCTCCTTGAACATGGTCTATTGATAATATATAATCTTTAAAGTCATATTGACCTTCTAAATCTTTATATGCCTTATAGCCTTTTCCATCTATTCTTATAAGTTCTCTTTTTAAATCATTTTGATTTTTCACTACTTCTCTTCCCCTTCTCTAAAGTATTTATCAATTAATTTTTCTCCTATCTTTCTATAAACATTACTCATATTTATCATTGTTGATACAAGCAAAAATTTTTCTTTAAAATCCTCTTTATCAGAACCTTTAAATATTTTTTCCACCTTTTCATTTAAATATTTTTCAATTTCTTCATTGTCTTCACTACAATTATTTAAATAATCTAAATACAATTCTCTTATATTATATTCTTCATCATTTTCATATCCTTTAACTATTTCATCTAAAAGAAGTTTTATATCACTTATTAATAAAGCTCCTTTAAAGTCATAAATAAGGCTCATTAATATTAAATGTTCCTTTGAATATTTTTTATTTTTAATAGGCATTAATAATTTTGCTTTTGCATAGTTATTAATCATAGTTTTTGTAAGAACTTTATCCTCTTCATTTCTTTTACTTGAAGAAAGCTTTTTTTCAAAAAGTTGAATTACTTGGTCCATATATAAGTCTAATTCTGGTATATCTTCAAGCTGAATTTTTTCCTCCTTTGATTGTTTTTTTATTATATCTTTAACATCTTCTTTATTCATTTTCCCTCCATGTAGTTTTGAAAACTATATATCAACTTATCAATATAATTTTAATAGGATTTTATTGATATTTCAAGAAAATATGAATAAAACAATATATTTAAGGTTAAATGGTTGATTTTGGCTTTTGACTTCATTAAACTTATACTTCATAATACTATTATGCTAATAAGTAGTTTTGAAAACTATATGATATATCTATGGAGGTGTCCTTATGAATAAATATTTAAGAGAACCAGTAAATGGTTTAACACATTTAATTGGAGCTATACTTTCTTTAATAGGATTTATTGCAATGATAATAAAGGTTATATCAACAAATGGAAGTCCTATTGAATATTTAGCTATTTGTCTTTTTGGTTTTGGAATGATTCTTCTTTATAGTGCTTCTGCAACTTATCATTCAGTAATTTCATCTGATAAAGTTATTATGAAGCTAAAAAAGCTAGACCATTCAATGATTTTTATGCTTATTTTAGGTTCTTATGCTCCATTTTGCTTAGTTGCTCTTCATAACTCAATTGGTTATGCACTATTTGCAGCTGTAGCAATTGCATCAGTAATAGGAATAATATTCAAGCTTTTATGGGTAACATGTCCAAGATGGCTTAGTAGTGTAATATATATTACTGTAGGGTGGTTTGCAGCCTTTGCTATTTATCCACTTTCACAAGTTTTAGCTAAACCTAGTCTTATATTATTAGTTTTAGGTGGAGTTCTTTATAGTATTGGTGGAATTATATATGCCTTAAAAAAAGATTCTATTAAAATTGGAGTATTTGGTTCCCATGAAATATTTCATATATTTATAATGCTTGGTACTCTATGCCACTTTATTTCAATTTTTGTTTATGTATTATAATTTCTTCAAAATACAAAAAACAGACCTACTACATCACATTCAATGCAAACTGGTCTGTTTTTAGCTATTTCATAACTCTCCTAAATTTTCCGTACTTTTTTTATTTTTTATATTTCTCCAATTTTTTTTGAAAATATGTTTCCATATTTATCTCTTACTTCAACATATATTTCTTTATTTTTTATGGTAGGTGTTATCCATGCAATAGAATTAGAAATTGAAAATTCTTTTATTATATTTTCATTCTCCTCATTATCTTTAAATAAAAACCTATATTGTAAATCCTCTTCACTTTCAACTTCTGCTTTTAATATAACTTCTAATGCACTTCCTTGTAAATTGTTTATTATCATACTATATTTACTTTTACTATCCTCTGAATCAATTAAATTTTTTTTAACTATATAACTCATTGATTCTCTTTTTACCTTTCCATTCTCATCCTTTACATATACATATAAAGTTTTATTTCCAGTATTGTTAGTCTTCCATATGAAAGTATTTGATTCTTCAAAATCTCTTAACTTGTACCAATTTTCTGTTTCATTATCCCTTACTATAAACTTATATTGTAATGCCCCTTGCCCAGTTGCATTTGCTGTTAATGTTATGCTTGTACCTCTTATCTGTGGTGATACTTTGTCTGCTGTAAATGAAGTTATCTCTAATTTTTGTTCTAATTCTTCAATTTTTTTAAACTCAAATGAAGAATTTTTTGCAAAAGTTTCTGCATATGAATCTTTATATCCATAAATAGTTACTAAACAATAATTAAATGCCCCATCTTCTATAGTTATTACAGACCTTGGGATTGTTATTTCTAAAGATCCACAATATGAAAATGTATATTCTTTTATAGTTGTTACTGAATTAGGTATTTTTATACTTTGCAAACATACACAATGGTCAAATGCATTCACTCCTATATTGGTTACTGAATTTGGTATACTTATATTTGTTAAATGAGAAGCACAACTAAATGCATAATCCCCTATTCTCTTTACAGTATCTGGAATTTTATATGATAATTCTCTACTTTTTCCTTGAGGATATCTTACCAATACACTTTTATCTTTATTAAATAATACTCCATCTTCATCAACATAATTCTTATTATATTTATCAACTTTTATACTTGTTAAAATTTCACAGTCATAGAAAGCGCAAGTTCCTATATTGGTTACAGAACTTGGGATTATTATATTTTTTAAACTAGAACAAGACTCAAAGGCATATTCTTCTATATTTTTCACTGAATTTGGTATAGTTATATTTATTAAGTTTTTACAATTTTTAAAGGTATTTTTTCTTATACTTGTTACTGAATCCGGTATACTTATATTTGTTAAACTATCACAATCATAAAAAGCAGAAATTCCTATACTTGTTACTGAGTCTGGTATGGTTATATTTTTTAAATTAAAACAACAACTAAAAGCATAATCTCCTATTTTTATTACTGAATCTGGAATTGTTATATTTGTTAAGTTTTGGCAGGTATAAAATGCATAGTTTCCTATACTTGTTACAGGTTTTCCATCAATTTTGCTAGGAACATCTACTTCTATATCTGTTCCAATATACTTTGTAATATTTACTTCTTCATTATTGTTTACTTTGTATTGAAAGTTATCATCTGTTTTCATTACTTCCTCTGCTGCTGACACAAATAAGCTATTCTCTGGAATTATCCTTGTAAATGCACCTGTTATTGTAACTATTATCATTGCAATAGCCAATATTTTTTTACCCAATTTATCTCTCCCCTTATTTGCTAATTAAAAACCTTATTCATATATTGTCATAAAACTTTATTTTTGTTTCACTTCTTTAACTTTTTATCCTTTTAATGCATTATCTATAGTCTTTTCAAATGGTTCTAAGAAATATTCTATTATCCTCTTCTTTCCAGATTTAATTTCTAATGTTGTTGTCATTCCTGGAAGTATATTTATATTTTTATTTTGCTCCTTATCAAAATTAATTTTCACCTTATATACCACTCCTAAGGTTTCACTTACAATTGCACTTGGTGAAATATATTCTACTGTTCCATTTAATGTTCCATACTTTTGATAATTGTAGGCTTCAACCTTTATAACAACATTTTTTCCTTTTTCTATTCTTGCAATATCTTTATTAGGTATATAAGTTTCTATTTCAAGTTCTGAATCATCTGAAATAATTTCTGCTATTGCTTTTGATTGATTTATATAAGAACCTACTGTATTATAATTTGATGTTAATATTATACCATCAACTGGACTTTTTATTGTATATTTGGAATTATTATTTTTTAATGCTTCTATTTTTGCTTCTAAGTCTTTTATCTTTTCTTCATATTGATTTCTTTCTTTTATCATTGATAACTCATAAGATTCTTCTTCTTCTTTTCTATTTTTAATAGAATCTTCTTTTTCTTTCTTTAATGAATCAATTTCTTCTTTATCTCTTTTTATGTTATCTAATAATGTTGATAGATATATATCATCTGCTCCTTGTTTTAGAGTTTCATATTTATTAGTTGTCTCTTGTATTTCCTTTTCTAATTCACTAATTTTATTTTCTATACTTTGTATATTATTTAAATATGAATTATAACTTTCAGTTCTTTTATTGCTTTCAAGGTTTTCTTGTAATTTTATTTCTTCAATTTTATTTGAATCAATATCACTATATGATGAATATATTTCATCAGAATAAGTATTATTTATTTTTGCATTTACTATATCTAAATTAAGTTTATTTATCTTAAGTTCTGATTCCATATCTTCTTCTTCAAAATCCCCATCAATATTTTCTAATACTAAAATTTCTTCTCCTTCTTTTACTACATCCCCCTCACTTTTGTTTATACTTAAAATCTCGCCATTAACATTACTATCAACAACTTTTACTCCATCTACAGGTACTATACTTCCACTAGAAATTATTGTAACATCAATTTTTGCAACTAAAGACCATATTAAAATAGCAACCATAAAGAAAGATATTATTAATATTATGGATTTTCCTAATGGTGATGCTGGTTTTTCCATAATTTCTAATGCAGATGGAAGAAATTCATATTTTAAATCTTCATCTTTTTTGGAATGTTTCTTGAAGAAATCAACAATTTTCTTAAACATATCACAAATTTTATCAAAAAACTCTCTAATTAGCATGCCCATTGTCATCACCCCTTTGCTTTTCCATCAAATATCTATAAAAACTATTTCTATTCTTTAATAATTCTTTTGGCTCTCCATACTCAATTATATTTCCCTTATCAACAGACATTATATAATCTGCATTATTTATTGTAGATAATCTGTGTGCAATTATAAGCACTGTTCTTCCCCTACAAATTTCTTTTAGATTTTCTTGAATTATTGCTTCTGATTCATAGTCTAATGCTGATGTTGCTTCATCAAATATTAATATTTTAGGATTTGTTAAAAGAGCTCTTGCTATAGCAAGTCTTTGTTTTTGACCTCCAGATAAACCAACTCCCTTTTCTCCTATAACAGTATCATATCCCTTTTGCAGCTTTACTATAAATTCATGAGCCCCTGCTATTTGTGCAACCTTTAGTATTTCTTTAAAGTCTGCATTTGGTTTATTTATTGCTATATTTTCCTTTACTGTTCCACTAAATAAAAAGTTTTCTTGAAGCACTACCCCTATTTGTCTTCTAAGCCAGAATGGATTTACTGTACTTATGTCTATATTATCAACATATATTTTTCCCTCTTCTGGTATATAAAGTCTTTGTACAAGCTTTGATATTGTAGATTTTCCTGAACCACTTCTTCCTATAATTCCAATAACTTTTCCTGGTGGAATATTGAAGGATATCTTCTTAATTACAGGTGGTTGGTCAATTTTATATCTAAACATAACATTTTCAAATGTTATCTTACCTTGAATATTAGGAAGCTCTAAGTTACTAGAACTATTTGTACTTTCTGTTGGATTTATAAATATATCACTTATTCTCTTTACAGAAAGGCTTGTCTGTTGATAATCCTGCCATAGTTTAACAAATCTTAATATTGGTCCTGATACTTTTGAAGATATCATTCTAAATGCAACTAATTCTCCAACTGTAATTGTTCTACTCATAACTAATGTTGCACCTATTGTAACTACTAAAACATCTTGAATTTTTTGAAGAAAACTAATTACATTATTAACTGAAAATACAAGCTTACTTGTTTTAAAGCCAGTCTTTGTATATTCAGCTGCTAAGTCTTCCCATTTTCTTTCCATCTTAGGCTCTAGTGAAAAAGATTTTATTGTGTGAATACCTGTCATTGATTCTACCATGAAAGATTGAACTTCTGACCCAGTATAAAATTTTTCATCTAATCTCTTCTTAAAAATTGGAGTAACAAATCCATAAATTATTGCAATTATTGGTACTATTGAAAGAACTATAAAAGATAGCGTACCACTATAAAAGAACATTATTACAACGTAAATAATTACAAACATCATATCTAATATTGAGGTTAAAGGTGTTCCTGTTAAGAATGACCTTATGTTTTCAACTTCTCTTACCCTTGCTATAGTATCTCCGACTCTTCTATTCTCAAAATATGATAGTGGTAATCTAAATAAGTGCCTAACTAATTTTGAATTAAGCATCATATCTATTCTGCTTGTTGTATGAGTGAATACATAGTCTTTTGCTAAACTTAATACCATCTCAATTATTAATGCAATTACTAAGCCACCTGATAAAACATACAAAGTTGATTTGTTATTAGTGCTTAAAACCTTATCTATTATTACCTGTATAAACAAAGGGTTTAATAATCCTATTATTTGCAATACAAAATAAGCTAATAATACTTGTACTAAAATACCTTTAAATTTAAGCATTACATTTAAAAACCACTTAAAACCAAACTTTTCTTCAGATGACATAAGACCTTTTTTCTTGATTAAAATAATATTTCCATTCCATTGAGAAATAAAATCTTTTCTGTCTAATGCTTTTGGTTTATTTTCTGAGGCATCTAAAATTATAACCTTATCATCCTTTACATTTACAACAATGTTATAACCACCCTCTTTAGTTTGATAAATATAAGGGGTTGGAATACCTTCAAATTTATTTCTATCTGTTATTTCTTTAGCCTTACATTTTACTTTCAACTGTTTGCACATGTATAGGATATCATCTATTTCTATTTTTTCTTTTGTATCTAATGCAAACTGATGTATTAGGGACTCTAAATTAACATTTACTTCATTATAACTAAGCATTATCATAAATGCTCTTAAATCCAACATAAGTTTTTCATTTATATTTTCCATTAAATCCTCCTTGGTATAAAATTACTTAAATAAGCAACGAAGAAATATTTCTCCGTTGCTTAATGTTTATCTATTGTTTTATTTGCTATTGTTGATTAGTATTTAAAAATGCTACAAATGATGAATCATCAGTATTAGTTTCAGTATTTATATTAGAAGTATTTATTATTGCTTCATCTTCACTTGTTAAGCAATATGTTTGTTTTAACATTGCTACTGCACCATCTATATCAAAGCTTCCTGTATTATCACATGATACATTTACTCCATCTGCAAACATAATATTTTCTAATCTATAGTTACTTGAATAATAATGATCATTTATTGTGATTTTATCTTCAGTTCCATTAATAGATACAACTAAATTATATCCTTCCTTGCTTAAAGAAACATCTGAAGAGTTTATATCATTTAATATAAGCTTATCTATTTCTCCTGCTACTGTACTATAATCACTAATTGTATCATTTCCATCACCCTTATTATATACATAAGTGTCATTTCCATAACCACCTTCTAGGTAGTCATCTCCGGCTCCACCATCTAGGTAGTCATCTCCATTTCCTCCATAAAGGCTATCATTTCCTTCGCCTCCATAAAGCTTGTCATTTCCTTCGCCTCCATAAAGCTTGTCATTTCCTTCTTCTCCATAAATTTCGTCATTTCCTGAACCAGAATTTATATAGTCATCTCCTGCTCCGCCTTCGATATAGTCATCTTCTATTCCTGT
>UQBY01000034.1 GCA_900539375.1 uncultured Clostridium sp. | reverse complement strand
CTGCATAAGAGTAACGAACTTATGTGAATGGCATAAAACTTGTAGAAAGTTATAAGTATATAAAAATTGAATAATAGTAATTTCAAGTTAGTAAGGAAAGTATTTAATTTCTTGGTTATCATTTCTTGTTGAATTTTAAATTCATTAAATTATAATGAATTAGTGCAAGGAGGTGATAACTTGAATAAGGCAATAAAAATAAGGCTTTTCCCTACAAAGGAACAGGAAATATTAATGTTTAAATCCATAGGATGTTCAAGATTTGTTTATAATTGGGCATTAAATAGATGTAATGAAAGATATGAGCAAGGGGAGAAATATTCTATTAAAGAAATTAGAAAGGAATTTACTCAATTTAAAAAGAATGAGGATTATAAATGGCTAAATGAAGTATCTAGTAAAGCTTTAGTTGAAGCAATTAGAAATTTAGATAAAGCCTTTCAAAATTTCTTTGAAAGAATAGGCAAATATCCTAAATTTAAAACTAAAAGAAAATCAAGACAATCTTTTTATGTTAGATATGATAGATTATATTTTAAAGATGATATATGCAACATTGAAAAGATAGGAAAGGTAAAATTTAAAACTAATTATGAAATACCAAAATGTAAGTATAAAAATTCTTACTGTAATTATGATGGAAGGTACTGGTACTTAAACTTTGGAATAGAAGTAGAAGAAAACCAAACTACTTTAAATAAAGATTTATCTTTAGGAATAGATTTAGGAGTTAAGGATTTAGCTGTTTGCTCTAATGAAATTAAGTTTAAAAACATTAATAAAACTAAAAGGGTAAAGAAATTAAAGAAAAGATTAAAAAGACTACAAAAACAAGTTTCAAGAAAATATGAAGCAAATAAAGAAGGTAATAAATTTGTTAAGACTAACAATATTATAAAATTAGAAAAACAAATAAAATTACTTTATAGAAAGCTGTCAAATATAAGAAATAATCACATTCATCAAGCTACAAATAAGATAATAAAGTTAAAACCTTATAGAATAGTTATGGAAAATTTAAATGTTTCAGGAATGATGAAAAATAAACATTTATCTAAGGCAATAGCTGAACAATGCTTTTATGAATTTATAAGACAAATAAAATATAAAAGTAAATTTAATGGAATAGAATTTATTCAAGCAGATAGATTTTATCCTAGTTCAAAAAAGTGTTCTTGCTGTGGCAATATAAAAAAAGATTTAAAACTAAAAGAAAGAACTTATATTTGTAATGAATGTGGAAATAGAATAGATAGAGATTTAAATGCTTCAATAAATCTTGAAAATTATAAATTAGTATAGGTGAATTTTGAGAAATTACTAAAATTTATATAGGGTGCGTTGTACCCGAATTTAAGCCTTTTAAGAGCTACACCAAACTAGAGTAGATATAGTAATTTACTATTTCAAAATAGAGCTTTATGAAGAAGGAAACAAAATAAAATTTATATATTTATAACTTTTTATAAGTTTTATGCAACGGTAAAAAAATTGAATATAATTGTTTGTTTAGATGACAACAATGGCATGATGTTTAATAAGCGAAGACAAAGTCAAGATAAGCTTTTAAGAGCTTCTATAAAAGAGCTTGTGAAAGGTAAAACTCTTTTTATGAATGAATATTCCTATAAACTTTATAAAGATATTAATAATGAAAATATTATTGTATCAGAAAATTATCTTGATGAATGTGAAAATGATAACTTTTGCTTAGTAGAAAATAAACCATTAAATAATTATATAGAAAAGATAGATAATATAATTATTTATAAATGGAACAGAATTTATCCATCAGACTTATACTTTGATATTGATATTAAAAATGGTCAATGGAAATTAATTGAAACTGAAGAATTTCAAGGTTCATCCCATGAAAAAATAACTAAAGAAATCTATAGGAGAATAAAATAAAAATGAAAAACAATTTAAAAAAATCAATAATTATGTTTATAGGAGCTTTTTTATGCTTAGCAGGATTTGTAAGCTGTAACATTGATATAAGCTCTTCTAGTAACAATAATGGACAAACAAATGAAACTAATAGCTATGTTGCTTCTTCAAAGGATACTAACTCATTACTTTCTAGTATTCCTAAATACTCTAAAGACCCTTATGTTACAATAAATGATAATAAGCCTGATTTTTCAGAATCAGATTTTTCAACAACTTCATGGGAAAAATATTCTCCATTAGATGACTTAGGAAGATGTGGAGTTGCTTTTGCTAATGTTGGAGTTGATTTAATGCCTACAGATAATAGAGGAGACATTGCCTCTGTTAAACCAACAGGATGGCATTCGGTAAAATATGATATTGTTGATGGAAAATACTTATATAATAGATGTCACTTAATTGGTTATCAATTAACAGCAGAAAATGCTAATAAAAATAACTTAATTACTGGAACAAGATATTTAAATGTTACTGGTATGCTTCCTTTTGAAAATATGGTTGCAGACTATATTAAAGAAACAAATAACCATGTTTTATATAGAGTAACACCAATATTTGAAGGAAATGACCTTGTAGCAAAGGGAGTTCAAATGGAAGCAAAATCTGTAGAAGATAATGGTGAAGGTATTGAATTTAATGTATTTGTTTATAATGTACAACCTGGAATTACAATAGACTATAAAACAGGTGCAAGTGGCTTAGAGGGACAAGCAATTTCTGATGAAGGAGCTTCAAGTAATCAAAATAGTGCCTCTGAAGGAAATAATGGAACAAGCTCCACTGAAAATAACACTTCAAAAAATAATACACAAACAGAAAATAAATCTGAAGCCCAAACAGAAGTAATACGTGGAAATTCAAAATCAAAAATTTATCACTGCCCAGGTCAAAGAGACTATGATAAAATGGCAGATTCAGAATATCTTGTAACCTTTAACTCAGAAGATGAAGCAATTGCAGCAGGTTATAGAAAAGCTCAAAGATAATATAAAAGGCAGAATGATTAAGCATTCTGTCTTTTTGTTATTTTATCTAATTTTTCAAAAAATTCCTTATCAACTGGATAAACTTTATCTCCTTCTCTTTCTTTTATCTTTTCTATTATTTTATCACTTTCTTCTTTTGTAATTTCTAAGTTTATTTTTTCACATATTTTAAGGGCTTTCGTTCTTATATATAATGGAGAATCACTTAATCTCTTTTTTATTTTATCTTTAATTATGCTACTATCTGTATAATAATTAGATTGTTCTATAACATCTAAAGCCTTATTTCTAATCATAGGGTCATAATCTTCAAGCATCTTTTCTATTAATTCATAATCTTTTGTTCCTTGCCAAGTTAATACATATATTTTTTCTTGAATTTTTTGTCTTATTTTATACTCTTCACCAAATAAATTCCCATAAGAATATTCTTTCTTTGTTTTCATTCTTTCTTTATATTCTTTTTTTAAATCTTCATACATTTTCATTTTTATAGAATCACTGCCTTTTTGACTTAAAAACTCTTCTAAAAATGAATTTTTATATTTAGCTTTTTCAATATATAACTTTTCAAGGATTGGAACTACTTGAGCTATATTATTTTTTTTAACAAAATCAACTAAAAAAGAAATATATTCATCTCCTTCACTAATTGCTTCTTTAAGATTATCCACAGTATTTATATTATCCCATAAAAAATCCACTTCATTTTTTATTAAATTATAAGTTTTTTCATTATAAAGTTCTATAAATTCTTCTTTATTTTTATCATCATTTAAGAATTTAAAAATATTATTCATTCCAACAAATTTAACTTCTTTAAACTTACTAAATTTTATACAATTTAAATACCATTTAATATAATCAATAGAATTTTCTAAATCTAATAATCCACCAGAAGGTTGTCTTTCAAAGAATAAAGTATTATATAAATCAACAAATGCAATGCTTAATTCTTTATCTGCATAAGAAATTTTTGATAATCCCTCTATATTTAAATCAATTGCTAAATCATAAGCTATTTCCATCTCTATGCAATTGTTATTTAATGTTCCTATTAAAATTCTTCTTTGATTTTTAATGCTGCTCATTATTTCCTTATCATTCATTAGCATTTCACCATAATTTATGGCTCCCCAATCTTTACTTTTGTCAAGTAAATCAAATAAAGCATTTAAAAAACTAGGTTTTTCACTCCAAGTAAGCAATATAAAAGAAATATATTTAGAAAATTCTTCTGATTGTCCAATTAAAATATAATCATCTATAAGTTCTTCACACTTTCCTATAACTGCAGTCATTTCCACACTAAATTTAAAGATTTCTTTATCAGTTGTAATATACATAAGTTTTTTAAATGTATCATATGTTTTTATATTATAATTATCATTAGTTAACTTTGAACGTAGTTCATCTATTATATTTAAAGTTTTAAATCCAATACTTTTAAGTTCTTTTTCTATATTTTCAAAAGATATTTCGTCATTATAAATTTTTAAAAGAATATTTAATATTTTAGGTACTTGAGCTATTTTATCCTCTTCACTTATACCAAAAAACTGGTCCATAAAAGCTGGATTAATTGCTATTTTTCCATCTTCTTTAGGATTAATTAAATCATCAAACTTATTTTCATCTAATTTATTATCTACTGTACATTTTTTAATTAATTCATATATTGAATTATCTACTTTCTTTTCTTTAAAATTTAATATCTTCATAAAAATCACCCTTTGCTAAATATAACATTTATTATATATTTTTATGAATAAATTTGAAGACAAAAAGTTTGCACTTATTATTCCATATTCTTTAATGCTTCATCTAAAGGAATTTTCTTAATCTTAAATAATTGTAAAGCTGCTATTACTACATAAGATAAAACTCCTGATAAAAAGATTTCTAAATAAACTTTAGGATTTATATAAAAACTAAACCAACCTGTATATTCTGACATCATTACTCTAAATAAACCTTTCATAACAAGTACAGAAATAGGAATACTTAAAGCAACAGAAATTACTACAACTATTGAAGTAGCTATAATATATAACCTTCCAATTTCATAATTATTATATCCTAATATTTTTACCATAGAAATTGATGATGAATTCTTTTCTATTATAAGTTTTGAAAGAAGATACATAAGAAGTAAATATAAAATAACAGAAAATACATTAACCATATAGAAAGTATTACCCATAGATACATCTAACTGTCTTGAAAATTTAATCATATCATCTTTAGTTATAGTTGTAGCTATATATTTACTATCTATATCAGTAATTTCTTCATTTGAAAAATATCCATTAAAATAATCTTCATCTTTATCAAAAGTTTCATTAAATTTTTTACTATCCATAAATATAGATAAAGAGGCTGGATAGTAATATATTCCATCAATTTTAAAGGTATAAGTTTTATCTCCATAGCTATCTTTTAAAGTTATTGAATCATTAACTTTAAGAGAATATTTTTCTGCAAAACCATCTGATATATATACTCCATCTTTAAAATCAATATCTACATATTCACTATCTTCCTTTATTCCATAAATACTAATTTCTTCTCCTTTTTCTTCATTAAAATATGTTTTTAAAGAGCTTGCACAATATTTTTCTGCATCTTTAGTCTTTGTTTCAACTTGTGATTTTAAAATATATTGATATTTTGAAATCATATTATCTACTACTTCATTTTTATAATTATCTAATAAAGGAGACATCATTAAACCAAACATTAAAAGAATACTAGCAAACAAAATTCCAATAAATAATGTTATATAATTAGGCATATTTTGAAATATTACTCTTAATCTAAAACGTGTAAAGAATTTAAATTTTGTAAGCTTTAATACCTTTTTCTTTTCTCTTTTCTTTAAATTATGACGTAAAAATTTAAGTGGAGAAAGTGAAAGCTTATTCATAAGTATAAATAAGTTAACCACTAACATTATTATAAAAGGTACAATTGTTGTAAGTATAAAGGCTTCTGAATTCCATCTTGTTACATAAGTAGTAAGACTATAACTTCCTAAGTACATATTTGCAACAACTTTTTCAAAAACTGTATAACCTAATATATTTCCAATACAAGAACCTATTACAGTAACAACTAAAGGTAAAACCATATAATGTCTAAGTAATTCTCCTTTTGTATATCCTGAGGCTCTAAGAGTACCTATTACTGAGGCTTCTGAATTAATTGTATTACTTGTAGTTACTGCTAATACAAAGGCTATAATCACAATAAGAACATATAATAATGTAAGCATTATACCCTTATCTCCACCTATATCATCCCCAGTAAAATGAATTGCTTGGTTACTAATTTCAGGTATATAATTTGTAATAATTGTATTTTTATTTAAAACCTTAAGAAAATCATCTGATTTATTTTTTGCCTCTGTATCATCTTTAGGACTTTTATTATATTTCCATGAATAGCTATAATGTACATTTGCATTTTCAAAGCTTTCAAAACAATCTTTAGTAATAATTCCTACTCCAAATTTTATTGAATCAAACATTAAATCATTATTATTTGAAAATAAAGCACTATAATCTGAAAGTGCAACAAAGCCTGTTACCTTTAACTTTTTGCCTCCAACAGAAATTTTATCCCCAACAGATATATTATTATTATTTGCATACATTCTATCTATAGCAATTTCTTTTTCTGAATTTGGAAGTTTTCCTTTAATAACACATACTTTATTTACATCTTCACGATTTAAAAACAATCTAATAACACTATCATTTACAGAATCTTCTTCAATATAATTATTGTTATATATTTTTAAGTCCTGTTCTTCTAAAGTATTAATTAAATTTTCATCTGCCTTATTTAATAATTCAAAATTACCATCTTCTATATTATATTTTTCAAAACTTTCATCATAACTTTTCTTTAAGCTATCTCCTGCTACTAAAAATCCAGATATAAATCCTATTGTTCCTGTCATAAAAATAAAAATCACAAGATATTTTGTTATTTCACTTAAAAGTTCTCTAGGAAGACGCTTAATTAATGGGTTTCTCATTTTTTTATCCTCCTTATTACCATTCTAGCTCACTTGCAGGAGTTTTAGATTTATTTTTATAATTATCTCTTATTTGACCATCACGCATTTTAACAACACGGTCTGCCATGTTTTTTATTGCATCATTATGAGTTACCATTACAATAGTATTACCATATTTTTTATTTACATCTTCCATAAGTTTTAATATTTCCTTAGATGTTTTATAATCAAGAGCTCCTGTTGGTTCATCACATAAAAGAATATCTGGATTTTTTACAATGGCTCTTCCTATTGCTGTACGTTGTTGTTGTCCACCTGATAATTGATTAGGTATCTTATGCCTATGTTCATAAAGTCCAAGTGTTTTTAAAAGCTCATCTATTTCAAGTGGACTTTTACTTAAATATGCACCAACTTCAATATTTTCCTTAACTGTAAGGTTAGGAATTAAATTATAAGCCTGAAAAACATAGCCAAGATGTTTACGACGATATTGAGTAAGACGTTTTTCATTCATATCTTTAGTTTTTTCACCATTAATAGAAATGTATCCAGAATCTGCATTATCTATCCCTCCAATTATATTTAAAAGTGTAGATTTTCCAGAACCTGAAGGACCTAACAAAACACATATTTCTCCCTTTTCAATTTGAATATTAACACCCTTTAAAACTTCTGTTTTATTTTCTCCATTACCAAAGCTTTTTTTAATATTGCTAATTTCTAAAAACATTCTTTTTCCCCCTTTAAAAATCATTCTCATGAATTTGTTTGTACATATGAGCAATTGTTCATTTATTGATTTCATTATACCCTTTTATACAATTTTGTCAATAACAGTTTTATCTGGTATTATTAATAAATTAGCCTCTATACTTATAATAGCATAGAGGCTAATTTAACTTTTAAAAAAAGAATACTTTACTTTTTAAAATTGTTGACAACTCTTAACACATATAAACCAATATATTTTTAATAATAACAATTTCTTGAACATTTTTTATTTTTAAATAATTTATTTTTCATTTCTTCTTCATAGTTCCCATTAGATATTTTTTCTAAAATATCTAATGCAGTTCTTAATTCTTTTACATCTCTTTCCATAAAATCAATGGAATTACCTCTTCCAACTACTTTCAAATGAGTTACTCCAGCCTCTTTTAACTTTTTTAAAGAACACAATCCACAACCTGTACTTCCAAGTAAATCATAATCTTTATATTCTTCAATATCTTCACTATAATAAAGTTTTATTTTTTTATCTACTTCATTAAAGTCTTTTACTTCTTCATTAATTTTACCTAGCTTATAAGAAACTTTACATAAATGAGCAAGCTCATCACAATGAAAAGAACTGCAAAAAGCTCCAGTATAGTGACATTTTTCATTTAATATAAAAGCTTCATATTCCATTTTTCTTTTATTATTTAATATGCAAGATTTCATATCTAATATAGAATTTTTTCTATGAAAAATATATCTATTTATATTACTAAATTGATTAAAAAAGTCTATTGAAAGACTATTAATTTCAGCACATTCTCCACTTAAATGTATATTACATTTTATATTTTTTTCTTCTAAATATAAAATAAGTGCTATATCTGCAATAATAAAATCAGTAAAACCAATGTCTATAAGTTCACTTATAAGCTTAGCTATTATTTCATATTGCTCCTCTAAATAATATAAATAATTAAAGGTAATATTAACTTTAACCTTATATTTTTCTTCCATTTTCTTAAGTATCTTCATATCCTCTAAAGAACCTATATTAACATTATAATACAACACTTCTCTTCTATTTAAAGGAAACAAAGTGCCATATTTTTTATTCCATTCATAAGGCACATAACCACAAAATACCTCATCTGCACCTGCTTTAGCTAAAGCTATATAATCATCAATACTTCCAAGTCCTGCTACTATTTTCATTTTTTCTCCTTTATAAAAAGTTTAAAACAATTCTATCTATATTATTATTTATATAGTATTCTAGTATATCCTTATCTTTTAAAAGAGTATCATCAAAACCAAAAAGTGAATTATATTTTCCAATCATTTTTAAATGCTTTGGATATAAAAATACATAATCTCTACAATATTTAGGACAAGACTTTACTAACTTTTGGTTACCTCTATCCATTGTTGTACACATAGCATATAATGGACAATATTGAGAAGAATTGGTCATATAAAATGGAAAGTGCATGCTATGTTTTCCTTCTGGTATAGATATTTTATAACCAGAACTTTCATATTCATATCTTTCAATATTATTATTCTTTAAAAATTCTCTAAACTTCTTGCTATTTAAACTGTTTAAAGATAAGAGTTCTTTGTTTTTCTCATATCCATTTTTATAAATATATCTTGGGTCTTTTTTTCTTTTATTAAGTAAAGTTCCTAAAGATAATGTAAAATAATTTTCATTATTTTTAAGAAGCTTTAACATGCCCCAATCATTTATAACAATTTCAATTTTATAATTATTAATTTTACACCAATCATAAACCTTTTTTATAATATCTTTTGTTTTTTGAATATAACATTCTCTTATATATGTAAAACATAATGTTATATTAAGTAACTCTTCTTTAGCCTTTTCTAGCATTTTAATTAAGTTATCTATGCAAGGAAATAGATTATGACAGAATTCATTTCCAATATAAAGTCTTTCTATATTTTTATTAAAAAGCATATGATTCTCTAAAAAATTCTTTTTAAAATAATATTCCTTAAAACTTTCTTTATCATTATCAATATATTTTTCATACAAATCATCATTATCTAAAGTTATTGCCATTTCTATTAAATTTAATACATTCATATTAAAATTTTTATAATTTAAATTAGAAATCCATTCTTTTTTTTGAGTATTATAATATTCATAAAACTCATAGTCTTCTTCATTTGGATAATTAACCATTTTTCTTGAAAATTCATTTTCTTCTCCAAAAACCTTTAAGTTAACATATCTTGAATAATCTCTAAAAATATATTTTACATTTTCAATATAAGTTTTATCCTCTATAAAAATATTATAAGTAAAATAAAATTCTTCTTTTTCTTTACCTTTTATAGCAAAGTTTTTTATATTTATTTCTTCATATTTATAATCTTTAAATTTATAAAAGGCTATTTTTAAAATATTTATATTTTCTATTTCCTCTAAAACTCGAATGGTTAAATCTTCTGTAGATATTTTTAATATAGTACATTCTTTATTATTTACACTACAGCTTACAAGACCAGAAGGAATGTTTTCTATTTCCTCTTTAATCAAAAATAACACCTCTAATTAATGATTTTAATATGTTTCCCTTTAGTAAATCTACTTCTGTATTTAACATACCTTCCCTCCATAACTTTTATTTTCATTTATACTTTAAACATTGTATTTGTATAGGTCAAGTTATATATTCCATTTTATCTCTATTATAAGATTTCCATTTATAAGCTTTGCCTCTATTTTATTGTTAAGTTTATCCAAAAGAGATTTAGTTATGGCAAGTCCAAGCCCTGTATTTTTATCACTCCTTGATTTATCTGCTGTATAGAATCTATCAAATAATTTATCCATGTCCTCTTCTTTAAGATTAGGTGCTAAATTTTGAAATTTAGATATTATATAATTTTCTTCTTGAAATAAAGATATTTTTATATTTTTATCAGCATATTTAAGCATATTTCCTATAAGATTAGAAAATATTCTCTCTACTACAGATTCATCTGAAATTATATCTTGAATTTTTTCATCAATTTCAATAACTGGTTCAATATTTTTTTCAATAAAATTATTATAATACATAGCAATACTATCACATAATATTGTTTTTAAATTTATCTTTTTTAAGTTAAATTTAAATTCATTTCCATGAATTCTAGATAAATCATAAAAGCTTGTAATTAAATTTTGAAGATTTTCTACTCTTTTTTCCACTATATTAATATAATCATTTTTCTCTTTATCTGTAATTGAATCCTCTTTTATAAGTTGTACATATCCTTTTATAGAGGTTAAAGGTGTTCTTAAATCATGAGATATGTTAGATATACTTTGTCTAAGTTCATTTTCAATTTTCTTATTTTTAGCTAAAATTTTTTGAGAATTATCATATAAATAATTTATATTTTTAGCTAAAATTTCTATAGAATCATTTATAGCATTAGTATGAATGTTTATATATTCTCCCTTACTTTCTTCAATTTGTTTAGATATACTTTTTAGCTCTCTCTTTATTCTTATTATATAAACTATAAGTAATAGTATAATAAAAATTAGTACTATTTTAATTATCATAACTTCACCTCTTTTTTTATAGTCTATACTAAAAAAGTGTATGCCATCAACAACATACACTCTTAAAATATATAATTTATTTAATATCTTGTTTTTTAAATAATTCAATTCCAATAAATAAGGCTACTATTATTGTTATTAATGAAATTATTAGTGATTTTATAAGTTGTCCATTTGAAGCATATATAGATATTGCTAATTGGTTATTATAAAATGGAGTTATTTCATATATTTTATCAAATACTTTATTACTACCATAAAGAAATGAAATAATTGATGGTAAAAATACAAATATTCCAACTGTTATTCCTATTGTTCCACCATTACTTTTTATTAATATTGCAATTATCATTAATATAGCTGCAACTGATGCATTTGAAATAACTGCAAGGAAAAAAGTTCTTATTAAATGTAATAATTGAGATACCTTAAAAGTCTCTCCCCAGCCATTAATAATACCACTTCCTATTGTGGATATTAATACAAGACAAGCTAAAAGTATTATTATGGCTATTATTATTGCAATAAATTTAGCTAAATAAAATTCTGTTCTACTTTTTCCATAAGCTAAAACATTTTTTATAGTTCTTTCACTATATTCCTTTGCTAAAAAAGCTGCTATTAATATTCCTATTAAAATCTCTGTAACACCTGAACCAAAGGAAGAATGGAAAACTTCAGATACTGTTGGATTAAAAATATCCTTTGCATTAATATGCATTCCCATATTCCCTGGAATAACAACTTGATTTTCTGTATTTGTACCTAAATTTAGCATTTGCTCTGCTTGTTCTTTAGAAATTTGATTAATAGATTCTTCTACCAATTTATCAAAAACTGAAGTTGTCATAATAAAAATTAATATAGATAAAAAGATTGCTATGATAGATAATATCTTAAATGTTCTATTTTTAGATAATTTAAATAACTCTGCCTTTACTAATCTAATCATTATTTATCCCTCCAACCTTATTTATAAAATATTCTTCAAGATTTTCTCCTTTAAGGTTTATCTTTTGAACTACTACCTTATTTTTAGATAAAGTACCATTTATAAGTCCTGAAGAATCTAAATTACTAAAAATTTTTATTCTATTATTTTCCAATACTTCATAATCAGTAATTAATAATTCCTTTTCTAAAATGGTTGAAGCTTTTGCTGGATTGTCTACAATAACTTCTATATATTGCCTACACTTTTCTTTTAACTCCTTTACTGAAATTTCTTCTACTAATCTTCCATTATTTATTATTCCATAATTTGTTGCAAGTTCTGAAAGTTCTCCTAAAATATGACTTGATATTAATATTGTTACATCTTTTTCTTTATTAATCTTTTTTAAAAGCTCTCTTATTTCAACTATTCCCATTGGGTCTAAACCATTTATAGGCTCATCTAATATAAGAAGTTTTGGATTTCCTAATAAAGCATTTGCAATACCTAGTCTTTGTCTCATTCCTAAAGAAAAGTTTTTAACTTTCTTTTTATTAGTATCAGATAAACCAACTAATTCTAATACTTCATCTATACATTCTTTTCCTGCTATATTTCTAACAAGCCTTGAAACTTCAAGATTTTCTCTTGCTGTCATATTCTTATAAAAAGCCGGACTTTCAATTAAACTTCCTATCATAGTTCTTGCTGTATTTAAGTCTTTTTCTTCTGACTTTCCAAATATCTCTAAATTCCCACTACTTTTATGACTTAATCCTGTAATTATACGAAATAATGTGGTTTTTCCAGCTCCATTTTTTCCTATAAGTCCATAAATTTCACCCTTTTTAATTGTAATAGATATTTTATCATTAGATACTTGATTACCATATTTTTTTGAAATATTATAAGTTTTTAATACTATCTCTTCCATTAATATTCCCCCTTCTTTAAACTATGATTTTATTATAAAAATATAGTTATAAGATAGACTAAAGAAAGTATTAAGAAAATATTAATTTTACACATCATTTAATTTAAAGCCAATTCCCCATACAGTTTTTATATATTCTGTATTTTTATCAGCCTTTGAAAGCTTAGCTCTTAAATTGCTTATATGAACATTTACAGTATTATCATCTCCTAAAAACTCATCATGCCATACAGATTCAAAAAGATTAGCCCTTGTAAATACTTTCTTTGGATTAGATAAAAGAAGTTCTAAAATAGATAATTCTCTTAAAGTTAGTGATATATCTTTATCATTTACTAAAACTTGTTTACTTTCTGTATCTAGTACTAAATTCTTATATATTATTTTAGTATCTTGTTTACTTTCTAAATTGCTAAATTTCATATATCTTCTAAGTTGTGATTCTACTCTTGCTAATACCTCATTAATATCAAAGGGTTTACTTATAAAATCATCTGCACCAATTTTTAATACATTTATTTTATCCTCTTGAGATGATTTTGCTGAAATTACTATTATAGGCATAGTTTTATTTTTCCTTATTTCATTAATAATGTCCTCTCCCGAAAAACCTGGTAGCATTAAATCTAAAAGTACAAGCTCATAGTTAAATTGTTCTAAACACATTTTTGCCTCTGAACCTGAAAATGCACTTCTTACTTTATAACCTTTTTTAGTTAATATATTACAAAGTAATTCATTAATATCTACATCATCTTCCACTATTAAAATCTCAATATCCTTTTCTATCTTAATCATCTCCACTTTTATATGTACTTATTCTAAAACTTCAATTTTATTTTCTAATTTATTAATATTCCTAAATTCAAAATATACCATTCCAATAGATACACCTGCTGCAATAAAATCAGCTATAGGCCCTGAATACATAATTCCATCAATTCCAATAAATAATGGTAATATAATGATTAATGGTAGTAAAAATAATATTTGTCTTGTTAATGATAAAAATATACCTTTCTTTGGCTTTCCTATTGCTGTAAAGAAATTAGATGATATTGGTTGAAAACAGTTTAAGAAAGTAAAGAATAAGAATATTCTAAAATACTCAACTGCAAATTTATAATACATATCTGAACCTGAACCAAATAAAGAAATTATTTCTTTTGGTATTAATTGAAATGCTAAAAAGGAAATTATAGAAATAATTAATGCATATTTCATTGCTAATGAATAGGCTTTTTTAACTCTATCATACTTTTTAGCTCCATAATTAAAACTTACTATAGGTTGAAGCCCTTGAGATAATCCAATAACTACTGACATATAAATCATATTCACCTTTGTTATAATACCTGCACAGGCTAAAGGAACTGATTCTCCATAAATAGAACGTGATCCATAATAAGTTAATGATTTATTCATTACAATTTGTACAATCATCATGGCTAACTGATTAAAACAAGGTGCTGCTCCAAGAGACATAATTTTTTCACTATACTTCCATCTTGGAATAAGATGACAAATTTTAATTTTACCTGTTCTATAATTACTTAAATATCTAAAAGTTAATAAAGCTGAAAAAATTTGACCTATTATAGTTGCAAGCCCTGCTCCTGCCATTCCCATATTAAATTTAAATATAAATATAGGGTCTAAAATTGTATTAATAACAGCTCCTGATAAGTTACAAAACATTGTATAATTAGGACTTCCATCTGCTCTTACTAAATGGCCACCACCACTAGAAACTATTAAAAAAGGAAATCCTATTGCAGTAATTCTTGTATATATTTTTGCATATTCTAATACATTATCTGGTGAACCAAAAAAATTTAACATTGGTGTAAGAAAGATTTGTGCTACAATACACAAAATTGTTCCACAACCAAATAGTAATGTTGTTGCATTACCTATGTAATAAAGTGCTTTTTCTTTATCTCCTGCTCCTAAAGTTAAATTAAATGCAGAAGCTGCACCAATTCCAAAAAGAAGTGCTATAGCAATACAAGAAGTACTTAATGGAAATGTTATATTAGTTGCTGCATTTCCAAGTTCACCAACACTTCTTCCTATAAAGAACTGGTCTACAATATTATATAATGCTCCCACAAGCATTGCTATAATACTAGGTATTGCAAACTTTCCTAATAAACTACTTATCTTTAGTTTTCCTAAAGGATTATTGTTTTTCTTATCCATCTTTTCTCTCCATTCTTTTTTTTATTTTTCTCCAAACTTTATTATATATTATTCTGTTTAAATTTTGCTATAAATATTTAAAATAAATTGTATCCATACATTAGCACTATATTTATATTCATGCTATCATACTTTCAATGAAATAAACAAAAAACTTGGGGGAAATTTTATGGAAAATACAAGAAAAATTGAAACAAAAAGTTTAACTAAAATGGCAATCCTTGCCGCACTAATATTCTTTGGTACATATTTTATAAAAATACCTGGAATTAATGGATACACTCACTTTGGAGATTGTATGATTTTTATTGCTGTTTTAATAGTAGGTACTAAAAGAGGGGCTTTATCTGCTGCTGTAGGAGCATCTTTAGCTGACCTTTTAGGTGGTTATGCTCAATGGATTATTCCTACATTTTTTATTAAAGCAATAATGGCTACTATTATGGGGCTTATTACAGAAAAAGTATTTCCAAATTTAAAATTTGGATGGTTAATAGGTGCTATACTTGGAGGTATATTCCAAATTATAGGATATACTCTTGTAAGAATTCCTTTATATGGATTAACTTTTGCTATAGCAGAAGTTCCTGGTATTGTATTTCAAACTTTAAGTGGAATTATTTTATCAGCAATTATAATATCAATTTTATCTCAAGCTAATGTAATTAGAAAATTAAAGGAGATGTAACATAAATGAAAAAAATTGATGCACATTCACATATTGGTAACTTTGGAGGCTGGGCAAATGTCTCTATTACTGCAGATGAATTAGTAAAACAAATGGATGAATATGAAATAGAAAAAACCATTTTATGTAGCACAGGTCCTGATGATAATGATAATGTGGCAGAAGCTTTTAAAAAATATCCTGATAGATTTTTACCATTAGTTTTCTGTAATCCTCTTAATGGAGAAAAGGAAATTGAAAAAATTTATCATTATGTTAAAGATTGTGGCTTTGTAGGAATTAAACTTCATCCTCTTCAAAATGCCTTTGTTGCAGATGAAGAATGTGTTGACCCTATAATGCAAGCTGCAGAAGATTTAAATATTTCTGTATTTATTCATTGTGGACATCCACCATATTCTCTTCCTTGGAGCATAGCTTTACTTGCTGAACGTTTTCCAAAGGTTAAAGTTATAATGATACATATGGGACATGGTCATGGAGTTTATATTGATGGTACTTTAAAAATGGCAAAAAGATATTCTAACTTATATTTAGAAATGTCTGGTATGCCTATGGGAAGTAAAATAAAAGAAGCTTATGAAGATATAGGTCATGATAGAATAATGTTTGGACTAGACTCACCTTTCCATCATCCTACTGTAGAAATACAAAAAGTTTTAACTTGTGGATTAGATGATAAGGCTTTAGAGGATATATTCTATAATAATGCTGCTAAGCTTATGAAACTTAATAATTAATCATTAAGTTTTAATATAAATCACCTTTTTTAATTCGCTAAAGAAATTAATCTTTAGCGAATTTTTTTTAAGAAAAAATTACTAACTTGCATAGATATTTTTTCAATATTATACTTATAAATAAGTACTTTAAATGAATAAAATGAGAGGTTTTTAAAACAATGAGGAAAAAAGATATTTTAGAATTAAAAAGACGTTTAAAAAAAGAAGATTGTACATTTACAAAAATGTGTGGTTGTTATGTTAATGGTGAAAAAAATATTATTTTAAATTTTAAAGAAACTTTTTTAAATTTAGAGGAAGATGAATTTTTCAAGTATTTAGAAATTGCAAAAAAGGTTCTTTCTGGAACAATAGGCAATAATCTTTTAGAACTTAATTTTCCTGTTAATGAAGAATATAAAAATGATAAACAATCCTTTTTAATGTCTCTTAAAAAAAGTAAATTAAAAGATGATACCCTTCTTGATAGCTTTTATAAATCTATAATAGATAGTTATGATTATACAGGAAATTTTTTAATACTTGTTTTCCATGATGCTTATGATGTTATTACAAAAACTAGAGATAATTTAAAATTAGATGAATCTGAAGAAGTATATGAATATCTATTATGTGCAATATGTCCAGTATCCCTTTCTAAACCAGCTCTTGGATACTTTGAAGAAGATAACAAAATTGCTGCTCGTGTTAGAGATTGGGTAGTTGAAGCTCCTGTTAATGGATTTGTATTTCCAGCCTTTATAGACCGTAGTAGTGATGTTAATTCTATAATGTATTACACAAAAAATCCAAAGGATTCACACCCTGAATTAATGGAAGAAGCTCTTGGTTGTTCTTCAAAAAGAACTGCAACTGAACAAAAAGAAACGTTCCATAATATTATAACTAATGCTATTGGTTATGATGAGGAAAAATCTAATAATTTATTTATGGAAATTCAAGAAAATATTAATAGCAGAATTGATGAACATACAACAGTTAATGGTAAAGATAGCCAACCTATAATATTAACTAATGACACTATTCAAGATATTTTAGCTGAAAGTGGAGTTTCTGAAGAAGATTCTTCAAGAATTGAAAGGTTTTATACAAAAGAGTTTGGCACTACTTTGCCTATTGCAGATGATTTAATAGATGCTAAAATTCTTAAGGCAAGTGAACAAAAGAAAAAAGAACAAAAACTTGAAAAGGAAGTAGAAATATTACAAAACAAGCTTGAAAATACAAATAAAAAATTAGAAGAAGTTTCTAAAATGGAAGATGAATCTGAAGAAAATTATGATATTATACTAAAAGTAAAACCTGAAAAAGCATCACAAATAAAATCACAAATAATTGAAGGACAAAAATACATTGTAATTCCTGTAGAAGAAAATGAACAAACTAATGTAAATGGTGTTGATACTAAACTTTAACTTATAAACTAAAAAAGAGCTATAAAAGCTCTTTTTTAGTTATATTTTAATTATATCTATATATGTTATAGGATTTGTAATTCCTTCTCCTGTATTAGGATGCTTTGATGAATATAAAAAATCTATTGCAAAACAAAATATTAATAAAATACAAAGAACAATTTTTATTTTAGGTTTAATTTTTTCATATAAATTATCAAATATAGGAGCTAATATATAAGTAAAAATACATCCTCCAAGCCCAAAAACAAGAAGTCCTTCCATACATATTCTACCCTTTATATTTAAAAAGTATCCACTGTAATCCCACCATTTCATATGTTTAAAGGTTTCAAGATACCAAGCAGTAGAATATTCAATTATGCCACATAAAACAAAGGATAAAAGAAATATTAACCAATGTTTTTCCCTAAAAGGTTTAAATAAAAATAATATCATACAACCTCCAACCCCATATATAGGTAGCCAAGGTCCAAACATTGTTCCTCTATTTACAAAAACTCCATCACTAACTAAATGAAATATTACTTCCCAAACCCATCCAATAAATGAAAATGAAAAGAAAAATAATATATATGTTGTAAGAGAATAACTTTTTGCATAATCTATATTTAACCATTTACGTCTCTTTGAAATTGGTATACTAAATTTTTCTTCTGGATATGAAAAATTTACTTTTTCCTTTATATCAAGTAAATGGTCATTTAATAAATATCCTTTTTCTAATTTGTTAATCTTTTCTTTTCTTATATCCATATAAAGTTCTGTAAAAATTGATTCTTTATATACATCATAATAAAATATATTAGTTAAATTATAAGTAAATGCCCCTAATATTTTCCATCCAATTAAACTTATATCTAACTTAAATACTTCCATCTTATGACCATCCATCATTTCTTTTGAAAGTTCAAAGGCTTCAGCTTTTGTAATATTAGGATTTTCAGCTAAAACATAAGGAATCATTAAATAGGTATAATGTTTAATAAATCCTCCAACTATAGTAAAAGACCATAATAGTTGATAAATATTTTTTACTAATAAAATATAGGATAAATGTAAAGTTTTCTTTATCCTATAAGGAAATAAGAGCTTGTCTATTTTAGTATTATAATATCTTCTTTGCTCTAAAAAATATCTATTTTTACCTATGACCATTACATTTCGTACAAATACATAAGTAAGTGCTATAATCATTAACCCTACTATAGTTAAAATTAGTACAGATATTTCTCCACTAAAAATATATTTATTAATAACATTTAGTATACCAAAAATAAATGAGCCACTTATTGTTATTTCATTAAATAATGCCGACAATACTCCATTAGTATACTTATTGTTTACCTTTATTTCTTCCTGTTTTTTTTCATCTACTGTTTCTTTAAGTAATTCATTTACTATTTCTGCATTAGATTTTTTTTCTTGTTTTTCATTAATAACACTAATTACTGCTTTTTCATTATCAGTGCTAAAAGTATCTTTAGTAGAATAAATATACCCCCCACTCATTAAAACTGAGGCAATAAATACTAATATTACATTTCTAAAAAAATGTTGTTTTATATTTTCTTTTGCCTTTTGTTTTAATAGCTTTCTATTTTCCATAAAATTCACTCCAAAGTTATTAGTTATTTTTACTTATAAATACAATTATAACAAAGACAAAAAACTAAACCAACAACTATATTATTAATCATTTCTTAATAATTTTCTAATGCTCTTTTTGTAACTTGTGACATAAATAAATTATAGCAATCTAAACTTATTTTTCAAAATATTTTATTATTTATTTTAATACATTGATGTATAATATATTTAGTTTGTTTTATTACCTTTTAGTTTTAGAGATTTTTTAAGGAGATATTATGAAAATTTATAAAGTTATTGATATTACAGAACAGGATTTTGGATGTGAAGAACTTCCTGAAGGTGAAAAATATTCTGTTGACGTTATATTAGAAGATATTGAAAATAATGAAAAACTTACAATTAGTGCACCAGATGCTGAATTATATGAAAAATCCATTGATGTTGGAACTTTAGTTTATTATGATGGAAAAAATCTAACTAAAAAATCTTAAATTTTTTAAGGAAAAAAATTCTTAAACTTGTTTCTTTTATTTATCTTTATTATTAACTTAGCATCTACAGTTTTCAAAATGTATAATTTTCCATATAAAAAAGTGTGAATTTATTATTTGTATTTTTTAATTAATACACAATAACAATTCACACTTACTATTAAAAAATTAAATTACATAAGAAGTTTCTGCTCTTAACTCTGGTTTAATATACTCATTTTCATGAGCTTCACCTTCATAAATAAGTTTATCTCCATTGTAAATAAATAAAGTATTTATTTTTATAGAATGCCAATCATTTATAAATTTATTTAGTGGTGTTGTTGCAAAAACTATATGCTCTTCTTTGTGATAACTATATAAACTATCTTTTAAATTACAATGAACAAAAAGATTTTCCCCATCTGTAAATAATAAATTTATTCTATTTTTAAAGGTTATATCTTTAATTGCCTTTTGAATTACATCACCTTTTTGTTTTATAGATAGCTCCTTACTATTATTTAAAATTATTGCTTTATTTATTCTTTTAATTAAAAATATTAAAATAGTTTCACTATCAGTTTCTCCATAGGCATACTTTTTATACTTTTCAACTAAATCTCCTTCAGTTGCTGTACCATTATGAGCTAATGTCCATGTATTGCCTAAAATATCTTTTCTTATAAATGGATGTGAATTTCTTTCACATATTTCTCCACAAGTTGCATATCTAATATGGGCAATAGCTAGTTTTCCCACAATATCCTCTTTAAATTTTTCTTTTAATATTTCACTTTCATAAGCTGGCTTACCTTCTTTTATTAAGGTATCTTCTCTTCCATCAATAGCTAGTCCCCATCCATGAGGATGATTATAACTATGCTTAAAAAAGTCTTTTAATATATTATTCATCTTTATTGATTTTTTTGAAGTTACTCCATATAATTCACACATATTTATTCCTCTCCCCATTATATGTTATTCTTTTTGCTCTTTTTATCTACTATATAAATATAGTATACATTAATACATACTTTGTCAATATGTTTTATATGTTTTGTATACTTTTAATCTTTCTAAACAAAAAAAGCATCCATGATTAAAAAATCATGAATGCTTTTTTTATTTAAACTATTCAATTGCAATTTTATTATTTTTATCTACTGCTTTTTGTTCTTTAGGTAAAGTTACTTCAAGAACACCATTTTCAAATTTAGCTTTAATTTCATCCTTGTTAATGTTTCCTACATAAAAGCTTCTTGATGCTTTTTCATAGTAACGTTCCTTTCTTATATAATTTTCCTTCTTTTCTTTATCTTCATTTTCAGTCTTCTTTTCACCTGAAATTGTTAAATAACCTTCATTATATTCAATATTTATATCATCTTTTTTCATTCCTGGAAAATCTGCTTCTAATGTGTATCCATTTTCAGTTTCCTTAATATCTACCTTTAATGAATTTTTCATAACCATGTCATCTCCAAAAAAGTCTTTAAACATACTGTCAAATCCATCTTTTCCATCCATAAATTTATTGTTCATTTTAAAAGGTACTAAACCAAACATAATAAAGCCTCCTCTATGCTTTAATTAAATATATTTTATTATTGAATATATATTTTACTAGAATTATTTTTACTTACTTCTTTCTTAGGTAAAATAACACCTAATATTTCATCTTGGAATTTAGCTTGAATTTTTTCTTTATCAACATTGTCAAAATAAAAACTTTTAGATACTTGTTTGTAACATCTTTCTTGTCCAAAGTAATTATCATTTTTATTTTCAAAATTAGTATTTTGTACAGCTGAGATTGTTAAATAACCATCATTATAATCTAATTGTAAATCTTCCTTATTAACTCCTGGAAGTTCTGCTTTTAACAAATAAGAATCATCTTTTTCTTTAATCTCTGTTTTTATTGACTCCTCCATATTAAACATCTTTGTTAAATCATCATTAAAGAAAGTATCAAAGATATCACTTAGTGATGAATTTGCATTGTCCATTATCATATTTTCAAAAGGTATTAAACCAAACATACAAAGACCTCCTTTTCTAACTCTTTAACATTTCTTATTTACTATCTCTTATCTCTTTGTACAAGTACATTATATTTCTAAGGTCAAAGAAAGTCAAAGTTTAATTTGAGGAGCTATTCTTATTTATTAAAAGATATTTAAAGCTTTTAAGTTATAATTAATTATTTTAAAATAATTCCTTTTAATTCAAATAAATTCATTATAATTCTAAAATTATATATTTTTTTTAAAATAATTTGTATATTAAACATAGATTATTTAAATAATAGCATAATTACTCAATTATACATAAAAGAATTCCTGTTACTCTATTTTTAAAAAAATCCACAAGATAAATTTTCTTGTGAATTTTTTATAAATTTATTTAAGTCCAAGTTTTTGTCTTTTACTTATTATATGTGCTTCTATTCCCTTAGCTGCTTCAATTGGGTCATCTCCTAAGGCTACTTTTCCTCCTGTTAAATTTTCAACATCTTCTGTTAAAAGTTTTACTAAATTAGGAGCACCAGTAACAAATGGTGTAGGAGATAAATGAGTATATGCTCCATAGGCAACTGCAAAAATACCGTCTATTGTAGCCTTTTGCTCCATCCACTCTGGAGCAGTAACTGCTATAGGAAGGTCTGGAATGTCAACATCAAGATGGTCTGCAAGAGCTGTAACAAGCATTGATATTCTACCTGTATCTGTACAAGTTCCAAAACTTAATACAGGAGGTATTTTTAACATATTACAAACTTCTTTTAGCCCCTCTCCTGCATATTTTTCTATAGCATCTAAATTAGCTAATCCTGCAACTTCAAGACCATGATTTCCACATCCTCCCGCAACTACTAATATATCTCTTTTTATTAATTCTTTTGTTATATTAACTGTATTCCAATCTTGAGGACCATTTCTAAGTGTAGAGCAGTTTGCAAGAGCAACAATACCTTTTAATTTTCCTGAAGCTATTACATCAACTAATGGCTCAAGTTTATTTCCAAGTGCACCTAAAACAGCTTCTGTTGAAAATCCTGCTATAGCTTTAGTAATACATTTAGGTACCATAGGTTCTACTTTTCCATGTCTTTTTTTAAAGTTTTCTATAGCTATTTTTATTAAGTTATCTGCCATTTCATTTGCCTTTTCTGGGTAATATGGCATTTTATGCTCTGCACCAGGTACACCTATTATTGTGCTTACACTAACTAATGCAAGTTGATATTTTTCTGCATATTGGTCTATAGCCGGTGGAGAACAGTTTTCATCCATTGCAATTGCATCTACTGTACCAGTAGCTAAAAGTGGTTCTATAGAAAGCCAATTTCCCATAAGACCAACAAATACATCATCAACTTCAAATCTTTGTAAAAGTTCCTGTCCTGTTTCAATAGAGCCTACTACCCTAATTCCTTTAGCTCCTGCTTTTATTGCCTCTTCTTTATATTCTCCATTTCTAAGCTTTTCTATAGTAATTGCTCCTACCCAAGGTTGATGTCCATTAAATACTATATTTACATAATCAGGGTCCATTATTCCTAAATCAACATTTACTTCATGAGGCATAGGAGTTCCAAATAAAATATCTTGAACCATTTCAAGACCTATTTGTGCTGTATATATAGTAGATAACCCTAATCTAAGAGCTTTTGTTGCAAGGGATACATAATCTCCATCCACATTAGTTAAACAGCTTGCAATTGCATTTTGAATTTCATGGTCCACTCCTGAAGGATAAATATTAAGCTTTTTCCAAACAGGTTTTCTTTTTTTAGGAGCAAAGGCTTCTGTCATTATACTTGTTTTATCAGGACCTATTTTCATATCCTTATCAAGAAGGTCTGCCAAATTTATAGCAAGTTTATTAATATCTTGATTTGTGTCTATTCCTACCTTTTCGCACATCCACTTTAACTTAGCTTCATCTTTTATTTTATAAGGAGATTTTCCCTCTCCAGTAGTTTTAAGTGTTCTAAAGGCTTCATAAGCATGATGAGCATAAGTTGCTGCCGTTGCATAAAACTTATAAAAAGTTATAAATATATAAATTTTATTTTGTTTCCTTCTTCATAAAGCTCTATTTTGAAATAGTAAATTACTATATCTACTCTAGTTTGGTGTAGCTCTTAAAAGGCTTAAATTCGGGTACAACGCACCCTACATAAATTATAACTTTCTACAAGTTTTATGCCATTCACATAAGTTCGTTACTCTTATGCAG
>UQBY01000033.1 GCA_900539375.1 uncultured Clostridium sp. | reverse complement strand
TCTATTTATTTTTTCACTTCAATTATATATTATTATTTCTTTTATGTAAAATGAATTTATTGTAATTTTCTGAAAATAATCCTTTTCAAAACAAAAAGCCATACTCTTTCAAATATAGCTTATGTTGTACTTGTCACTAGTAATTTTCTTTGCCTTTAGAGTTCTAAGTCAAAGGGCTTGGCTCTATCGCTTGCTAATAAGATATTATGCTTTTTTATTATAAAAAATATAATTTGTTATCCAATACACTTAATGGAATAATTTTAAAGAAAATACTAAAAATAATTTCATCTTTTTAATTTTAAATTATTTCGTTCTTTAGTTGTATTTATAATACTTATAATATCTTGGCTTGGTATATTTTCGTCTAACTTTAAGTAAGATATTATTTCAAGTTTTCCAAAATTCATAATATCATATATTATTACTTTTATAGCTTGTTTTATAAGCCATAACTTAATATAAAGTTTTCTATTATCTTCTATTTCATATTTATCTTCTCTATTTAAAGCTAAATTAATCCATGATAATTTTTCATGTGGATATTTATATTCAACTGTATAGCATTGTTTATTCTCTCTTTCCCACTCTTTTTCAAGATTACTGCATTTCAACATTTTGCTAATATTATAAATAAATTCAGGTCTATTAGCTACATTCCCTTCATATTTTAGGGGTTCATTATTATAAATGAATCCATTAATTCCATAATCTTTATATAACTTTTTATAAACATAATTCTTATTACCTCTATAATCACTTGTATCATTTACTATAACTAATTTATTATCTTTAAAATAAATCAAATTACTTTCAACATCAATTCTTATATCTCTTTTAAGCAAAAATTTTCTTAATGGTGTATTTTGTTTTAATGATTGTTGAAGATTCAATAGTCCTTTTTCTCTTATTGAATATCCATTATCATCTCCAGTAGTTACATGAATAGACTTAATTTCAATATTATCAATACTTAATTCATTAATATCTATATCAAACTCCAAAATAAGTTCTTCATAAGTTTTATTATAATCTATTATGTCTTGATCAGCTCTTATAGATATAAAACTAAAGAGTTCTATTTTTCCTATATTCAAAAATTTACTTAATGATTCTATTGCATTCTCTGCATCTGTCATATCATATAATAACTTTTCTTTCATTATGTTTTTTTCTCCTAAAGATTCATTAACTTTATTTTTAATCATTTTATATACATTATATGTTAACAATTTCTTGTTCTAATTTCTTTCCTTTTTTTAGGATAGAGGTTAATATATTATAATATTCACTAAATTCTTCTTTATCTAATAATCTATTAATTTCTTTAATATCATTTTGTGTTAAATCTTTTGCATATTTAATATTTTTAATTAATGTGTCTTCATCCATATTTAGAGGAATAAATTTAATTCCTGTTTTTGAAATTAAATGAACAAGAATTTTAAATCCTCCTACATCTATATCTCCAAAATGATAGTATTTTATTTCTTTATTGTTTTCATATATCTTTGTTAGCATTTTTTGTCTTACAGAATTATGATAGCCACCTAAATAGATTGTTGCTGCATTTTTATCTTCATAGTTATTAAAGGATGTAAGGTTTTCTATTGTTATAAGCTTGTCTCCATTTACTTTTATATATTCAATGTTTTCTATATCTTTAGAGCTTATTGCTATACCTCCTATAAAGTTATTAGCATTTATAAAGGTTTCTTTTATTTTTAATGTAATATTTCCTTTAAAATATACATATGTATAATTTTTAATTATATTGTATTCAAATGTATATTCCTCTTTTGAAAAGTCTTTTAAAATCTTTTTTACCTTTCCTTCTATAGCTTCATATCTTTTTGAATCACCATATACTCTTACTGAAAAGTTTCTTATAAATATCTCTTCTTTTTGATTTATAAGGTTTTTTAGTCCATTAAAAATATCTTTACATTCTTTTATATTTTCTATATCTAAATATTTTTTAACTGATGCTTTTTCATGTAGTTTAGAGCTTATATATCTTGCAAATTCTCCTAAAATATTTTCTTCATTAGTATATTTATTTACTATATCTATTACTTCATTTTCTTTTTGCTCTTTTTTCTTTCTTTTAAGAAAAGTATATATATTCTCTAAATTATCTAAGTTAAGTTCAACCTTATCTATCAAGTGATTATTTAATCCTGATTTTTTATATATTTTTATAAAGTTTTCTGATTCCATTTGATTACATGCTATATCAATTTCTTCTTTTAGTTCATAGTCTAATTCATTAAAATAATCCTTTATATTTTTTATTGTAAATTTAAAATATATTTTATTATCACGTTTTGACTCACCTTTATATAAAACACTATTTTCATAGGAATCTATTAATTTATTTAATATAAATATTTTATAATTTCTCATTTGTCTCATAGTCCTCAACTATACCAAAATTACCTACTTTCATTACAAGTAAAGTAGTATTTACATATGGTGCAATTGGCTCTATTTTTTGAGGTGGAGCTGCAATTATAAGTTGTAAATTAAGTTTATTAAAGAATTTCATTGTAGAAATTATTCTTGCATCATCCATCTTATCAAAAGCTTCATCAAATAAAATCAGACCTATAGAATCAGAGGATATTCCTCCTCTATAAAGCTGCATAAAAGAAGCTGCCATTGCTACATAATATGGTGTTTGAGTTTCTCCTCCACTTTTTTCTCTACATATTTTAGAAAATAAAGCATTTGAGCCATCTTTGTAATTTACAGAAATATCATAGCTCATATAATTTCTATAATCAGTAAGCTTTTTTAATTCATTTTCATTATTTTCATCATCCATAGTAAGTTTATCAAATAACTCATTTAAAAGTTCTTTATGTTTAGATTCATAGGAAATAGAAAATAAATTAAATCCCTCTCCAATATTTTCTTCATCCATAATCATATCATAATACTCTTTATTTTCTTTTCCCTTACCTATTTTAAATTCATATTCTTCTTCACCAAAAGGAATATCTTGTAACTCTTTATTAAGGTCTTTAAATTCTTTTTTAGCATTTAATATATTTTCTTGTATTCTAGCAATAAAATGTTGTTTAAATTCTTCCTCAGCATCCTTTTTTGCTTTTTTAACCTTTTCATCATATTCTACTATCTTTGATTTTTCTAACTTTTCTAACTCTGCTAAAAAAGTTTTCATTCCACTAACACTAACCTCTGCCCCTAAATCATATTCATTGTTATATTCTCTTTGGCTTTCCTTTAGCTTGTTTTCTAAGTTTATTTGTTTTGTAATATATTTTTCTCTTGAAGTTGAAAAGTTAGCTAAAATAGTTTCTACAGATTTTTCCTTTCTCTCATTTTCATATCTTTCCTTACCCTCAATAGCTATTGAACCAAATTCATCTATTTTATCTTGAATATTTTTTGTATTTATTATTTTTTCTTTTTCCTTATATTTTAACTTTTCTTCATCACTATTTCTTCTAGATAATATTTTCACCTTTTCATCATCAATTCTTCTTTGTTTATTAAGTATTTCTATTTTCTGTTTATTTAATTCCTCTATTTTTAACTGTATAACCATATAGCTATCATTTTTTTCTAAATCTTTTATTTCTTTTTTAAGTTTTTCAATTTCTAAATTTATAAAATTAAAATCCTTTATAATAGAAGAATCCTCTCTTAATTTTTCTAGTTTCAATGAAGAAATTAAACTTAAAACATTATTATTTTCCCTTACTTCATTTCTTAATGTATTAAGTTCAAGTTTTATTTTTTCTAACTTTTCTTTAGCTATTTCTAATTGCTTTTTATATGCCTCTTCACCTATATAAGGTTTTTCATATATTTTAGGATTAATTTTTTTAGCAACATTATTTTGATATGTCATGCAGGTTTTAGTAATTGATACATTATAATTTTTTAATTCATCTACTTTGTCACATTTTATAACCCTTCCTAAAATCATATTAATATATCTTTTTGCGCCTTCACTTTTTGAAGTAACAACTTCAGCTAAAGAGTTTTTATCACATTCACTATACCTTTCTAACCCTTTTAAATTTACAAGCCCTGTTGAATATATTTTTTTAACTTTACTTTTTCTTTCATATATTCTTAAAGAATAATCAAAATCTTCTTCATCAACTAATAAATAAAATCTTTGAGTATTTAAATAACCTTCTACAGCATTTTTCCACTCTGGGTTAACTACATCTATAAGTTCACATAATATTTTAGGAGTAACATCTTTTCCTAACTTTTTCATTTCTAATTTTATTTCATCTCTAAGTTCTTCTACTCCATAAGGGTAATTAAGTTTTCTCTTTTGAAGATTTTCAATAATCCCTTCTAGTTTCTTTTGTTCCTCTTCTAGGTCCTCTATTTTATGCCTTTTACTAGCATTTTCATTTCTTAATTTGTTATCTTCATTTTTAATTTTTTCTTCTAACTCTAAATTAACACTTTTAAATTCATCTAAATTATTTTCATTAATTTCTTGTATTATATTATAAAGTTTTTGTATTTCAATTTTGTTTTTAAATACCTCATATAACTTTTTTAAGCTCTTACTTTGACTTTTTAATAAAAAATTAAAATCATTATACTTACTTTTATTTTCTATTTTTTTATTTTCTAAATCCCTTAAAGTTTTTGATAATTCATTTATTAATTTAACTTCTTTATTCCCTTCTAATTCTAAATTATATTTATTTATTTTCTCTGTATAAGACCTTACTTCATTTTCAGCTAAGTTTATCTCTCTATCTAAATCTCTTATTTTTTCATCATATTTATTTATATAACTTTTTATTTTTTTAATTTCTTCCTCTGTTATTTCTTCCTTTGCTTTTAGGGCTAAATACTCATGAAGCTTTATATTTCTTTCTGCTTTATCATATTGTTCATATATATTTTTAATTTCTTTTAATCTTTCAATTTGCACTTTTGTCTCATTAAGTAATTCTTCAAAACTTCTATAGGTTCTTATATTTTCTCTTAAAGTATCTATACTTAATTCTTTTTCCTCTAAAATATAAGAATAAACAAAATCTTTAACATTAGATAAAGGTTTAAAAGCTAATGACTTTGGCAATAATTCAAAAAATTTATCATTTAATCTTCCTAATCTATTTTTAAAATCATTTTTAGCATCTGTATTTCTATTAAAGATTCTTGCTGTTAGTCCTTTAATATAAGTTTTAAAACTAGATATATCTAAAGGGTCATTATCTTTATTAATATAATCTATATCATCAAGCTTTTTTCCTTCCATTCTATACCATAAAACTTTAGGGTCTGAAGTGCTAGATGAAGAGTCTATTACTGCACCTATTATAAAATAATTATTTTTTAATTCTTCATAAAACTCTAAGGCAACATGACTTGATACATTACCTTCTCTTTCATATTCCTTATCTTCTTTACCTGTTTTATACCTTACATAACCTATAAGATTTCTTTTAGAATTTTCATTAGCTGCTTTATTAAAATTATTTTTTGAACAAGTAAGAACAAATTGAATTGCATCTAGTATAGTAGATTTTCCTACTCCATTTTCCCCTGTTAACAAAACAGAATTATTTATATGTATAGTTTCATCTTGAAAGGCATGCCAATTAATAAGCCTAATTCCTGTCAGTTTCTTCATTATCTTTTACCCCCTTTCTTTTATAGGTTTCAAGTTTTTCATAAACCTTATCTACATTTTCTCCTCTTACTACCATTTGAATTGTTGGATATACAATAATTCTAGAGTTTCCAAGCATCATATTTTTATCTAAAGTATCTATGATATTATATTTTTTTAAGGTTTTTAAAGCTTGTCTTAATAATGTTTTATCCATAATTCTATCCTTAAAGTTAAGAGCAATAAATCTATTTTGAAGTTCTTCAACTTCTACAACTACCTGCTGGGACAATGATAATTCTTGCATTTTTTCTTGATATAATATTCTAAGTATTAATAAAGTTATGCTTTCTACTAATTTAAAATTATACTTATTATATCCAAAAGTATTTACAAGCTGAGCTACTTTAATATTTTTATTAACTTCCACTTCATATCCAAGAGGAGCAAAATATTCATTTATTGCTTCTTTGTTATTTTCTATAAAATAATAATCATTTTTATTTTCTTCCTGAGCTTTACATAATAAACAATAACTTAAAAGCTTATTACAAACTCTTTTAAAATTTTCTTTATCTCTATTAGAAAGTGTATCATAAATCAAATTAATTTTTCCTCCATATTTCAAAATCTTTAAATTTAAATCCATTTTTATTTATATAAGACTTTTTACCTTTAACCTTAAAGGCTGAAATACTATTACTACCAAATAATCTTATATAAATTATTTTTATATAATCATCTATTGTTTTAACTTCTATTTCAGAGGCAGAAATCATCTTTTTATCACCTAAAAGTTCATTAACAATTTCATTAACCTTTTTATGAGAATATCTTTTTTCTTGATTAGTTTTAAATTCTTTAAGTTTTCTTTCCCTTTCCTCTTTACTTATAAAAGTTTTGTTAACCTTTTCAGGCTTAAATGACTTACTACCTTCATTTGCAATATATAATGAAGTTTCATCTATAAAATCATAGGAATATAAAACAAATAAATCTGAAAGTTCTTCTAAATAATCAACAGATAAGTTTAATTCTAAATTCTTATACTGGTCACAGGTGTATTCTAATATACTTTTTATAGTTCCTGTTATATCTCTAGAATTATTTAAAAGAAACTTTGCCCTTGTAACAGCTGCTTTTATATATTTTGCATGTTTAATATCTATTTCCTTTATAATATCATCTACATCTTCAAAGGAATTAATAACACTATAAATTTTATCCTTAACTAATTCCTTTCCCTGTTCTAAAGAATTTAACTCAAGTTCAGTTACAAAAAACTCACTAGCTTCATTAATAACATTATCATCTATTACCATTTCATTTAACTTTTCAATTATAAGAGGTCTATACCTTGAAATGTTTTCTGAAGTTTTTAACCTGTGATAAGATTTATCAATAATATCCTTTGCATAAGAACCAAAAAGCTCCTCTAAAATCTCTTGGGGAGTTTTCTGCTTTGTTAACTTGTCTATATACTTTTTAATATTAGCATTTAACTTTTTTAATCCACTCATTATTTCCTTAGTAATATTAAAAATTTGCTTTACAACAAGACCACTATTAATTTTTTCTTTAGAATAAAGAATATTATAAATACCTATAATATTTCCCTGATACTCAGTAGATTCATTATTTACAATCTTCACTAAAGCCTCAATAATAACAATAGAATAATCATGAAAATTAATAATTTGCCTATAATCACTAGTAGTTTCTGGGTATATCCAGCCATAATTAGTAAGCTTTCTTATAAAAATATTAGCCCTATCCCTATTATTTGTAACTATTTCATCATCTACAATTCCAATTTCTTCATTATCAAATTCTTCATTTGCTCCATTTAAATAATCCTCAACCTCTTCAACCAATATTTCTCTATCAATTCCATAAGACAATCCATTTTGAACAAGCTTATAAATTAAAGAAATTATACTCAAATAAATTTTCTTATTTCCACTACTTAAAGGAGTAAAAAAGCCCTCTGGAACTATATCAAAAATTTTTAATTCATTCATATTTTACCTCTTCTAAAATTCTTACCACATCTTACACATTTATACCATCCATAATTACTTTTATTATTATCAAACCATTTATTTCTATAATTCATAACAATCATCTCCTACAGGTTTATACTACTATAATACACTTACTTGTTGTAAAATTCAATATATTTTGTAAACAATTATATATTTTTGTCATATTCTAGGTAAAAAGCTTTTATATAAAAATAAAAAGCTAAATCTTAAATTAAAAAACTTAAAATTTAACTTTTTACTTAAACTTATTTTATTATTATTTTTATTTACTAAAATATTTATCTAATTCATTTATTGATTTTATATCAAATATTTCCATCAATATAATATCAATAGTTTCATTTGGTAATTTACCTATTTTATTTTTATATTCTTCTGATAAAAAACCAAATTTCTTTATTAATAATTTTATTAATGTTTCTCTTTTTCCCTCTGTTCTACCTTCTGTTCTGCCCTCTATTCTGCCCTCTATCCTGCCTTCTGTTCTTCCATCTTCTATTAACATACGTCCTAATTCAGTCATACTTATCTCCTCCTTCACTTTTTGTAAGTCTTTGCCTTTTAGAAATTTATCTGCGAATGCGTATAACATTGATTCTATATCGTATTTATATTCATTATCTGATGATTTTACTATTCTTATTGATTTTATTATTTTTTCTGCTTTTGTAAGTTTTCCTCCCATTATTGGAGTAAATGTTAATGCAACAAGTTCTTGTTTTGTTATATTTTCTTTATTTTTTACTTTGTTTTCTAGTTCTTCAACTATTAAATCTCCATTTTTATCAGACATAAATATACTTTTAACCTTATATTTGTTTATACCTGTTTCTAAAGTATCTTTTGCACTTTTTATATTTCCACTATAAACTACATAGGTTGTTACATCCTTATCTTTTTGTAAACTTAATACAGATTCATAAACTCTAAATCTTCTTAAATCTAACTTTCCTTTATTAGTTGTTTGAAATTCAAAGTGTATGTAACTATCATCTTCCATGCTATGACATTCCAAATCTATGATTTGGCTAAATGTCTTGTACTCCTCAGCTTGCTGAGTGAGTTTCCTTATTATAAATCCATATGAAGGTTTAATGCTTCAAGTACTACTATTTCTGTTGAACTTGAGTCTTTAACTTTTTGATTTATTCCAAAAAACTTTAGTCCTTCTTCTGCAAATACATCCATTGCTTTTTTCATTATTAGGTCTTCATGCTTTATTTCGTTGTTGTTTTTAGACATATTACATTCTCCTATTTATTTTTTCACTTCAATTATATATTATTATTTCTTTTATGTAAAATAAATTTATTATAATTTTCTGAAAATAATCCTTTCAAAACAAAAAGCTATATCTTTCACATTGGTAATTTTTTTAACCCTTAAAGTGGAAACATCACTTGCCTGCTAATTACTTTTCTTATAATCCTAGTGCTATATTTTTATTCCATAATTTTTCATTAAATATTCCATCTTCAATCATAGTTTGTTTTACTTCTTCTCTTTCTTTTATTTCATTTGATATTTCTATAAACTTATTGCCTGTATATCTTTGTAAATCCATACTTGGTTCTAGTCCATTAATACTACATTCTGTATAATAACATTCCACTAAAAAAGCAAATGTATGGGTTTTAGTTGATTTTTTAAATCTAAAAATAGCTTTTTTTAGAGTTTCTAAATCCATATCACCAATTAAAAACATTTGTTTTTTATTTAAATTTTTTACATTTTTTAAAACTAAAGATATCTTTCCTTTATGCTCTTTTGAATATGAATTTAATTCTTCAATTTCTAATTGAACATTACTTTCTTTACAATCTGACACTTTAACTAAATTTCTTTCATTAACTATATTTTTAAATACTTTCTTAGCTGTATTAGTAGCATTTTTTATAAGGTGCTTTAATTCTTTATAAGTATTATAATTACCTACAACACTTTTCTTTTTTTCTATAATCATATAACCTAACTGAACTAATTTTTTAATACTTCTCTTTACTGTAGCAACTGAAATATTAAGTCTATTCGAAATAGTTTCTATAGAAGGATAAGAACATTTTTTATTTTCATTGTATAGAGATAATAGATAAGTATAAATCCTAAATTCATTAGATGTAATATTTGTATCTATAATTAAATCATGTGATAATTTTAAAAACTTCATTATGCTGTCCTCTTCATTAGTTTAATTTATGGAGCTATTGTAACATTGATTTATATTTAATGCAACATCAATTTATCACTCTTTTGTATACTAAATAAATCTATGTTATAATTATCAAAACAAAAATATTGTAAACAACATAATTGGAGGAAACTTTTATGACTGAAAAAAACAATAAAAAAGGTAATACAGCAAGAATACCAGAGGGTAAAAAAAGAGTTGTTATTACTTTAGAAAATGAGGTAATTGAAACTATCCAAAAAGTTGCTAATGAAAACATGAGAACTGTTTCTAATGAAATTGCTTTATTAATAAAAGAAAAATACCTAAAAAAATAGATTAAGCTTTTTTGCCTAATCTATTTTTATTTATATGTTCTAGTGCTAATTTACATTAGCTAATATATATAATATTTTAATTATAAATAAACTAATTATTAATTATAACTTATTATGATACTTTTAAACAGCTCAAAATAATACTTTTATATTTAACAATAGATTGCCAACTGGAATTTTGCTGGACACTAAATATACTAACAAGTGTAAATATCACTTTCTTGCTAAAGTTGATTTACACTTGTTTGATATCCACTCATACTCTTTTTTTACATATTTTATAGTACCCTCAAATAAGTCTTAAAAAAATCAAGAATAGTATTTCTTGTATATTTTTTTTCAACCTCTTCTGTTATAAATATTGTTAATTTATCTAAAGAGCGAGTTAAAGCAACATATAATCGACTCTTAGTAACATTTTCATCTTTTTTATTACCAAATAAATAAGCAGCCAAATCTGTTGTTAATACAAATAAACAGTTTTCTCCTTCTTGTCCTTTAATACTATCTATAGAACTTACAATAACTTTCTCATTAGTAACTATAGAACTATGTTCTGGTTCCGGTATTGAATTCATTAAAATAATATATTCCTCTCGCTTAAATTTTTCATATTTTTTAAATGTTTCTAATAAAGCTTTTTTTTTATCATTAGTATTATTATAATTTTCAATTAATTTTTCTGCATAATAATATGAAAATCGTTTTAATATAACTTTGCTTACTGATTTATGATAAACTTGTATTATTGCTTCTATCTCTTCTGCTAAATTTAATACTCCATCTTTCCTTTTTGCTTGATGTGTATCAAATTTTCCTTGTTTTTTTGAAATATAAGCTAAATCAAATGAACCTTGTTTCATTACTTCAATACATGATTTTTCTGTTTCAAACTGTAAAGTAATAATACCATTTACTTTATCTGATTGTTGCTTTTCTTGAGAATTAACAAGAAAGTTTGATAGATTTAAGTGTTCCTTTGGACAACGATGACATACATTAATATATTTAACAGTATCTTTGTATTTTTCTACAAGTGTTCTTAAACTCTTATGTCCCTTCAAATCTTGTTTTGGATCTCCCATTAATAAAACGTAAATTCCCATTTCACAAAATTTTTCAATAATAATTCGCATATCTGAATCAATATCCTGTGCTTCATCTATACATATAGCACCACAATAATCAGCAAATATTTTATTAATAATTTTACGCTTATCTTTAATAGATTTTGTATCCCTAGATTTTTGATAAATTATCCACTTCGCTCTCTCTGGAATAACTGTTTGATGTAGAATATTTCTATCATCAAGGCTTTTAATTTTTTTATTTTTATGCATAGGTACTGATGGTAAGTCTACAGTAGAAATTTGTTCATATTGTTTCTCATATAAAAGGAAATAATATGGTCTTATAAATTGTTGATATAAAAAAGAATGAATTGTACTAACCAAAATGTTCTTTGGAATTACTCCATAATAATTAATCAATTTTGATTTTATACAAGAAGTAGCATTATTGGTAAAGGTTATACAAAAGATAATCTTATATTCTTCTATTTCTTCTCTTAATTTTATTATATTATTTGCCATAGTAGTAGTTTTTCCAGCACCTGCTCCAGCTATGTATATTTCCAAAAAATCACCTCATTCTATTCTTCTTTATTCAAAAAATCCAATACCTTTTGAATATGCTCCGGCATCTGTAAATCTGGTAATTCTCCATTTAAAATATCTCTACAAATTATAAGCATATTAACTGCTTTTGCATCTTTCCATGCTTCTTCCATTTTATTTTTATCATAATCTTTCCACCCAAATTTATCTCCATATTTATCTCGAATAATATTGTAGTTATTTCCCGTTTTTATAAATTCAGGTTCAAGTGTATATTCTGTTGTTGTTCTAATGCATATACTTACACCATCATCATAAATATCATGCTTATTTTTTGCTATGGGTTCATTATCATAGTCTCTTATTACTCCAAGTTTATTCTTTGTTCCTTTATTTACCTTCTTCCATATTTCTATTATTTTAGTAAACCCTTTATGGAAAGAAAGTAATTCTATATCACTTAATTGTTTCTGTGAATCAATATATGAACGTATCAACATTTCTTCTGAAATACCCTCAAATAAAATACACTTCTTAGAAAAAAACAATTTAAATAAATCTAAATTAGGATTTTTTGTTAAATAATCTATATTTTCATCAGTAAGTTCATCCTTAAATGAAAAAGCTTGTCCATCATGCATAACAATAACATTTTTTAAATCCATCTTGTTAATAAATTCTGTACTATGAGTTGAATAAAATAATTGTGTTGATTCATTTTTTGAAGTAAGTGCTTTTAAAAAACTAACCATTAATCTTATATTATTTATACATAGATGTGCTTCTGGCTCTTCTATAGTAAGAATATTTAAGACTATATCTTCTTTCTTAGTATATAATGAGTTAACAAGTACAAATAAGAGTATTAAATTTCTATAGCCAAGTCCTTGTAATGAAAGTTCAGTATCAGAATATCCAAGTCTAATACTATTTAATATTGATTGCATTGGTGGCATATTAGGAAGAATACTTATATGTGAAAAAAATTCTCTTGCATCTTTTAACTCAGATTCTTCTTGCCAATTAATAATATCTTCCATATTACTAACTGTTTTCAATTCCTCAAAAAATCTAGTATATTCTTGCTCAACTTTTAGCTTATCATCATTTGATAATCCCTTTTGTAGTAACTTAACAAGAGATTTTGAACCCAAACGCTCTCCTGTTCTCGAAAATTCATCCCTTTCAGCTGGAAGGGAAGTATATTTATAAAATTTCAATACATCATATGATATAGGACCTTTATTTGGTACACAAATAGAATAAGTATAATTTTCTAATGGAAGAAGATTCATCTTCACTGAATTAATTGTTAAATCATCTAATTTATTATTATTTACTACATTTTTTACAATATTATAGATTTCTTCTACTTTTGATGGTTTATATTCATATCGTAAGCCATATATCATCTTATCTTCTTCAATAGTAAAGCTCAAATCTTTTACAAAAAAAGTTTCTGTTTTATTTGGTACAAGATGCACTTCTACTGTCACTATTGGCATATTTTTGATAAATTCTTCTAATGACAAGGAACCACTTTTAATTTCTTCCTGTTTGTCAATAATGAATTTATAATATTCTTTTTTTGCATCATTATTAATATCTATCCACGATAAGTTCTTTCCAGAAAATCCAATTTCATCTGTCAAAAATGGCAGTGTTGCTGCACGTAAAAAATTGCTTTTTCCACTATTATTTTCTCCTATCAGAGCAACTGTATCATTTAGATTAACATCAATAGATTTAAGATTTCTGTAATTTTTTATAATAATTCTTGATATTTTCAAATCCTATTCCTCCAATAAATAATAAGCTAGTTAATATATGTTTACCAATAACTATATATAAATACTCTATAATATAACTATTATCAGTAATCTTTTCTATAATCTCCTTAATTTTGAATGGACACTAAAATAAAAATTTTTATAAAATATTTTTATATTAAATCAACTTCTTTTATTTTAATATCTTTAGAACTTTTTTTGTATTACCAACAAATATATGATCATTGTTTAATATTTTCATACATTTCTCAAAGAAATTAAATTGATAGCTTTCATTTATATCATCTCCTTCTATTTTTTAGAAAGTTACTTATTGTATTTTTATAACTTCCTATTTGCTAAAATCATTTAATATTTCTATTTTTATAGTAATCTTTAGCTCTATATTCAACAGCATCTTTGATTTGTTCTTTAAAGCTTTTGTTTTTTATAATTTCTTTTAGTTCTTCTTGAAGTGCTATAATATTTTCTTCTTTTTCTTTAAAAAAGTCTCCATGTGTTTTTAGCATGAATTTTATTGGGTTGTTTTTTGCTAGTTTTATGTAGTCTTTCTTTTCCCAGTTTTCAAAGTTTCTTGTGCTTTTGTCTTTTAGCATGTCTACTTTGTTTGAACCTTTGTGATAGAAGCTATAAAAGCTTTTGTATATGTCCTCTTCTGTTATTTCCATTTTTATATTTCCTTCATTATAGAATGTTAAAAGTAGAGGCATTTTATATGTTTTTGTCATTGCTGTTGTTTCTATCATGTTTATAAATTCTCTTCCTCTTGAGTTGTATAGTTTTTCTTCTTCTTCTGTTAATTCATTGTTGTCTTTTAAAAATTGTAAGTAATTATTTAAAGGATTGTATTTTCTTTTGCTTCCTTTTAATTCTTTATATAGGCTTTCTTCTATATATGTTAAGAAATCTACTCTTGTTGGTCTGTGTCCTAGCATTTCTTTTATTCTTGTATATTCTTCTTTCACTTTAGTTTCTATTTTTATTTCCTTTTCTGCTAATTTTTTAAATATATCCATTACCTTAAAGTCAAAATCTACTACACAATCCTCTGGATACTTAAATTCTTTTATTTCTCCTTTTTTTGACTTTGAAGGTGTATATTCTTTTCCACTTAATAAAAATGGCAACATATCTGCTCTTTTATAATTTCCTATAAAATCTAGTACAGTTAGATATTCTTTATTAGGTGCTTTTCTTAAACCTCTTCCTAGTTGTTGAAGAAATATTGTTGGTGATTCTGTTGGTCTTAAAAACATTACTAAATCTATAGAAGGTACATCTAATCCTTCATTAAACATATCTACAGAAAATATTACATTTATTTCTCCTTTTACAAGTTTTCTTATTGCTTCATCTCTCTCTTCTGAAAACTCTCCTTTTTCCCCACTATATACTGCTACTGATTTTATTTTGTTTTCATTAAAGTATTTTGCCATATATTCTGCATGGGCTCTTGAAGTACAAAATCCAAAGGCCCTTTTTGATTTATATTTTTCATAATGCTTTAAAATTAATTCTGCCCTTTTATTTAGCATTAAAGCTTTTTCTAATTCTTTGTTATCATATTTACCTTTTTTATAATCTATATTTTTATAATCTACAGTTTCATCATATATTCCATAATATCTAAATGGAACAAGCCATCCTTTATTAATTGCCTCTTGAAGCCTTACTTCATAAACCTCATTATAATCACATAAGGCAAATACATCTTTTGAATCTAATCTTTCAGGAGTTGCTGTAAGCCCAAGTAAAAATTTAGGTGTAAAATATTCCATTATTCTTTTATAATTTGTAGATACAGCATGATGAAATTCATCAACTATAATATAATCAAAGTAATCCCTTTGAAAATATTCTTCCTTTAAATAAGCTTCCTTCCCTAAGGTTTGTACAAGAGCAAAAATTAAGTCTTTATTTATATCCTTTACATTATTATAAAAAAAGCCCACCTCTTCATTATTTCTAACATTTTTAAAACTTTGAGCTGCTTGCTTTATTATTTCCTCTCTATGAGCAACAAATAACACTCTCTTATACTTTAAAGAATCAAAAGCAGCTAAATAAGTTTTACCTATTCCCGTTGCAGCAACTACTATTGCCTTATCAAAACCTTCCTCTCTTGACTTTTCTAAACTATAAAGAGCTTCAATTTGAGCTCCTCTTGGTTCAAAAATTTTAACTACCTTTTCTTCTCCATTCTTTTCAAGGTCTTTATATATACCTGGTCTTACCCAATTTTTTGAATAATCCCTTAAAACCTCATCAGTAATCTTTATTGAATGATTATTAAATAAATCCTCAAAAGCATTATAAAAATTTATAAAATCATTAGGATTTTGTGACTTTAACAATTTATAATTCCATTCTATAGAATCTGTTAATGCTCCTTTAGAAATGTTAGAAGAACCTATGTAAATTTCACTATCCTCTTTTCCATGAAATATATAAGACTTAGGATGAAAAGACTTTTTAGGTACATTATAAAACCTTAAATCCACCTTTTCTTTAAATTCCTTTTTTATCATAGCAAGAGCAGAAGGCTGAGTAATTTCAAGATAATTTCCTGTTAAAATCCTAACCTTTACCCCTCTATCTATAACCTCTTTAATATCCTTAATTATCATCTTAACACCAGATTCCATTAAAAAAGATACTATTATATCTATACTACTAGCCCTTTTAAAACTATCCTTTAAATAATTATACAAATGATTGTTGCCACCAGTTATAGAGTTTATAAATAAATTAACTTCATCTATTTCCTTTTCTTTTACTATATCTTCAATTCTATTATTTTGCTTTATTTCCTTTTGTGTTAATGATAACTTCATACCTTTTTCTCCCAGTTATTCTAGCTTGTCAATTTTTATATCAATTTTCTTTTAAATCTTAAATTGCACTTACTTTCTATAAATTAAATTGCGATATATTTACTTTTTGTTCTTTAAAAACCCGAATTTTTCTATCTAAAAATTCTCTTATTTTAAGTTCATTTTGTATCACATCATCTATCTCTATTGAAGATATCTTCATAATTTTTTTTCCAAAACCATTAATTGAACCTCCAAGTTCTAATCCTGATTTTTCTCCTAATATCCATCTATCATGTATTGGTGATTTTTTATTTTCTAATTGCATCATCCAAATTTTACATTCTGGTGGTTCTTGATCTGATAAATTTCTCCATTCATTTATATATTCATCTTGTCTATCATTACAATTGTTTAAATATTTATCTGCATATTCTTTTGTAGTAACAATTTCAAATTCACATTCAGGTAATAAATAATATATTTCTTTTACTAAATATAATTCTCTCATACTAAAATATGGATCATTTATAATTATCTTCTTTTCTTCATTCCTTACCGCCCAATCTACTATATAATTTATAGCTTTGTTTTCTTCATTTTCTTCAATAATTATTGATTTATTGTTATTTTCAAAATCCTTAATTATTAAAGTATTACTTTGTGTAACTAACCTTACTGCTAATTCACAACTTAATAATGCATTATCAAACATATTTTTAAATTTTTTTTGACTTTCTGCATTATTTATATGAATATATTTTTTAATGTTATTTTCATATATCCATGAATAAATTGGGAAAGACATACTTATTGGTATGTTTGATGCTATTTCTAAGTATTTTGACAATTCGTCTAATTTGAAAGTATTCAACCTTTTTGCATTTAATGAAGCAAGATTTTTCCATGCTGCATTACTATATTCTCTAAAATCTTTTATTTTTATATCTTCATTATAATTTGACATCATCATCTTTTTCAATTTATTTATTCTAGATTGTTGTTCTATGTTTTTTCTATACTCTAATCTTATATTTTCATCATCATATATATTAAGTAATGATAAAGCTAAACTTTCATCCAATTTATATGCCAAATCTATTATATTTCTTTGTGCTTTTATGTAACTATTTCCAGTTCCTTTTGTTGCTATCAACATAGCATCTTTCAGTGCTTTTTGAACTAATACTGCATCTTTTCCTTTTGCCATACTAGCAAATGTTTCATAATGTGATAATCTATCTAATTTCGAAGGTAATTTATCAATTATTTCTTTAGCATTTGTTAGAAGTTCTTTTATTTTTATAGAATATTTGCTACCCATTAAATCAGCTAGAACACACAAAATATATGCTTTATCAGCTTCATTGTCAACATTATCTTTTACTTCTGATTCTCTTTTACCTATATCTATTTTATTGTTATTCAATTTTTCTACTTGAGATTCTGCTATAATTTTGTATCCTAAATGTTTTATATTATTTTTATCTGGAAGTTGATTTTGTATAACACAATTTAATTTATATATTATATCTTTTTTTTGACTAGATGTTACTTTTGCTTTTACAGAATTACATATAATTGTAATTACATTATATATTATTATATCTGTAGATATTTTTTCTACTATTTTTAATAATTCCTTAATTTCATTATATTCTAAATTATATTCTTCTTTATAATTATTATCATATGGTTCATCATAGTATGTCTTTGTACAAATATATTTCACTATTTCAAATAATGCATATTCTTTATAATATTGAGGCATTTTTTCCAATCTATCAAATGCCATAATAATATTATTTTTATATAAACATGGAGATATTCTTATTAATGTAAAATAATATATTTCCTCATCTGATTTTTCTAATTTATCCAATAAATTGTTTATATTTAAGCTAATAATTTTATCAGCAAAATCTTTACAGTTATATGAATATAATCTAGTTGCAAATTCTCCCCATAACAATATTTGTTGTTCTACTGATGGAATTAAATTAATAAACATTCTTAGTTTTTTCAAGTTTTCTTCTTTTTCTAAATCTTTACTATTACTAACTAATGCACTATATGATTTTATTGCTAACTTTATAGAGTAAATTAAGTTTTTTGCTGTTTTTTCAGTTATAATTTCTTCATTTATTTGAATATTTGAATATACCTTTTTTGCATGTTCATTATTTATATTTGCTATTTCAGATACAACATAATAACTAAAATCTCTTCTTTCACACAAATTTTCTATATTTTGAATGCATTCCAATAGCTTATTAAAAGTAAAGTCTCTTTTTTCTATTTTATTTTTTAACTTTTCATAGATTTTATATGAATATAAATATATTTGAGATTTTAATAAGTTATTTTTTATTCCTTCGATTTCATTTTTTAAATCTTCTAATACTTCAATTGCTTTTAAAGTATTTATTTTTTCATCATTTAATCTCAATATCAAAAAAAACAAAACTTTATCTTGTATATTCTTTCTTTTTAATCTATTAAAATATTTTTTTACTATTTTCATATTAATATTTTCTATATCATTTTTAAAATAATTATTTAATAACAAAGCAATTGAATAATCTCTATATTCATCTAAATTTATATTTTTTATCATTTCATATGCAAAATCAGGATAATCTTTAGATATATATCTTATTATATCTTTACATATTTCATAGTGATTGGCACTGGTTTTTAATAATTTTTGCACATTAAGATATATATTTTCTTTTAGTTCTTTAAATAAGTTTAACTCTTTATCTAATACCTTTTCTTTATCTATTAATCTTAAGTTGGCAAATAATAATGCTATAGCATTAGTTTTTACACTTAAATCTGTTATATCATCTATAAAACCATATAAATTTAAAAAACGTTCATAAGCATTTTCTTTATCAAATTTTATTTCACCACAACATAAGTTTATAGAAAGTTTGACATATTCTATAGTAGGTCCTTTCTCCTTTATCAATCTTATTTGTTCATCTATTCTTTTTATTATTTGCTCTATTTCTTCTATTTTTTCCATATATAATAATGGAACAGTTATCTCTCTAAATATATTCATTTTAGGTGTATAATTTGTACAAGTAAATATCAAATCCAATGTATACATTATTACATTATAACAATCTTTACTTTTTTTATTATTAACTATCCATTTACATAAGAACAATATTTTTTCAGCTATATTATTTAATTTGCTAATTTCCTTTTTCAATTTTTGAAAATCATAATTTTCCACTATTTTTTTTATATTTTTAGTTAAATTTTTTATTGTACTATTTTGAATCTTTTCATCTAGTTGAATATCTAATTCTGGATTACTTTCATTAATTTTTTTGTTTTCAAATGCTTCTAATGATAATTTTGCAAATGCATAATCTAACTTATCTTCTTTAGCCATATCTTCTCTTTGTTCAATTAACTCAATAGCAAGGTTAGGTAATGTAAAAATTAAATCTGAAGCAATTTTTATTGCTTCATCCCCCTTTATACTTTTACTAATATCTTTATACAATAATTTTATATCATCTTTTAAATTTTCATCTACATAACCATTAATTTCAAAATATTTTCTTGATATTGCACTAAGTAAATGTAATCTCTTTTCTTTTTCTATTATATTATTAGTCAAACTAATAGCTTTTGAAAATTCCCCCATAGACACCAATGCATTTATTTGAGAATATAATATATCTGCTTTCTGATATTCTAATAAGGTAGATTTTTGTATGGACAACTTCATTAATTGTTCATATGAATTTTTTTTAATGGTTGCTTTAATTGCTAAGTCTATATTTTTTTCTGCTATATATGATGTTTTAGTTTTTTCTCTCATTAACATAATGTTTTCTACATTTAAATACTCTACCAATTCATCATAATTATTATTTAATGAATATAAATCTGGTAATAAACTTAATGATACATTTTGTTGAGGTCTTTCTGTTAAATATTTTATTATGTCTTCTGTAACTTTATCTTTTAAATCTGTTAATTTCTTTTCAATATACTTAGCAAACAAAGTTTCATTAAAATTTACTTCTTGATTAGTATTTATATGTATAAAAGAAAACTTTTTTAAAATATTTTTTATTTTAAAATCATCTATAGAAAATATTTCTGATAAATAAGTTATTGTATTTAAATTGCTATTTGTTGCTAATAAATATATTATCTTTTTTTCAGCTTCATTATCAAATTTAATATCTTTCCATTCAACTTCATAAAATTCTTCCCATTCTTTCATTTTTAATGATAATATTTCTTCTATTTTTATTCCTTTTTCAATCATATTTTTAATTTTTTGTAACTTTCTTGGATTCCCACCAAAATCTTCTTGAAGCTTTTTTATATTTTTATCCTCAATTTCTATATTTGATAAATACTCTCTTGTTTCTAAATAATTAAATCCTGGTAGTTCAATTTGACTGCATTTATATTCTTTAAAGGTTTCCTCTATATTTATATCACTTGAAATTATAAACCTCATGTTAATATATCTTAATGGTAAAATTTCTTTTAGTCTTTCTATTATTTCTCTATTATCTTCTATCTCTTCTAAACCATCTATGAGAAAATAATATCTATTATTTTTTCTTCTAGAAAAATTAATTAATGTTCTTCTATTATCTCTTAGTATTTTATCATTAAACTCATTGTCTTCTAATTCTTTTGAATGTATAATAATATTTATTTGATTGGCCAAATCAAATTCTATAATATCAAAATCATTTATATTAAAATTATTTTTAAAAAAGAGTCCTATACTCTGTTCTTTATTTTGTTCCATAAATTGCTTCATTAAAGTTGTTTTTCCTATTCCAAAAACACCCTTCAATAAAATTACTTCACAATTTTCATCTAAATTTTGTTTCATTTTATATATATAGTTATCTCTAAGTATTAACTTATCATTATTAATATTTTCTGGTAATGTTATACTTATATCAATTGGATTTTTACCCATAATATCACCTACTACATAAATTGGTCTTAAAAGACATCTATTATTAATTTTATTAATTTTTTTAATCATTATTGTTGTTGTTCACTAATATACCTTTGTCTATTTTTATACTCTAAATTTTATCATAGTTAGATTTTTTATACAATCTTTTCATTTTCAACTTTTCTTGTGAATGAAAAAAAAGTTTAATTTTCTTTTTCTTGTATTTTGTGAAAATTATACTTATTTGTTTTAATTTTTTATATACTATAAGAGGCAAAAATTCTCATATATTTGATTTAATTAAAAATATTTGTGTCCATACTACTCAAAAACTTCTTTTATTTGTTTATAATCAATATTATATATTCTATAAGCATTCCATGCTATTTTTTCTAATTATATTCAAAACATTTTCATATGTATCCTTGTTGACAAATTACAATTTTTGATGTTCATGACATTTTTATATTTTGTCTAAATCAATTTTTTTAAGTGTTGTTTCAAGATATTCTAGAATATGTATGCCAAGTGTATTTTATTTCATCTTTGATTTTTATAGCCTTTATAAACTGGTTCATATTTATAGCATAATATATCCAGTATGAATATACCTAAATCTTTATCTAATATTATGTTTATTCTACAGCAATTATTTTTATCCATACTCTAACATTTAATTCATTTATACTTAAGTTATCCATTCTTCTGATTTTTAAAAATTTTTCTTTATATAAAAATGTATAAACTATAATGATACCTTTAAGTATATCTTTTAGTTCATGAGGCATCTTCCTATCAATTATTTTATATTTGCTTTTATTTCTTTATCTAAAATTTTTGATGTTTTTTGTATAATATTATTAATTTTCATTATAAGATTTATTTCAATTTTAACTTCTTCTTTATTATCATTAAGCAAAAGTATCTATTACTTTATCTTTACTTATCTTTTCCACTTTAATAGTTTGTTTAGTAGGTATTGTACTATTTTTATTCTTTATAAAAAATCCATAATTATTTCCTCTTATTGTTTCTTTGTTTAACAATTCCATTTTTGTTGCAAAATTTACATTCCCATAAACTATACTTTGATGTTTTCAACTATATAATGACTTTGCAATTTCTTTAACAGTTATTATCTATTCTATTCTTTTAAAAAATTATATATTCTTAAATCTTTTTCAGTCATATTAATTATCTACCTTTCTTTTTTTGTTTCTTATAAATTATGTTTTTTTATATACTTAACCAAAATGGTGAAATTGACCTATATAAACATTATGTTTTAAAGAGGTACTGTATAGAAATTATATTAAACCTATTTAACGGATTGGAATATATTACCTATTATTGTGTAATCTTTTTTTGTATTAATCTTATGCAAATTCATATATCAATTATATGATATAAAAATTGCTTTATTTTATATGTATGTAAACATTATTTATATAGAAATTATTTCTTGATATTACTATTTTCCCAGTAATAACTCCCTTCCTCATGTAACAACCACCATGAAAGTGATTTATACATTCTCCACATCTTATGCATTTTTCATCTATTATTTTGTATGTATCATTTATTTTGCCTGATTTTAATTCATTTTCATGGGCATGTTTTTTTACTATTATTGCATTTTGTTTGCATATGCTTTCACAGGCTAGGCATCCTAAACACATTTGATATTTAGTTAATTGACAGTCTATTCTTTGTTTTATGCTTCTTATACTTTTTCCTTTTGGAATTTTTATTATTGTAACTTTTAGTTCTTTGCTTCCTATTTTTCCTTGAAGTCTTAGTATTGGATTTCCTATTTTGTCTGTTATATAGACTTGTCCAAGTCTTGAATTTCCCATTTCTTTATTTATCCATCCAAAGGGTTTGAAAAATTCATATAGTTCTTCTGAAATTGGCTTGTTTAAGTCATAATTAAAGCTTTCTTTTTCTGCTGCACAGGGTTTAAATTCCACAAAAGTATTTTCACTATATTCAACTCCATTTCCACCTTGTCTAGCTTTCCACATTCCATCATCTACATATACTTCTGGGTCTTTTTTGCCTACTTTAATTGCAAAGTTAATAAGTTGCTCTCTCCATCTTTTTGATTGTTCTGGCATATATATTTTTGATAAATACTGTGCCCATAAAGTATTATTCGGACAACACCAGCATCCTACTCTTGAATAACCAAATCTATATGCATCATTAAAATCTATTTTTGTTGTTAAAATATATAACCATACATCAAAGTCAATCCAATCTATAATGGGAGAAACTACATTTTGCTTAGTTATTTTAGGACTATCACTTACCCTATCATATTTATTTCTTGAAGCTGATTCACTTCTTCTTATTCCATAAAATGTTAATATATTTTTTTTATCTTTAAAAACTGAATTTATTTTTTTAGTGATTGCACCTGTCTTAAATACAGTACAACACCAACGCATAACACGGCTTGGAGGTCCTATAACTTCACACATATCATAAAAGTTCTTATCTTTATTTCTAGCAGATAAGAACGGTGTTTTTGTATGTTCACTTTTAAATCTTTTTGCATACTCATAAGTAAAAGGAAATTCTAAAGTTGTATCTCCAAAAATATGTATTATACTAGGATTTCCTAAAGCTCTCATTACTAAACTACTTACAACGGTACTATCTTTTCCCCCTGAAAAAGACACAAAAGTTTCATCATCACTATAATTTTTCTTTTGTTCTTTTATAAAATCAACTGCTTCTGTAACTAAAAAATTATATCTATTGCTATTTATCTTTATGAATTTACTTATATATTTTTCAAAAACTTCATAACTATTTTGAGCTTTATTCTTTTCTAATTGTTCTATTACCTCACTAGGAGACATCTCCATAAGTTTGCTTTGTTTAAACCTTTTTTTAACTCCATCAATTATGTATTTATTATTAGATGCTACCCAAACTGAAGAATCCTTGTATTTAAAAGGCTCACCTAAAAGTATTTCTAACATAAGCCTTTCCTCTGGAAAAACTGGTCTTATATCAGTTCCTATCTCCTTGCCATTTCCTCCACAGCAACTACAAACCTCTTCATATATAGGCACATTACAATTTTCACACCAATATATCTTGGATTTTGCAATAGTCCTTTCCCCACAAATGGCACAACTACTACTTTCACACTCTATCTTACATTCTTTACAATAATATTTAATCATTACTTATCCTCTTTATTTCAATGTTAAAATCACACCTATTTACTTAAATTTTTATTAATTGTTTACGTAAGCGTCAAAGATTTCACGTCTACAAAAAATATAATTCTCCTAGTAAAATTAA
>UQBY01000032.1 GCA_900539375.1 uncultured Clostridium sp. | reverse complement strand
AGATATTTAAAAAGAAATTTTTAATAAACATAAACAAATTTACTCTTTAAAGCTGTAGTAACAATAAAATTATTGTAATTTTTTCAAATAAATGATAAAATATTATGGTTAAGTTTTTTATTTAATAAGATTACACATTTATGTGTAATAGTAAGTAACAAGGAAAAAGTATCTCTAGTAGGAATTTCTTACTGGAGATTTTTTTATTAAAAGGAGGGACGTTATATAGAAGATAAAATAATTTATAATTTTATCAAAAAATGAAGGTAAGAATTTTTAAACCGTATTGATGGGGTACGGTGGTTTTGTGCATTTAACCACTTGTGGCTATTGGAATATAGTCATGGGAGGTGGTATTGGTGGATAAATATAGTATTATAGCAACAGCTATATTGGCAATTGTTGCGATTGTTGTTTTTATAATATTCAGAGTTACAAGTCCTAATAGTAAGGCTGTAAAATTGAATGTTAAATTTTCTAAGCATGGATTAGAAATTGATATTAAGACAACTGAAAAAAGCACCCCATCAAAAAAATAGTGCTTTTTTCATAATTAAATATTAATATTAACCAATAGCCCAAAAAAAATGTTCTGGGATAAGCTTAGCGTCTGCCAACGCTAAGCTTTTTCTTATTAATATTATAATATTTATTAATCATAATTGTCAAATAGAATAACTATTTTTTAGTGTTAAAGATTAAATTTATTTACACTTAGTAAAAACTTTTCAAAATCCTTTTTAATCATCTGAATATTATGAAAATAATCTTTCGCTCATTTTTGAAAAAATGATAAACTAAAGCTATTTATAGCTTTTAAAAAAATTTATGTTAACAGTAATATTTCCGGCTCATATGTAATATAGCTTGTATTTCTAACTTCTTTAACCAAGCCTAATTTTTTTGTGAAATCACTAAAAAGTGTTTCTGAATTTTTATAAATTCAGCTAGAAAATTAATTTTTGACTCTTTTTCTCTCTTTTGTTTTCTTGTAATTTTTTTCATAATATAAGTATATCATATTTATTACATTTATGGAGAATTTTTTCTCGAAAATTATTTAATCTTTAAAGCTGACTATTTTAATATAAGCATAATATCACATTTCAGAAAGTTAAATATTGCTTCTAAATCAGTAATTCTCAAAGATTCTCTAGAGAATTTTTGAGATAATGATGATTTGGACAAATTTAAATACTTCGATAAATCTGTTTGAGTTAAATTTTTATCTGTTAATTTTCTTTTAATAAAACATATTAATTCATCAGGAGCAGGGGTTTCTAGACATTCCTCTTCTGAAGATTCCTTATTAATAATTTTTAAGGTTAAAGATTTATTAATACAAATTAATATATTATATAAGTCTTTATAAAAAACAATACCTCTACTAAATTTATGGTATAAATTAGATTGTGAAGTATTTAATTTTTCAGCTAATATTTTTATATTAGTATCATTTTTTATTAATAGTGATAATCTATTATCTATTTCAATGTAACTTTTTAACATGGTTTTTCTCCTCTTTTAATCTTAAACTGATTATAGAAAAGTATTTAAGTTTTGTCTAGTTTAAAAAAGAAGATAAATTTTAAACTTTGTAAAAACAATCAAAAGACATCTTGTTGAGGATTCGAATTAAAGTTATATGAAACTCCAAAGAATCATTTCTATAAAGTCAGACATTTTATCAAGAGTATTTTAATCAAAGCTTATTTTAAATCAAGACCTTATTATATGTTATATATATAAGTAACATATAAGAAGAAATTTTTAAATTAGATTTTATCATAATCTAAGAGTAAATAATAACGCTTGACCAATTTATGTTTTTATCATAAAATATGAATAAAACATAAACTTAAATTAAAGATATAACTTGGAGGTGTCTTATGTCAACATTTTTATTAAAAACTACAATTAAAGGCAAAGGAGTAAAAGCTGCATTAAGAAGTTTTGAATCCGAACTAAAAAAAAGAGAAGATGATATTGATAATTGGGCAGAAGATTTTTATGACACATTTCTTGATGATGCAATAGAAAATAATGGACTAAATAAAATAGAAAAGAATTATTTTTTATTAAAATTAGAAGAGGTTAAAAAGATTAATATTAATGGTAAGAAGGTTGGAATAGGTCTTTGGAATGGAACATTAATGTACAAATATTAGATTTATCTAAAAGTAAGATGAAAATATATATATTTTTTATCTTACTTTTTTAAATAAATATAGTTAAAATACAAATAAATATGATACAATATATTATGAAAAATAAAAGTATAAAGGTGGTGAAAATTTTCGTAAGAGTTTAATGATATTTCTTATTGAAGAGGATATATGAAAATTTTTATTAAGTATTGCATTATATTATTAATATCAATATTATTTTCTTTACAATTGTTTGTTGATGTTTTAGCAAATGATAGAGAACATCTTAGAGAAACATTAGAACAACAAGAAAATGACCTCAGTAATGAAATGAATGAAATAGAGCCTTTAGAATCTTTATCAGAAGATGTTTTAAATTCTGCATTAGAAACAGCCAATAACAATATAAAAGATACAAATGGAAAAATAGAATTTAGTCCTAGGAAATTATTGAAAAAATTTCAAAAAGGAATATTTACTATAGCTATTAAAACAAGAACTGCAGCTATACTTATATATTCTCTATTTTTAGTTGGAATAGTTTTATATATTTCTTTATGGGGAAGTAGGTATATAGAGAAGCGTTCAAAAGCTATTCTTATGCTAAAAAATATTTCTTTACTATTTTTTATTTATATCAATCTCCCACTAATTATAATATGGCTAAATACAGATAAGAGTTATCTTAAAGATATAACCTTATTTGATGTAGTTTATAATATAATGGAATTTTTTAAGAGTAACTCAATAGTTATAGGCTTGCTAATGATTTATGCAGGTATAACTAGAATAATAATTAGTAAGAATAATCTCCCAATTAGAAAACAAGGAGATTTTTTAGTTAAAGTAGGAGTGCTTTCGTTTATATTTTTAAATATAGCACCTTTAATTATTTCATTTTTAATATAAAAAGGAGGAATAAATTAAAAAATTATGAAAGAAAAAAAAGTTTTATTTGCATTAACAACAGATTCAGATGTTAGAATTGAAAATAGTATTTTAGCTAAATATAAACAGTTATATGGTAAAAGTTTTAATTATAAAAAAGAATATTATAATCAAGGAATACTTCAAGCATTCTATGAGAATAGTGATGAACAATTTGATATATTAGTATTAAATGAATTATTAGAAACAGAACCATTTAATTTAAAATTTCTTGATTTATTAAAAGAAGCAGGACCTAATACTAGAATAATAATAGTATTAGGCGATACTCCAAACTTAGAAAAGACAACAAAAACTTTATTCAAAAAAGGTTATTACGATTGTATTTTTATTAAAGATTTACGAGTACCAGATGTTGCTGAACTTATAGAAAGACCAAGAAATAGAGAAGAAGCACAAGAGTATTATGGGATAGAAGATGATGTAAGTAATAATTATATTATTGAACCTGAAATGCTAAATCATTCATTAGGAGTTTTTTATGAGGCTGATTCAAATAATATATGTGAGCTATATCAACTTGCTAAGGCATCATACTCAAAAGAGCAGTTAATTTATTTATTCGAACAATTACCCTCTTCAGTTATTAATTTAATGAATAATAATGATTGTGATATATATAATTATTTAAAAATAGAAAAAATAGATAAGAAAGATAAATCCTATGAAGTCAAAGATGAAAAAAGCAATAGTATGATTAAAACAAAAGAAAAGGCTCATAAAAAAAAGAAGGGATTTTTAGAATCTATATTTAGAAGAAATAAATCTTATGAAGGTATTGAAAATAAAATTAATAAAGATACAATAGAAAAATCTAAAAAAAATGTTGCTATTGGAACCATAGATAGTAATGAAGAGAATATTATTGAAACTATAGATAGTGATGAAGAAGATAATATTAAAGAGGATGTTGTTGAAACTATAGATAGTGATAAAGAAGATAATGGTAAAAAAGATATTATTGAAACTATAGATAGTGATGAAAAAGATAATATTAAAGAGGATATTATTGGAACCATAGATAGTGATGAAGAAGATAATATTAAAGAGGATATTATTGAAACCATAGATAGTGATGAAGAAGATAATATTAAAGAGGATGTTATTGAAACTATAGATAGTGATGAAGAAAAATATATATTTACTATGGAAAATTATGATGATATAGAAGTTGTTTATGAAAATGAAAGTAGCAATATTATAGATAAAAAAGAACTAAATATTTCAAATCTTCAAGAAGAAGAAGAAAAACTAAAAAAGAATTTAGAAGATAAATTACAAGAAGAAAAAAATAAAATTCACATTGAAAATGAAGAAAAATTAAGTGATTTTAAGAATAAGTTAGAATTAGATAAAAAGAAAGAAATAGAGGCTATAAAAATAAAATTAGAGGAAGAGAATGTAAAAAAATTAGAAGAGGAAAGAAGTAAATTAATTTCTAAAAATGCTGAGGCATTGAAACTAGTACAAGAAAGCGAAAGAAGAAAAGAGCAGTCTAGGTTAGATAGGGAGAAAAATAAGAAATTAAAACAATATAAACAAGAGTTAGAAATTCTTGCTACAAATAAAATAAAAGAACATGAAGATAGATTAGAAAAAAAGTATTTAGATGAATTATCTCAAGAAAAAGTAAGGTTAGAAGATGAATATTCCCAAAAAGAAATTGAATTAAAAAAATTATTGCAAAAAGAAACTAATGCTAAGATACAATCTTTAGAAGAGAATTATAATAAAGAGATTGAAAAATATAAAAAAATGCTTGATGATGAAAAGAAAAAATCATTAGGGGCAGATGAATATAAAAAGAAATTAGAAGAAGAGAAGTTTAATGCAATTGCTCTAGAAACGAAAAAGATTCATGAAGAAAATGCTAAATTAATTGAAGAGGAAAAACTTAAAATAGCACAAATAGAAGAAGAAAATAAAAGGAAGTTAGCAGAAGAAAAGCAACGTATTGAGGAAGAAAATAAAAGAAAGTTAGAAGAAGAAAGAGCTAAGCTTAAACAATTTGAATTAGAACAAAAAAGAATCCAGGAAGAAAGACTTAAAGCATTAAGGTTATCTGAAGAAAAGCAACGTATTGAAGAAGAAAATAAAAGAAAATTAGAAGAAGAAAAAGCTAAGGTTAAACAATTTGAGTTAGAACAAAAAAGAATCCAAGAAGAAAAAGAAAGATTAATTGAGGAAGAAAGACTTAAAGCATTAAGGTTATCTGAAGAAAAGCAACGTATTGAAGAAGAAAATAAAAGAAAATTAGAAGAAGAAAAAGCTAAGGTTAAACAATTTGAGTTAGAACAAAAAAGAATCCAAGAAGAAAAAGAAAGATTAATTGAGGAAGAAAGACTTAAAGCATTAAGGTTATCTGAAGAAAAGCAACGTATTGAAGAAGAAAATAAAAGAAAATTAGAAGAAGAAAAAGCTAAGGTTAAACAATTTGAGTTAGAACAAAAAAGAATCCAAGAAGAAAAAGAAAGATTAATTGAGGAAGAAAGACTTAAAGCATTAAGGTTATCTGAAGAAAAGCAACGTATTGAAGAAGAAAATAAAAGAAAATTAGAAGAAGAAAAAGCTAAGGTTAAACAATTTGAGTTAGAACAAAAAAGAATCCAAGAAGAAAAAGAAAGATTAATTGAGGAAGAAAGGCTTAAAGCATTAAGGTTATCTGAAGAAAAGAAACATATTGAAGAGGAAAATAAGCGATTATTAGAAGAGAAAACTAAGCAAGAAGCTTTATTAGAAGTTCAGAATGAGAAATATAAGGCACTATCTAAGGAAAAAGAAGTTATAAAAGAAGTTGAGGTTGTAAAAGAGATCCCTAAATATATTGAAAAAACTGTAGAAGTGCCAGTTGAGAAGATAGTAGAACGCCAAATAGAGATATTTAAATCTGTTACACCTACAATTGATTATAAAAAAGTAGTAGCATTTGTTGGAGGAAGTGCTAATGTAGGTACAACAACAATAATAGAATTAGTAGCTAAGTTTTTATCAGAAAATTGTAAGAAAAAAGTATCAATAATTGATTTAAGTAACAATAGAGATTTCTTTGAAAAACATATTTTTTCAAGTAATCTTAGGTGGGAACCTTATCAATATGTATTAAATGGAGAAGATAGACCTTATAAAATAAATTCAAAATGTAATTTATATACCTCTTCACCAACAGGAGAATACTTGAATTTGGAGTATTTAAATATTTTAAGAATTTTAGATTTAGCTAAAAGTAATAGTGAAATAGTACTGATAGATGTAGATATGAATGTTGATAAAATAGGCATGATATATCATTTAATAGATCAATTAAACATAGTTATATCACAAGAATTACTTAATGCTAAAGAGTGTTCAACTAAATTTGATAATTTAATAAAGAGAGGAGTGTTAATTAATCACACTAAAAAGTTACAATTTATAATAAATAAGTATATGGAATCTAAAAAAACATTTAAAACAAGTACTGTTGTAAATTCATATATAGAAGTAATAGATAATCATATGGATAGTAATGAAAATAGAAAATTAATTGATGTGAGTGATTGTAGTATAGTTACAATCCCTTTTAATCAGGAGATTTTAATTAACTCATATGAATTAGCTAAAGTTACTATTAATAAAGATATATTTGAAGATATTAAAAAGTTAAGTTTTAGGGTATATCCAATGCAAGAGTCTGACAAAAATATTAAAAGAAAAGGCCTTTTTACTAAATTAAAACTTTAGTTATTTTTAAGGAGATTTTATGTTAATTAAATTAAATAATTTCTTTAAATACAAAAAAGAGATGATAATAGGAATAATATTAGCTTTAATCATAATAATTTTTAGTGAACAATATTTTCTATTAGTAAATATTCCTTCTGAAAGCATGGCAAATACATTAAAGATAGGTGACAGAGTTTATGTAAGTAAAGACTTTAATATAGAGCCAGGAAAAATATATGTTTTTAAAAAAGACATATTAATGATAAAAAGGTGTATAGCTATTGAGGGAGACCATGTTGTAATAACTAATACTAGCATAGAAGTAAATGGTAATAAACTAAAGGAAAATTATGTTTCATCTAAAAGTTCTGATGATATAATATTAGATGTTATTGTACCAAAAGAAAGTGTTTTCTTTTTAGGTGATAATAGAGCTAAATCTTTTGATGCTAGATATTGGGATGAAAGATTTGTACCAATTAAAGATATATTAGGTGAAGCAAAGTATATTATTTATCCTATTAAGAGAATTAGGAAAATATATTAAATAGAATATGGAGAAGAAAAATGAAAAAGAAAACAGGTGTTATAATGATAATTGCATTACTAGTTATAGTATTAGCAATGGTATTTGGATTTAAAATAAAAAACGATAAAAGTGATCATGCTTATGAAGAAGTAATTAAAAATATTTTTTATGCAATTGAAGAGGAAAATTTAGATGGTTATTATTCATATATGGAAAAAACTTATTTAGCTTTTGATGCTGAAGAAGTTCAAATATTAAAAGAAGCTACAAAAGAAGCAATGAACAAATTAGAAAATATTTATGGAGAAAATTTCAAAATAACATTTAGTATAAAAAAAGAAGAAGATTTTTTGAAAAAAGCTAAAAATAAAAGTGCTATAAATAAAATATATGAAATTACAGGCTTAAAAGAAAGTGAAGTAGAAAAGATATATAGTGTAGTTTACACATATAATATATCAGGTAATAACAAATCAAAAACAGATGAGAATAGGCTTACTATGGTTAAATGTAATAATAAATGGTATCCAGTTCAAGATGTAATTATGGATATAGTTATAGACTCAAATGATAATGCTGAAGTAGAGGATATATAAGACAATATTATTAGATAATTATATATCTAGACTTGTGAATATTTGCTAAAAATTTATATTGATTCTTATTTATTAATATGATAGCATATCATTATAATAATATAAAAAGATAGGTTAGGTCATATATTTTTTGTATGATAGTAAGTAACAAAAATAATGTATCTCTAGGGGCTATGCTACTAGAGATATTTTTATTAATAACTATAAAAGTTAGGAAGGAATGATAAACATGGAATTAAAGAAAAGAAAAATGGTGCTTATTGATGTAGAAACAACAGGATTAGATCCTGAAAAACATCAATTATTATCGGTAGGAATGTTAGTAATAGAGAACTTAAAGATAATTGATAAATTAGAGATTAATATAAAACATAAAGATTATTACATCTCTCCCAAAGCACTAAAAACTAATAAAATTAATATCTTAGAGCATGATGAAGATGCGATAGAAAGTAAACAAGCTGCAGAGGAAATTATACAGTTTCTAGAAAAAAATAAATCTGATGATAAATTTATAGTATTAGGTCAAAATGTAATATTTGATAGAAATTTCTTAGAAAATTTTTTTATTAAAGAATGGAAGATAAAAGAATATCGTTCATTAATAGATTATAAAAGTTTGGATCTTATGCAATTATCATTAATACGAAACATTGAGGGAAAAATTGTTTTAGAAAAACAAGACCTTGATACTATACTAAAAAGTTTAGATATATGTATTCCTGAAACAAGGCATTCTGCATTAGTAGATTGTGAGTTAGAATTTGAAGCATTTAAAAGATTAATAAATATGTAGAAAAAATGTAGGTAACTAAAATAAAGGCTATGTGAGCATTGCCTTAAAAGAAACTAATAATGAGTGAAGGAAAACTTGAGCATACTAATTATTATATAATTATAAGAAAAGTTTACTTCATCTTTAAGGAGGTTTTGGATATGGATATAGAAAGGGATGTCTATAAAGATTTTCTGAATTGGAAAAACAATAGTGATTTAGTATTACTTGTAGAAGGGGCTAGGCAGGTAGGAAAAACTTATATAGTAACAAAGTTTGCTAATGAAAATTTTAAGAATGTAATTTATATAAATATAGCAGATGATACAGGTAAGGTATTTATTGATATTTTAAATAAGCATATAAGTATAGGTGATGAAAAGAAACTATTATTAAATACATTAACTAAGTATAGCCAAACTTTTACTAATACAAAAGACACAGTTGTTATAATAGATGAAATACAAGAGTCTAGCTTAGTATATAATAAGATACGAAGTTTTAATCGTTTAATGTATTGTAGATTTATAGTAACAGGAAGTTATTTAGGAAGAACATCTTTAAATAATGATTTTTGGGAGTCAGCAGGTGATTTCAAGACTATTACAATATATCCACTATCATTTAGGGAGTTTTTAGGTGCAGTAGGAAAGGATGTAGTAAATTTATTTGATACTATAGACTTATATGGAAATTCATCAAAAGAAAGGTATGATTTATTAAAGGAATATTACAATGCTTATATTAGCATTGGTGGTTATCCTGCGGTGGTAAATACTTTTTTAAAAGCTAGATATGAGAACAGTTTATGATTTATATGATAAATTGTTATTAATATTTGCAAAAGAGTCAGCAAGATATTTACAATCTGAAGAATATATAATTCTTATTAGAACAGCATTTAATTATTTTGCAAGATTGCTAATACGAGAGAAAAAAGGAATGCAAAATAATAATGCAGGAGAAGAGTTAATTAAGAAGTTAAATTATAGGGAAGGCAGTTTAAATTTTAACAAAAAACAATATACTGCCGTATTAAGCCGGTTATTATCTAATCATGCCTTATATGGTTGTGATAAAGCTGTAGATTGTGATTTAATGAATATAGAGTATAATCGTTTTATTTTAATGACTTAGGAATATTAAATTATTTATTAATTAATATGGAAATAGATAAGGATATTTCTATGGGAATAAGAAATGAAAATTATGTTTGTATTGTATTAAAAAATAAAAAACTAATGACTAATTTTGAAACATTTGCAAATTATGAGCTAGATTTTTTACTAAAAGATTCTGAGCATATTTATGGAATAGAAGTTAAGACAGGCAAAGATGCAGGGAAAAGTGTAATGAAGGCATATGAGAAGGGAAAGATAGATAAAATACTTTATTTAAAAGGTGATACTTATGGTGGAGTAGATGGAAATAAAATAACAATCCCTATTTATTTGAACGTTTTAACTTTAAACCTACACGATACAATAATTTAGATAACATAAATATTTTTAAAAAATAAATAGTAAGTAACTAAAATAAAAAAGGAAGAGTATTTAAAAAAAAAGGTTCTCTCTCATTTTTGGATATTCCGCAACAATTGGCATTTTGATATTGCTTGTAGCAAATAGCATAAAGCAATATCAAAAGCCAATCAAATATCCAAAGTTCAGAAAGAACCTTAAAAAATTTTTTAAGCCTCTTCTTTTTTATTTATTTTACAATATGCTATAATATATGTTAGTTGTGATTTTATAATAAAATTGTATCATTTAAAATTTACTCAAACTTTATTTTAAACCAATAGTTATAAAATTAAGAATAGAAAGGTGGATGTAAAAATGTTACTATTAGATGAAATAATGCAAAAATTAGATTTAGACATTTTAAATACAAAACAATTAAAAATTATTAATGATTATGAAAAAAAAATAGCTCTTTTAATAAGGGATGTTATTATTGCAATGTTTGTAAACTTTAGTTTTATTTCTATATCTAATTATGAAATTTTAACTTTAGTAGTAGCTATAATAAATATGTTGTTTCCTATCCGATTTTTTTATTACATTTCAATTGGTAAAAAAACTTTATATAAAGAAATAAAGTTAGCAGGAGATCCTCAATAGATATTTTTATTATATTCTTCTAAAAATTTTTTATATAAAAATAATAATTAGTATAGTTTTTTATTGGAATTTTAAAATATATGATGGTAGAATCATGATAAGTAAGTTTTAAATATGAAAAGTCCAATAAAAATATAATAATTATAGATTTAGGAGTTAAAGGGATGAAAGTTATAGATAAGAATATAAATTCAAATTTTTTTTAGATGATTATTGTAGAGGTTCTCACAAAAAATTTTAATATAGAAAGTATATTATTTGAAAATGGTATTATAGATGAAAAAAGTCAAATTTTTTTAATTAAAAGATATAAAGATAAAGAAAAGTCAATCATAGAACCTTTAAAATTCAAGGCTCAAGAAACATCATACACAATAAATAATCTTTCAAAAGAAGAGTATAATTTAGTAAAAAAAATATTTATTAAATTAGGTTATGATATTATTCTTAAAAATAGAAAAGAAATATTAAGTTTAATTCAAAATCAAATAATATGCGAAGAAAAATTTTAATATTCCTAAAAAATAACAATTTTATTATAAGCTTGACTACTTTTATATTGATAATTGTAAAATTAGTTGGTTTAATATTCTTTAAATGAATATATAATGGGTTAACATAATGATTTAATTGTATTAAATCATAGAAAAATTTAATTAAAAAAAAGGTTATTTTAAAATTTTAAAGAATTAAATTAATAGTAAAAGTTTTTAGGAGGATTTTATGGTTACTAGTAAAGAGCAAGAAGTATTATTTACTGTAGAAGAGGTAGCATTAAAGCTAAATGTAAGCAAAGTAACTATATATAATAAAATAAAAAACTATGAAGATAAAATTGTGATAAAAAATGGGATAAGATATATCAATAATAATTTATTTTATTTAATAAAGGGGGATATTAAAAAAAAGCTTCCTAGAATAAAAGTATATGACCTTTTAAAAATAAAAGAGATGAATAGTAAGAATAAAGAATACTCTAATAATGAAATATTTATACTCATTAATTATATAATTAGTCAATTAGAGGAGAAAGATAAACAAATTAATGAGAAAGATAAACAAATTAATGAACTTATAAAGGCAAATGGACTACAAGCTGAATCTTTACAAAATAAAATAACTGTAAATGAAGAAAAATTGAAAGAGCATTTTCAAAACTTAGATAAATCTCTTTTAGCTCTTAGAGAACGAATGATTGATAAAAAAGAAAATACACCCAAAGGATTAAAGAAATTTTTAAGAAAATTAATCATAAAAAATAAAAAAACATTTTAATTTAATAAAGTCTTGTATTAAAAGGAACTGTCGCATTAGTAAATGTTCAAACAATATATAGAATTTTAGATATATAAAATGTACTATATATTGTACTTGAAACTTTTTATGTAACAGTTCCTTTAATACTCTTCAAGAATATAATAAACAAATAGAAAAGTAAATAAATATATGATATTATGTTATTAAATTATTAAAGTATTAAAGTATTAAATGGTTATTTGATATAACAGTAGGTAACAAAAGACATTACTAAATTTAATAAGTAATGTTTAGTATTTAGGAGGTAAATATGTTCAAGTATATGAATTATTATGAATTGAATAAAACAAAATCTAATTTAGAAAGATTTATTTTGCTAAAAAAAAGAAAAGTTAATCAAAAATTTAATAAACTTATTTCAGAAGAGCTATCTTTTGAAGATGCAATAAATATTTTTAATGAATTAGACAACATATCTGCATATGTTAATAAATATATAGATATAATGAAAAAGATGTATTTAACAAGTAGTAAATTATCTGAAAAAAGTTCTAAAGATTTGATATTATTATTAGAATTAAATAATAAAGAACTTAATGATATTTCTATTAATGAATTTGTAAAGCGAAGAAAAAAAACAGATATAAGTAAATTAAAAAAACAAAAGCTTTCTTATGAAAAAGCAATAAATATATATTTAAATTTATTTCTTGATGATTTTTTTCTTAATAAAGAAAGTAAATTAAAAAGATTTAGGAAAATTTTTGAATCTTATTTACTTAAACAAGGACTAACACAAGATTTATATGAACTTATTGATAATGTTGAAGATATGTATGAAAATAAATTTGAAAATGACTTTCAAAATTTTAATTCAATGGATGTACTAGATATAATATATGATATATTAAGTTCTAAATCTTTAAAAGTAGATATAATTGATATGCCAGACTTATTGATGTATAAGTCTATACCTAATTCTAAAAAGCATTTCACTAATATTTGGACCATATTCAAAGATAATGTAGATATTGATTATGTGAATGAAATGTATGCTGGGGATTGCTATCAATATGTTTATGATAATTACAATGAATCAGGTTCTGTGCTATGTGTTCAAAATTGTGTAGTAAATAATACAACAGATTTACAAATATTAAACTATATGATTTATACTAGCACTAGATCACATCTAAATTATGTATGTTATGAAAATAATAATGCCTATTTAGTATTATCTGATATTGATATGCCATGTTTATCATTTTTATTGATATTTATAGCATTAGTGATTAAATAAATTGACTAAATTAAATATATAGATTAAAATACATTTATAAAAAAATATATTTTAATGGTCATTAATATGGCAGGAAGTAATAAAAAAAGTATCTCTAGTAATTTCATTGCTAGGGATTTTTTTAATATTTAGGAGGTAAACAATATGGAAAACCATACAGTATCACTTTATAGAAAGTGGAGGCCTAAAATATTTGATGATATTATAGGTCAAGAGCATATAACTATAACTTTAAAAAATCAAATTGCTAATAATAGAATAGCTCATGCATATCTTTTATGTGGGACAAGAGGAACAGGAAAAACAACTTCAGCAAAAGTAATGGCCAAAGCAATTAACTGTCTTAATCCTACAAATGGGAATCCTTGTAACTGCTGTTCTAATTGTAAGGAGATTGATAAAAATACTTCATTAGATGTTATTGAATTAGATGCAGCATCTAATAATGGAGTAGATAAAATAAGAGATATAATAGAAGAGGTAAAATATCCACCAAAGAATAGCAAGTACAAAATCTATATTTTAGATGAAGTTCATATGCTATCATTAGGGGCTGTAAATGCTTTTCTAAAAACTTTGGAAGAACCACCTTCAAATGTAATATTTATATTGGCCACAACGGATCCTCAGAAACTCCCTATAACTATTCTTTCAAGATGTCAAAAGTTTGATTTTAAAAGAATAGGAATAGAACAATTAATAAATAGACTCAAATATATTAGCAATGAAGAAGGAATTGTTATTGAAGATAAATCACTTGAGTTAATATCAAGAGTATCTGATGGAGCTATGAGAGATTGTCTTAGTATATTAGACCAAGCACAGGCCATGTCTGATAATAAAAATGTTGAATATGCAGCATTATTAAAAATGTTAGGTTTAGTTACTAATATTAATTTATTGGAACTTACTGATAGTATTATTAAAAAAAATATTACTGAAGGAATGATTATTGTGGATAGAATTTTTAAAGAAGGTAAAGATATGTTACTTTTAACTAAAGAATTAACTAAGCACTTTAGAAATTTACTTATGTTAAAGGTATCAAATAAGCCAGAAGAGGTTATTGATATGTCTTTAGACAACCTAGAGACATTAAAACAACAAGGAAGTAATATAAGAATAGAGGATATAATGAGAAATATTAAAATTCTTCAGGAGTGTGAGCAACTTTCTAAAGTAAGTAAACAAGCTAGATTATATTTAGAACTAGCATTAGTTAAAATGTGTAAAAAGGAATATGACACATCCAAAGAAGTAGTTTTAAGCAGGATAAATGATTTAAGGAATGATATGGAGCAAATAAAGGGTAAATTGATTAATCTAAATATCGTTGAAAGCAATATCAATGAATCAAATTTTTTGAATAGCACCTCTTCAGATACTATAAATCAATTATCATTGCTTAATTATTTAAGATGTAATAGACATATGAAATTATATTCTTATTTAGTGCCTGCAAATATTAGTAAAAATTCAAATACTTTAATAGTTGAATTTAAACAAGAGTATGTTTTTTCTAAAGAAAAATTGCAAACACCAAAAATGATAGAACTATTAAAAGAAATTGTTAATAGAGAATTTTCGATGGATATTACTCATATTAATGTTATTCAAGAAGAGGAATATATAGATGAGGACCTAATAGAAGTGCAAGATGAAGATTCTCCATTTCAATAACTCTAATAAAATAAGAAGCTCTTTGACTAAGAGCTTCTTATTTTAGTTTCTTCTAACTACTGTTTAGGTGTAAGACTTTATAGATTAAAAAAATTAATGTTTTACAATGAAGATGGAACAAATATTAAACTTTCTAGTTGTTATTTTCACACTTCTTTTTTATCCAATCAATCAATTTTTCTTTTGTTACAACATCACATAAAGAATTTTTACTCTTTGATTGTAAATAAAATCCACTTGTTACAATACAGCCAGTAACTTCTTTTATATTACCATTTACTTCCATGTATTTTGAAACTATATTAATATTTTCGTGAAGTACTTTTATTTTATTCAAAAGTTTAGTTTGAAATGAGGTTGTTTTATAAGAATTATCTAATTCTCTTCTCATACTATTTATTGTATCAACTGTTGTTCTTGTTGCAATATTCTTACATTCTATTACAAAAAGTATTTCTTTATATAAAAGCAATATATCTATTTCACCTGGAAGTTCAACTGTATCTTTAGCAAAAGAAATAGCTTTTTGTTGTATATTTTTTGCAATATAGCTATATTCAAGTTCATTTTTACACATTTTATAAATCTCTTTTTCAAAATTTTCATTATTTATTGAGAATGCTTTTTCTAATTTTTTTCTAATGGTTTTATTTTCTATTTGATTGCTTGAAATATCTGTATAAATATTTATTAAACAAACCCTAAGTAAATTCAATGGTATAATTAATATATTTTCTATATTAATCAAGCCTTTTCTGGTTATTTTATCATCTAGATGTGTTTTCCCATCAAGATAAGTTTGTGGTACTTTATATGTTATGTAATTAATTATTTTATTTAAGCTTTTTTTATCTATGTTGCAACATTCAACCATTTTTTCAATAAAACTCTCTTTTTTTTCTACAATAAATTCACCATCAAAATATTGTAATGATTTTATAAGCTTTTCAATATTACTACTACTGATTCCAATAAGAGGTTCAATTGCTTTGTCAATTTCATGCATAAAATCTAAATCAATTTCATTGTGATTTTTTAAGACATATTCATAATATTCACTTTTATCTTTTTTAGATATTGATGGGTATATAAAATATCCATTAGAATCTATTTTTAATTTTTTATTTCTATAAGCTCCTTTTTTATATTCATCAATTAAAGCAAATATTTTTAATATAGCCTTTGATATCTCTAATAGCATACCAATTTGTATATCAGAAATTGAATAGTTTTTTTTATTCATAAGGTTATGATTATTATGATATTGCTTATATATTATAGGAAAGATACATTCTAAAGCATTTTTATCAACAGAGAAGTATTCATCAAAAAATAAAAATGTCTCTCCATCCATTACATTGTTAGTATTTTCTAAAAATTTGATAATTAGTATTAACAAACAACTATCACTTTTTATTTCTTCTTTTTTGCTCCAAAGATATACTCCTGCTGCTAAATATCTATTCAATTCTAGCATTGATAAAACAGACATTAAATACCATAATTCCTTTTCTTCTATTAATGATTTTAATCTATCATATAACCTACCAAGTATTGTATAAAATTTTTCTGAATAATTATCTTTAGTTATTTCACTATTTTCAAATATGAGATATTTATTTATTTCAGCTATAATATCCTCACTTGTTTTATTAGTCAAGCAATTAGAATACTGTTTCAATATAGATCTTGTTAAATTGTTCAAATCCATTAAAGTGTTTAAATCCATTAAATTGTTCATTATAATTAATGAATAAACATCTTTTGCTTTTTGACATGTATTTGTAATTGTCTTCATAAAGTTAATATCCATTTTTTATCTCCTGTTAATAATATAATTAAATTTATTTCCTACCAAATTATATATTCTACAGAAATGTATCAAAATCCTCCTCAATTTACCTAAATTATACTTAAATCCAAAAAGATTGAGATATAAAACCTCAATCTTTTTATTTTTACATACTATTAAGCTATTATAAATTTGTTTTTATAACCTTTAATTAATTTTAAATCATAGGTTTTATATGTTGCTTCCTGTATTCTTATATCTATCATATAATTACCTTTTCTTAGGATTATTTTATGCAAACCTAAATTACCTACCGTTATATACCATACTTTAGTATTATTATATGAATAATATGCACAGTCACCTATGCCATCTTCAGTCCTTGTTACATCATTGGTACCCCTATAACAATATTTAGCTGAATATCTTGCTCTAAGAGAGCCTTCTCTTAGCTGAAGGTGTATATAAACATCTTCATTTAAATCCTCTGGATTACAAATAACATAAAAAATATTTCTTTTTTTTCTATTAATCTTTTTGTTCATTTTATTACCTCCTAAATATAACCTTTAAGGTTTTTATTACATACTGATATTTATATAAATATCCATAAAAAAATATATATAACATCATTATAGCATTTAAAATGCTATACAATAACTACTTTTAAATAAATTATAAAATTTCTTTTGATAACATTTGCAGATAAGAATGGTTTAAGATAATATTATAAGTATAGAAAAATGCTTAAAAGGTGGGGTAAAATTTGCTTAATCCTGTTGGTCTAAAAAATAATAAAATAGTACATATTAATAGCTTGGATTTTCGAGAAAATGGTAAACGCTGTGGTTGTAAATGCTTAAAATGTGGAGCGGATTTAATTGCAAGAATGGGAGAAAAAAATATATGGCACTTTGCACATGAATCTAAAAGTCTTTGTGACTATGGACTAAGTATACCTGGAGGAGAAAGCCCAATTCACAAATATGCTAAACAAATAATATATGAGGAAAGAGTTTTAAGGATAGATAGAAATAATATTGCTAAATTAAAGATTGTAGAACTTGAATATAAAGAGAGGGATACTATTTTAGATTTGTTTGCTATAAATGAAAATGATGAAGAGTTAGGAATCGAAATATTTTTTAAGCATGAAGTTGACCAGGATAAACTATCAAAGTTAGAAAAAAGATATGATAATATATTAGAAATTAAAATACCATCACTAATACAAAATGATTTTATAGATGATAAAATATTTAGAGACGGTGTATTGTATAATTATCCTAGAAAATTTTTAATAAATAATGGATTTAATAATAATACTATAGCCAAAATAGAGAAAATATTAAAAATTGAGGCTGAATTAAAAAGAAAAGAAGAAGAATTAAAAAAGGTAGAACGATTAATTTGGGATTTAGAACAAAAATCAAAAAGTTTTTCAAAAAGAGAAGAAGCTGATAAAGAAAGACTTGTTAGGGCTATAGAAAAGGAAAAAAAAGTTGAAAATTTACTTAAGCAAGTAGGGAGACAAGCAACTATAAACAATGAATTATCTGAAGATAATACTAAAGCCTTAACTGCAAAGAGGTTAGAAATAGACAGAATTAAAAATAAATTAAATTATGAAAGTTCTCTTTTAAATAAGCAAATTGAGGAGAATAATGAGTACTTAAAAAAAAGAGAAAGAGTCTATAATGCAAGATTTCAAGAGCTAGACAAAATGGGACGAAATTTAGTTGAAATTAACAAAAAGAAATGGTTAAATGAATTATTGGAGAAGGAACTTATATCTAAGTTAGATTATGAAAATATAATAAAGCATTTATAAACTTATGAAAGGAGAATAAGATAACTAAAGTATGTTTAAATTTAAAGATAATACATTAGATAATAAAATATTTGAGAATTTAACTGTTTCAAAAGGCTTGTTTAATAGAAATGATAACAATTGGGAAGGAGATATTTCACTTTTTGATAAAATGATATCTTATAATTTAATAGATATATATAGTTATCATCTTTGTGATATAACCTATAAAAATTTAATTAGTTATATATATGATAATTCCTCTTCAGATGTCAATCTATATAGTTTTATTGAAAACAATGATGAAAGTAATTATATATCTGATAAAATAGATGCATACAATTATTTCAAAAGTAACTATTCTTATGTTAATATAAGTAGCTGCAAAGAAGGCTTATTTTATGTTCCAGAAATTAATTTGTTAGTAGTTAATGAAAATCAAAGTTTTGAATCATTATTTCATTTAATTACTAACAATAAAAGCTATATTATAGGTATAGTGGCAAGATATTTTGATTATAATTTATTTAAGTTTAGAATTGCCATAAGATTAATATATGCTCAGCCTTTTTTTGATTATATATATACTAGTGATAAAGAGGCTTTTTCAATAACCAAAAATATAGATGAATTCTTATTAAAGCAATCACTATTAAATATGTATAATAAGCTTGATAAAAATAGTTTAATTAAATCTCCATATAGCATTGATATGAAAAGTAACATTTAAGGCGGTGTGGTTGTGGGAAAAATAATATCTTTTTGTAATAAAAATAATGATGCTAATTTAATAAATTCATCATGGTATAAATTAGGTTTAGAATGTTCTAAACACTTTACCAGAGATACTTTAGAAGAGGTTATATCTAGAAAACGTATTGAATATTTAAATTACAGAGACTTTCTAGATATAATTGAACTTTTAAATGAATCTGATTATGAATATTTAAATTTACTAAAGCAACAATATCAATATGAAGATTTAGAGCAATTTCAATATAAATATTTATTCTTTTGGGGATTTGATATTGGAAATTTTAATAATATTTAGTTTCAATAAAAAATAATAAATATTAAAGTTAGAATCTCTTCTCTAAAGTTAATATAGAAGAAATGTTTTTTATACAAAATATTGAATTGAGGAGTATATTACAATGATTGTTAATTTACAAAAAATTATTAAAAAAATAAAATTTAATGTAATAAAACCTATTAAGAAAAAAAAGAATGGTCCAAGAGAAAAGCTTTCTAGTATTCTCAAAACAACACATATACTTATTGAAAAAAGTAATTCTAATGATGTTCGTAAAACTCCAGTATATTCTCTTATTTGTGCTTTAACTAATTATCATTTGTATGATATTGTAAGAGAATTATATGAAAATGAAGAGGTAACAACTGTTCATGAACTTTATAAAGATATTGGAAGATATATTACTCATAATCAGTTACTTGATAACACCAAAAGTTTTGAAATAGGCGAAAGTAACATTTATGTTGACTTAAAAAGAGATGCAGTTCTATTATGTGCATGGAATAAAGAACGTTTTTTAAGAGCTTTATATAATATTGGAAATATTGTTGGGAATAAATTTCAATATGATAAATTAAATCATTTTTCAGTATATATATATCCTATTGGACTAACAATTATTTATAATGGAAACCATTCTGCTTTATCTGGAATTCTAAAAGGAGAAGGCTCAATATATCCAAACGAAACATATGATTTGACACCAACATATGATTATATGTATTTTGATGGAGTTTATTTTAAAAAACAAAGTGATCATTCAATTCTTCATAAAGTATCTAGGTTTGAATTAGGGGCACTTTATGAAATAGGCAGATTATTAGCAGAGAATGGAATCAAATAAATGTATAATAAACTTTATTTTAAATTATCATTTAAAGAATCATATATATTATAATCTACAGTTATTGGATATTCTCCATTTACTTTTTTATATTCAGCATCAAATCTTACAATACTGTCATATATAGTATATTTAATATACCCAGCTTTAAATAGATATCTATAAGCACTTTCATTATTTTTATAAATATTCTTTAATACTTTAATACTTATGAACATTTTTGGTATATCATCTACACTTTCTAGTTTTAACTTTTTAGCCTTTACTAAGCTTCTTTTGTCACTATAAACCCTCTTACTTATAAGCTTTTTACCTTCTTTATTAAGAGTATTGTACAGTTTGTTAATTTTAAGTTCTCTTTGAAATACATCAGCTTTTTTAACCTCTTCAAGAGCTTTATCAAATGCCTCTATATTATCAGTATATTTTTTTAAATCTATTACTATTGTTTGGCGTTCTGCAACAGTATTTTTTAATAACCAATTAAAAAAATCCTCTCTACTAAAGAAATATTTAGCCTTTCCAATCTTTTTAATAAAATTTATATCTAATTCTTCATACCTCCAACAAATACTATATAATATATTATATATCTTTTGTGAAATATAAATATATTTAACCTCTTTACAAATAATTTTTTCAATCCAACCTCTACTACATTTTAATATATTCATGATTTCTTCTATTGTTAGGTTATAATCAGTATTATATAGGCTTTCAATTTCCCAATATACCATAAGTATACTTCTTTGAGGGGTATCTTCAGTTGCTGGAGCTGGTTTTTTAATAACTGTTAAATTTTTATATTGTTTTATATCTTTTTTATCTCTTTTCATAAAATTATTATTTGCCTCCTATTTATATAGCTTTTACAATAAGAATAAAGATGAATTTAGTTTACAATTAAATTCATCTTTATTAATAATAAATATCTTTTATAAAGTTTATTTTCTAAGACCTTATTATATTAATTATTTCCTATCAATTTAGCAATTTCTTTTAATTTGTTCATATCTTCTATATCTTTATCAAAAACATCCTTTGCAAAATTTTTAATAGAAAAAAGCTTGTACTCCTCTTCTCCTACATTAGTTGTATAATAAGTAAGTCTTCTGGTTTTATCAGCTTCTAAGAAACCTTTTTCAACTAATCTTGAAAGTAAAGTTAAAGTAGTTGTTCTTTTCCATCCTTTTATTTCTTCAAGCTTTGTTGTAATCATTTTGGATGAAACTGACTCTTCTTTAAACGCCCAAATAACTTTCATTATTTCTAATTCAGATTGTGGTATTTTTATCATTTTTTAATTTCTCCTTTATTCTTTATTTTTATAGATTTTATAATTACATGCATCTTTTAATTCTTTAAGAATTCCTTTTTCAGCACTTCCTCCACAAATATGTTTGCATCTCATTATATTGAAATTTTTTCCTTCATTAAAAAATACATGAATATCTTCTTCTTGAGTAATATGATTCCATTTACCAAGTATATAATAGCAATAATCTTCTCCTGAACATTTGAAAGTAAGATTTCCATTACAATCAGTTCCAAAACTATCTCTATAATCTTCATAGTCCCTTCCTAATTCTTTAAAATTATCAATCATTACTTCAAAAAGTATATGATATTCGTCTTTGTTCATACTTAATTCATTTATATCTTGAACTGAAAAATTTTTATTATTATTTATATTCCAAATGATATCTTTTATAATTATACTTGAAACCCATCTAAATGGTAGTTTTAATTCAGAACCATACTCTTGTTGAATTGCTTTTTTCATTGCAATTTTCCATGTTATATTATCTTGACTTTTATATTTTATTGAATTTTTAAAAACTTGAAAAGCTCTATCATCTAAGCTTTGGTTATTTTTTATTATTTCTTGACTAAGAAGTTCATCTCGAAATGACTCTACAGTACCTCTTTTTTGATTGGTCAAATTTATGATTTCATTTACTGAATAAAGCATTTAAATAAATCCTCCTGATAAATTATATATTCTTTGTTTTTTTACTGAGTTAGATTTTAAATAATAAAAATACTAATATCCTTAGAGAACCATAAAAAAATAATAAATATTCAATTACAAAAACTAAATTTTTTATGCTATCTCTACAATATGAAATAGCAGATATCAACATAGGGAAAGATAAACAACTTAAAATGAAAAGTAATACTTCTAAAATTGAGATAAACATGCAATATAATATAATAACAGTAATATTGTCATATGATTGTAAATATGTTTTCAAGTTTATTGAAAATAACAAACACAATACTACAATTATTCCCTCAATATACTTTTTCTTCTTTTTCATTAGAGAAAAATCAATATCATTAAAAGCATTTAAAAAAGATATTATCTTTCTCATTTATATTCACCTACCTTTTTTAAGTAATTCTAAAATTTGATTCTAAATTGCTTAAATCTTTTAACTTTAAGAGAAAATATCATTCAAAAAATTTTCAACATTTAAATTAATTTAAATATATTATACTCCAATTATACTCTAATTAGAGTATATCGTCAAGATTATTAAACAAAATAATCCAAATGTATGTTTATAACAAAGTGCAGGTTTATAATAAAGTTGTATCATTTTAATGTAGTTTTACAATAAAGTTTGAATAAAATATAAGTATACTTTTATTTTAAATACAATATTTTTTAAAATTTCGATCAAACTTTGTTATAAATCAACACAAAGTTGTTTAAGCCATTTCATGATCAAATTAATTCTACAGCAATCTATTTGTGTTTTGAGAAAAATTAAATTTTAAAAATAAGTAAAAAGTAGTTTTGCTAGTTTGATAAGAAATATAAAATTTGAAATTCATATTTTTTGTAATCCCCTTTCAAGCAATAAATATACTAAATATCCTCTTCTATTTCAAAGACTTCGCATTTTACCTAAAATACGAAGTCTAAATCTGCATTGTATTTAAAAGTTAGTAATAAAGCCATTTATGGCTCTTTACATTTCAGTAAAAATACTTTAGAATAAAATTAAACGAAGTTTTATTTTTAAAAATGCGAAGTCTTAAAAATAAAGTTATTTAATTGCTATAAGGAGATGAATTAATATTGAATGATAATATTGCACTTGAATTAATAAATTCATTACTTACAAATCCAGATAAATTACAAGAAATACTTAGCAATGCAGAGCCTAAATTAAAAGAAGTTCTTTCTGATAATTCCTCCAATAAGAAGGAAGATACTAATGTAAAAGTTAATAGTTACAAAGTAAAAGGAAAAGCTAAAAGACCTCTCACTGAAGAGGAATATAATAATATTATTTTTTACATATTAAATGGCTATACTTATACAGATGCTACAGGAAATTTATGTCATTGTAAACCAAATAAAAAGGTAGCATTAGCATTAACTATGGAAGCTACTATTGGATTACGTATTAGTGATATAGTAAAGTTTAAACTTTCCAGTATAAAGAATGGAAGGATTGAGATTAGGGAGAAAAAAACTAATAAATTACAATGGAGAAAAATAAATCCTTCACTTATTAATATAATAAATGATTATGCTATAGATAACTCTATAGGAAGAAATGATTATTTAATAAATTGTACTGCAAGAAATATTCAACAACATTTAAAAAGAGTTAGTGATTATTTAGGCTATACCAATATTGGTAGTCATAGCTTTAGAAAATATTTTGCTAATTATGTTTATAATAAAACTAATGATATTTTATTAGTCCAAACACTTTTAAATCATGGAAGTGTAAGTACAACTCAAAGATATCTTGGTACATCTCAGGAAAAAATAGATGAGATTAGTTCATCTATAGATTTTTCAAATATATACTCTAACAGTATTAATGATTTATAAGAAAGTAGTTGCATCATGCCCACTTTGTGGTATTTTGCCTGACTTACGGACAGTTTATATACAAATATTTACTTTATTGAAATTTGATAAGAATCAAGAAAAATTTAATAGAAAAACCACCCTTTTCATTGTAAAATAAATCTACCAAACCAAAAACACAAATGAAAGGGTGGTTTATGTGATCAACGATCAAGAATATATTACTACAAAATTGAAAAAAACGCTAGAAAAAATGATAATTTTATCTGCTCCTCGCTTAAATAATTTAATTGCAGGTTTATAACAAAGTTGTATCATTTGTAATAAAAGTATATCATTTATAATAAAGTTGTATCATTTTAATGTAGTTTTACAATAAAGTTTTAATAAAATATAAGTA
>UQBY01000031.1 GCA_900539375.1 uncultured Clostridium sp. | reverse complement strand
CTCTCATATTTCCTTTTCCAACAGAATCTGTTGTTAATGTTCCATTACATTGAATAGTTTTACCTGTAATAACTTCTGTGTAAGTTCCAGCTGGTATTCCTGTAAATGTTGCAGAACCACTTATAGAAACACATACAAAACTATCTTCTCCATTTGCTGTGTAACGTCTCTTAAATGCCATTCCACTTCCTGAAACACCTTCAGTTGAGTATTGACCTTTTCTTAAAGCAGGAATTTGTCTTCTTATTAAGTTAAGTCTTTGAATATGCTTAGCTAATGGATAATTTAATGTTTCTGCCATTGTTCCTGTTGCATTTGAATATTCAGCAAAATCTGTTACATCAACTGAACCTTCTATATTATCTCCAAAATAAGCTCTTCCTGTTTCACTTAATGGTGCATTAGGTCCAACATCTATTGGTTTTCCTTTTTGGAATTCTATTTCACTACCATAGTATATACAAGGGATTCCCCTAAATGTAAACATTAAATTTAAGTTTTCTGCCCAAGTATCTTGATCTCCTGCAAATCTTTGATTTTCAGGTGCTCCATCTGGTGCATAGTCATGAGAATCTACATAAGTTACATTCCATGTTGCATCATTATAATATTGGTCTCCACCAAGGGCTGTACTAAATGCATCATATGCATTTCTAAATGCCCAATGCATTGGGAAGTCAATAACATTCATTCCTGAGAATTGACTTCTATCAGGAGTATGATAATCATTTCCATTTAAGAAAGCATTAGTAGATGTAGGTTCATTACTTACATTTGAGTGATCTTGATAATGTTTTTTAGTGCTTGCTTCATTTGTTTTAGTATCTCCCCAAGGGTAACTTTCAGTTTCTTTCCATGTAAAGAAAGGTGCTGATAATGCTGGAATATCTCTGTTCCAAACACTTCTTACTCTTGTACAAACTTCTCCAAACATTGTAAAATCATCTCCACCAGCTGCTTGAAGTTGTGGTAATAAATCATTATTCCAAGTAAGTCTTGAAATATGTTTAACTGTATCTATTCTAAATCCATCTACCCCCATATTTATGTATTTAGTATATGCATCAACTAAATATTTAGAAACCTCTGGGTTTTCTGTATTTAAATCTACACAGTCACCTGCAATTTGACCAGTTTGTTCTAAATAAGATTCCCATTGTAATGACTTTTCGTGATGATAAATATTATTTGTATCATTAGCATCTTCCTTCATACGAGATAGTCTTGCTTGATATTGTGCATCTGGATTTAATGAACTATAATTTGAAGGTAATCCTGAATTTGATACCTCTTCCATGCAATCTGAAGAACCTAAATTACTTTCATCCTTTTCAAACATTGGGAATAAATTTGATTCTCCAAAGTTACCTGTATGGTTAAATACAACGTCTTGTATTATTTTTAATCCCTTAGCATGAGCTGCATCTATTAAATCTTGATATGTTGCCCCTTCACTTTCATATCTTGGATCTACCTTCATGAAATTTAGAGCATGATATCCATGATAATCATATCCTGAAGCATTTTCTACAACTGGAGTTATCCATATTGCTGAAAATCCCATTGCTTTAATATAATCAAGCTTGTCTATAAGTCCTTGGAAATCTCCTCTCCAAGCTGGGTCTGAATCTGGATTTTTAGCTTTTGTATCCTCCCAACAATGAACATTATTAGAAGTATCACCATCATAAAATCTTGTTGTCATAACAAAATATATAGAATCATCTCTTAAGTCTCCACCTAATTGTTCCCCTGTAGTGGTATTTCCACTTCCATTGTCTTCTGGATTTTTATTGTACCATTTATTATCTTTATACCACCATGTTCCTGTTTTTCTTGTTAAATCTGCTGTTTGTACCCCATTTACACTAAATAGCATATTGATTTTTGTTACATCAGAAAAAGTTGCTTTGTACCAATTTCCACCTTTTTGAGTACTATCAAGTTCCATTTCCACTCCTGGAAATTCTACTTCTAAATTCTTAGGATTCGAATTCCAGTAATATATATTAGGAGTACCTGATTCACACTTAAAATAAACAGTTACGCCCTTTTCAGCTGCTTCTGCTTTTATAGATGTCTTTGCTGAAGGTATTTTATATTGTGCTCCAATACCTGTCCCTACTAGAGAAGTTGTTATTAACAATCCTAATAATAGTTTTTTCATTCTCATCTCGTTCCCCCATTCAATGAATACCATTACATTCATTGGTTTATTTTTTATGTATACTTTTATTATAATTGTTTTCTTAATTTTATCAATATTTTTCTTGTAAATAATTTATTTTTGTTATAATTATTTAAAAAAACTATTGCAAATAAAACATTTTATCCTAAATATAGTAATTTTTAAAAATAAATTACTATATTCATATTTTTTGCAATAGTCTTTTTTTATTTTTAATATTCTATTTTAAATATTCTCCATCTTCACCAATCTTGCCTGGTCCATTAAGAACATAGACTCTCATGTTTCCTTTTCCAACAGAATCTGTTGTTAATGTTCCATTACATTGAATAGTTTTACCTGTAATAGCATCTGTATAAGTTCCTGCTGGTATTCCTGTAAATGTTGCAGAACCACTTATTGCTACACAAGCAAAGCTGTCTACTCCATTTCCTGTATAACGTTTCTTATATGCCATAGCATCTCCTGAAATTCCTTCAGTTGAATATTGTCCCTTACTTAATGCTGGCACAGCTCTTCTTATCTTATTAAGTCTTTGTATATGCTTAGATAATGTAGAATTTAATGTTTCTGCCATTGTTCCTGTTGCATTTGAATATTCACCATAATCTGTTACATCAACAGAACCTTCTAGGTAATCTCCAAAATATGCTCTTCCACTTGTACTTAATGGTGCAGTATTACCATAATCTATTTTCTTTCCTTTTTGGAATTCTACTTCACTACCATAATATAAACATGGTATTCCTCTAAATGTAAACATAAGGTCTAAATTTTCTGCCCAGTTATCAGTTCCACCATCATATCTATCGTCAGTATTTGGACCATAGTCATGAGAATCAACATAAACAACATTCCATGTTGAATCATTATAATATTTATCTTCTTCTAAACCTTTTTGGAATGCATTACGTGCATAATCAAAGTTCCAATGCATTGTAAAATCAATCATATCTAAATGAGATCTTTGACTATAGTCTGGTGTATGATATTCATTTCCATTTAAGAAAGCATTATTTGATGTTCTTTGAGTTGCTACATTTGTATTATCTTTATATTGATTTTCTGTTGCTTTACAATTAGATAAAGCATCTGTATCTGACCATCCATAATCCTTTTCTTCTTTCCAAGTATAGAATTGGGAGGAAACTGGAGGTACTCCACGATTCCATATTTCATTAACTCTTGCAGCACATTCTCCAAACATGTAAAAATCATCTCCACCTACTTTCATAAATGCTGGTAAGAAAGTTTCATTAAATGTTAATCTTGAAATATGCTTAACTGTATCTACTCTAAATGCATCAACACCCATTTTTATATATTTTGTATATGCATCTATTAAGTAGTTATAAACTGTTGGATTTTCTGTATTTAAGTCAACACAATCATCAGCAAACTGTCCTGTAGTTGCTGTAAAACCTTCATAATCTATTCCATCTTGATGATGATAAATATTATTAGGGTCTCCTGAACCTTTCATTGCTTCATATCTAGCTGTATGCTTAGCGCCAGAATCTAATGAATCATAATTTTCTGGTAACACACTTCCATCAATTCTCTTGGCATTTTCAAAAGTATCCTCTCCTCCAGTTTTAGTTACTAGTGGAAATAAATTTTCTTCACCATTATTAGAAGTATGATTAAATACTACATCTTGAATTATTTTTAATCCTTTAGCATGAGCTGCATTAATTAAATCTTGATAAGTTGCCCCTTCACTTTCATATCTTGGATCTACTTCATTAAAATTAACTGCATGGTATCCATGATAATCATATGCACTCATATTCTTTACTACTGGAGTTATCCATATTGCTGAAAATCCCATAGCTTTAATATAATCAAGCTTTTCTATAAGCCCCTTAAAATCTCCTCTCCAAGCTGGGTCTGAATCTGGATTTCCTGCTTTTTTATCATCCCAACAATGAACATTGTTAGAAGAATCTCCATCATAGAATCTTGTTGTCATAACAAAATATATAGTTTCATCTCTAAAATCTCCACCTAAGGCTTCTCCTCCGCCACCTTGAGAATTGTCTTCTGGATTTTTATTATACCACTTATTATCTTTATACCACCATGTTCCTGTCTTTCTTGTTAAATCTGCTGTTTGTACTCCGTTTACACTAAACAACATATTAATTTTTGTTACATCAGAAAAAGTTGCTTTATACCAATTTCCACCTGTTTGTGTACTATCAAGTTCCATTTCTACTCCTGGAAACTCTACTTCTAAATTTTTAGGATTTGAATTCCAATAATATATGCTTGGAGTTCCTGATTCACACTTAAAATATATAGTTACTCCTTTTTCGGCTGCTTCTGCTTTTATAGATGTCTTTGCTGAAGGTATTTTATATTGTGCTCCAATACCTGTCCCTACTAAAGAAGCTGTTATTAGCAATCCTAACAATAGTTTTTTCATTATTATCCCCCTTTTTTGAATACCTTTACATTGTAGTTTTGTATAGCTTTTATAATTTTATTATATTTCTTTAAGTGTGTTTGTCAATATTTTTCTTTTATTTATTTATTTTTTATTTTATACAATTTATTGAAAATTAATTGTATAAAAATACTACCTTAAATAAGGATTTTTAAATGATATATATTATTTAAAATCTTTTAATAAGGTAGTTTATTTTTATGATAATATATTTAATTAAGCATTGTAAATTTCTTGTGCAAGTTTCTTTATAGACTCTTTAGCTACATCATCAACAGCTGATTTTATTGTAACAACTGTATCTGTAAAGTTAATATTACTACTCTTTTCAAATTTAGCTTTCATAACCTTTGCTGCTGTAGGAGCCCATGAACCATTTTCAATTAAACCAATTGTACGATTTTGATAGTTTCTTTCTGTAAGATGGTCTATAAAATCTCTCATAAATGGGAATACATCACCATTATATGTTAATGTAGCAAGAACAAGCTTACCATATCTAAATGCATCAGCAACTGCTTTTGACATATCACATCTTGCAAGGTCATTAACAATTACATTTTTACAACCTAACTTCTTTAATTCTTCAGCTAAAAGTTCTACTGCTTTCTTTGTATTTCCATAAACTGACGTATAAGCTAAAACTATTCCATCATCTTCTACTGCATATGATGACCATATGTTATAAAGATTTAAATAATATCCAAGATTTTCAGTAAGTATAGGTCCATGAAGTGGACAAATTATTTGAATATCAAGAGCTGATGCTTTCTTTAATAATGCTTGAACTGGCTTTCCATATTTACCTACTATTCCAATATAATATCTTCTTGCTTCGTCTGCCCAATCTTCTTCTACATCAAGAGCTCCAAACTTACCAAAGCCATCTGCTGAGAATAATACCTTATCAAAGCTATCATATGTAACCATAACTTCTGGCCAATGAACCATTGGTGCAAAGACAAATGTAAATGTATGCTTACCAGTACATAAAGATTCTCCATCTTTAACAACTATTTGTCTATCTGAAAAATCTGTTCCAAAGAATTGTTTCATCATTACAAAAGTCTTTGTATTTGCAACAATCTTTGCATCTGGATATACCTTTGCAAAATTAAAAATATTAGCTGAATGGTCTGGTTCCATATGTTGAACAACAAGATAATCTGGCTTTCTTCCATCTAAAGCTTTATGAACATTTTCAAGCCATTCATCATTAAAATTTGCATCAACTGTATCAAATACTGTTACCTTTTCATCTAATACTACATATGAATTATAAGCCATACCATTTGGTACATCATATTGTCCTTCAAATAAATCAACCTTATGGTCATTTACACCTACATAAATTATATCCTTAGTTATATTTTTCATTTATCATACCTCCATAAATTAAAAAAACTTCAAACTATTAATGAACAAATTAATAATAACATATTTTTTCTAATAAATAAAGATTATCCACAAATAAAAAATATTATTTATTTTTTTATACTTCTGTAGGAATCCATTTAGCTATATCATCTGGTGAAAATCATTTAATTCTTCATTCTATATTTTATACATACTTTTGTATAAATTTTTAAATGTTTCTACATTAACTTCCTTTGGATTATCAGCTGTTGCAGCATCAGTAAAAGCAGATTGTGCTAAAGCATCATAATCTTCTTCTTTTACTCCAATTTCTGATAACACCTCAGGTAACCCTGCTGCTTTATTAAATGAACTTATTATTTCACAACAATGCTTAGCTGCCTTTTGCCAATCTCCCTTTGAATCAAAATCTTTATCAAATGCATAAGATAATTCAATAATCTTCTCTTTACATACATCAGCATTAAATTCTAATACATAGGGTAAAATTAATGCATTTGCTACACCATGAGGTATATCATAAAACGCACTTAATGGATGTGCCATAGAATGAACAATACCAAGGCCTACATTAGTGAAACTCATTCCTGCTATATATTGAGCAATTGCTAATTGTTTACGTACTTCATAATCATTTGGATTTTTAAGAACCTTTAGAAAGTTTTCTGAAATTAAGCTTACTGCTTTTAATGAAAGCATTTCTGAAAAAGAGAATGCTCCTTTAGATAAATAAGATTCTATAGCATGGGTTAAGGCATCCATAGCTGTTGCTGCTGTTAACTTTAATGGTAAGGAAGACATAATTTCTGTATCAAGAATAGCTGCAATAGGAATAACCTTAGAATCCATACAAGCCATCTTTCTTTTTTCTTTTGTATTTGTAATAACATAATCCATTGTGGTTTCAGAACCAGTTCCTGCTGTTGTAGGTACTGCAATTATAGGAATGGCTTGGTTTTTACTTTTATCCACTCCTTCTAATGAAACTACATCTTCATTTTCAGGATTATTTGCTATAACTGCAATTGCCTTTGCTGTATCTATTACAGAACCTCCACCTACTGCTATAATAAAATCAGCATTGCTTTTTTTAAAAAGTTCTAAACCATAATGAACATTTTCAATTGTAGGATTAGGTTTTACTTCTAAATCTAATTTATAGGGTGTATTATTTTCTTTTAAAACTTTCTCTATCTTTAAAACTACTCCACACTTTTCTAAATCTTTATCTGAAACTAGAAAAGCCTTTTTAAAATGATATTTTTCTATTTCAGTTTTTATTTCATTTCTTGCAAACTCTCCAAAATAAGAAGTTTTTGTACACACTATTCTATTTATACTCATACTATACCTTCTTTCTTACTGCTTATAATAAATACTATTTTTTTATTCCACATTTTTATTTGATGAATATAGTAAAGAATTTATATCTTTTCTGATTTTTATAAATTCAGTAGAATCCTTTAATTCTAATGTACGTTTATGTGGTAAATATACATTCACTTCCTTCATAATCTTTCCAGGTCTTGCTGACATTACATAAATCTTATTAGCTAAAAATACTGCTTCATCAATATCATGTGTTATAAAGACAACTGTAGGATGTTCTTTTTCCCATATTTCACGCATTAAAAGTTGCATCATAGATTTTGTATGTGGGTCTAATGCTCCAAAAGGTTCATCCATAAGAAGTACTTCTGGCTGATTTGCTAAGGCTCTTGCTATAGCAACTCTTTGCTTCATCCCTCCTGATAATTCTTTAGGATATGACTTTGCAAACTTTTCAAGTCCTATTATTTTTAAATATCGCTTAGCTATTTCTTCCTGTTTATCTTTTGGCATATTCTTTAATTTTAAACCAAACTTTATATTATCCTCTACACTCATCCAAGGGAAAAGAGTATAAGTTTGGAAAACCATTCCTCTATCTGGGCCAGGTCCTGTAACTTTTCTATCATTTACTATGATATTTCCACTTGTAGGAAAATCCAATCCAGCCAACATTCTTAAAAGTGTAGATTTACCACATCCAGATGGACCTACAATACAAACAAAGTCATTATCCTGAATGTCTATAGATGCATCTTCTATAGCTTTTGTGCTTTTCTTGCCAGATGTATATATTTTATCTATATGTTCTGCAAGAATTTTACTACTAGCAACATGAGCTTTAAGTGGAGAGCCAGTTGTATCTACTGTTTCTATTTTTTTCTTTGCCATTTCTGATTCCTCCTTCTCTATTCAGCCCATGGGAACATTTTCTTAATCGCAAAGGCAAACATTCTATCTGTGATTAATCCTAATATCCCAATTATTAATATTCCAGAAAAAATACTTTCTGTATGTAAAAATCTTTGTGCCTTTAATATTGAATAACCTAAGCCTGAATTAGAAGCAACAAGTTCTGCAACTGTTAAATAAGTCCAACCCCATCCAATCATCATTCTCAATGTCATCATCATCTTTGGTAACATCGCAGGAATTAATACTTTTGTAATAGTAGACCATCTTGTTGTTCCTAATGTATAACTAGATGAAAGTAAATCATCTGGTACACTTCTTGCATCATCTGCAATCATTAATACTACTTGGAAAAAGCAACCTAAAAATACAATAGTAATTTTTGCTCCTTCTCCTATTCCACACCATACCATTACTAATGGAACAAAGGCTGGAACTGGCATATAACGAATAAATTCACATATAGGAGAAATTATAGCTTCAAAAGACTTAAAACTTCCTGCTAAAATTCCAAGTGGAATGCCTACTAAACTTGCTATAATAAATCCCATTGTAATACGGAAAATACTATATCCCATATTTGCCCAAAGTGTTCCATCTTTTGCTGTTTCAATTATATCTTTTAATACTTTAGCTGGAGATGGCAAAAACATTTCTTTAACTACTCCACTTGCACAAAGAACTATCCATATTAAAAATATAATAACAAATGTTAATATTCCTGATGCCATATAGCGTTTTTTTGAAATTTCTTTTCTTAATCGAAAATCTCCTCTATCTTTATAGTTCCTCATTTTATACACACCTTTCTTTTATATAAGTGCATCCTCACCTTTTTCACCTGTATGGATACGAATACTTTCCTCAACAGGAAGTACGAAAATTTTTCCATCTCCTTCTGTTCCATGACTATTTACAGAAAGGACAATATCTATAACTGCATTAACTGCTTCATCTGGCACAACCATTTCAATCATTTTTTTAGCAAGAAGAGTATTTTCATAATTTTTTTCTGCAATACTTAAATTTTCATCTTCACTTGCTGTAAAATGAACTGTTGACTTTCCTCTACCTAACACTTCTTTAGTACTCATAGCAAAAAAACGATTATCACTTAATGCTTCCTTTGTTTTAAAATAACAATTAGGTCTTAAAATAATAATAACTTGTTTCATTGTATAGCCTCCTACAATTCATTTTTTCCTGAACTTACTGTAATAACAGTTTCTACTGGGAAAATAAATATTTTTCCATCTCCAAAAGCTCCCTCATCATTTGTTCTTGAAGTTTTAACAATTATATTAGTGACTTTATCAACATCTTCATCTTCAACAACTACCATAAGCATTTCCTTTGGAATTTCATCATAGTATACATCTTCAACTTTTAATCCTTTTTGTTTACCTCTTCCTATAACACCAAATCTTGTTACAGAACGATATCCTGATTCACATAATTTGTTTAATACCTCATCACATTTTTCTGGTCTTATAACAGCTTTAATCATCTTCATAACTTTATCATCCTTTCTAAAATAAACTTTTAATTTTAACTAAAAAGAAGGGCGTCAAAATATTACTTTTGACGCCCTTGTCTTTTAACTATTATGTACTTTATGCTTATATTATATTGACATTTTCAACTTGTTACAATGTTTGTATTATATAATTATTATTGTGCATAATGCACAATAAACAAATGTCTTCTAACCATCTCTTCTATCTCTATAATGTTTAATTGCAAAAGCAAGTTTTAATTCTAAAAGTACAGACATATTATTAATATCATCATCTAATATTTTTTTAATTTTATCCATACGATATCTCATAGTATTTCTATGTATAAATAAAGCTTCTGATGTAGCATTAGCATTACAATTATGTTCTAAATAAGTTTCTAAAGTATCACAAAGGTCTCCTTCTTGCATTTTATCCATTTTAATAAGTTTTCCTATTTTACTTTCCACATAACTATCAAGAAACTTACCATTATTAATTTGTGTTATTAGTGAGTAAATTCCAAGGCTTTCATAAAAATATATCTTTTCTCCATTTGTCATAATATTTGATATATCTATAGCACTTTTAGCTTCTTGATAACTCTTTTTTAAATCTTCAATATATTCATATGCTGTTCCTACCCCTACTTTTAGAGATATTTTATAAATACTTTCTACTTTTTTTATTATTTTCTTTAATATAGAAGTTAATATTTCATTGCTAAATATATTTAATGGTAAGAGAACTACTATATAATTTGATTGGGATAATGTTACAAGCTTTTTTAATCCATAAAAACTAACTTCTGATTCCATATCTTTTTTAATCTTGTCTTGTATTTTCATAAACTTACCTTCACCTAAGTTTTTATTTTCATTTATATCCATAACTATTATTCTCTGCTCACCAGATAAATTAATTCCTATATATTTAGCTTGTTCTAAAACATCCTCTACTTGTAAATGTTCTGAGTATAAAATAGTTGATAAAATTCTTTCTCTTGAATTAATATTACTCTCTTCTTCAACTAAAGCTTTACATACTATTTGAGATAAATCTATAAGATGTAAATTTACTGATAGTTCATATAAGGGTAACTCTATTTCATTACAATAATCCTTAACCCTTTTAGATATTTGTCCCTCATTTATAACAAAAGCTGCTATTTCTTTTTTATTCATAACTTTTATCATATCTATAATTTTTTCATCATTATCTGTTAATCTTTCATTAGTTACTATAACTAACTCCCCACCATGTATAAGTTCAACTAAATTAAAATCATCTTTCAAACATTGAATACAATCAGCAAAATAAATCCATCTAATATTTCTTCTAATGCCCTTTTCACCAGCAATTAATTTCATACCATCTTTAATTTGTTTCATATTTATTAAGTCTTCACAATTCACTGTTATCACCTCATATATTACGATTTTAACATAAACATTTAATATTTAGTGCTAGAGAAACAAAATTATTTGTGCACAAGTTACATTGTAATATTAAGATAAAAAGTCCATAATAATATCAACAAGTTAATTAAAAAACACAGCAAAGGTGCTAGGAAATACAGTTTCTAGCACCTTTTTTATTAAAAAATATGTTATGTGCATTATAGGAGGAATATATTATGGAATACGAAATTCAAAAACATTTACATTATGGAGGAATACCAAGCTTTAATTTATATCCAGTAACAAGAGACTTAGAAGGTGTTGATATAGCTATTATGGGAGTACCTTTTGATAGTGGTGTTACAAATCGTCCTGGAGCAAGACTTGGTCCTAGAGCTATACGTAATATGAGTCAACTTTCTAATTGTTTTTCATATCCATGGGATTATAAAATTAGCCAAGTAGCTAAGATTATTGATTATGGAGATGTAGGATATTATGTTGGTGCTAATACAACAAAGGTTATGTTAGAAGAAACTTATGAACATGCAAAAAAAATATTAAATGCAGGATGTAAATTACTAACCCTTGGTGGTGACCATACAATCCCTTATGGAATGGTAAGAGCAGCAAGTGAAAAGTATGGAAAATTAGCATTACTTCACTTTGATTCACATCAAGATAGTACACCATGTACAGATGGAAATGTATCACATGCAAATTTTGCATATGATTTACAAGCAGAAGGTTGTATTGACCCATCACATTCAGCACAAGTATTTATTAGAACAGAAATGACAGAGTGTGGTTATAATATTATCTATGCTCAAGAAGCAGTATTTATGGATATGAAAGATTTAGCAGCTAAAATAAAATCAATAGTTTGCGATATGCCAGTTTATTTAACCTTTGATATTGATGCTTTAGACCCATCAGCTGCACCTGGAACTGGTACTCCAGTTATAGGAGGTCCATCTTCAGCTCAAGTTAGAAAATTATTATATGAACTAAAAGGAATAAATGTTGTAGCTGCTGATTTAGTTGAAGTTCTTCCTGCATATGACCATGGAGAAATAACAGCACTTGCTGCAGCAACAATTGCTCAAGATTTAATGTACTTAATGTACAATAAATAATAAAAAAAGAAAGGTAGGTAAATATTATGAAGAAAAGAATTTTAAGTTTATTTTTAATAGTTATAATGTCACTTTGTTTATGTGCATGTGGTAATGATAGTAGTTCATCTTCTGATGAAAATGGATTACCTAAAGTTACATTAGGAACAACCTCTTGGCCTACAAATATGTTTTTCTATTTAGCTAAAGAGAAAGGTTATTTTGAAGAAAATGGTGTTAATGTCACAATTAAAGACTTTTCATCAACAACTGAAAGTACTAATGCTTTTATAGGTGGAAAAATTGATTTTTGTACCTTTGCTTCATCTGAAACAATATCACCTTTTGCACAAGGCGGAGAATTCTCTATTGTATTAGAAACAGATAAGTCAAATGGTTCAGAAGGACTTGTTGCAAAGTCTGATATAAAAAATATTTCTGATTTAGCTGGTAAAACAATTGCTACTCAAATTTATAGTGTTGACCATATGCTTTTACTTACTTTATTAAATGAAAATGGTATGACTGAAAAAGATGTAAATATTGTAGATATGTCTATTCAAGAATCAGGAAATGCATTTATAGCAGGACAATGTGATGCAGCATGTATTTGGGACCCATACTTTTCACAAGCAAAAGCTGCAGGTGGTACAGAATTATTTTCATCAGCTGACAATCCTAATTTAATAACAGATGTATTAGGTGCTTCTAAATCTGTTATTAAAAATAATCCTGATGCAGTTACTGGAGTTATAAAAGCTTTCTTTGAAGCAGTAGATTATTGGAAAGAAAACCCTGATGATGCAAACAAAATTATGGGTAAACAACTTGGAGTAACAGAGGAAGAATTTGCAGAACAAATGAATGGATTATTAATTCCAACTGTAGATGATGTTGTAACTGCTTTTACAGAAGCTGATGATTATAGCTACTGGGGATATACTCAAAATACAGTACGTGACTTTATGTATAAATTAGGTGTATTTGATAATAATAATTTTGATTGTAAAGATATGATTGATGATAGCTTTGTAAAAAGCTTAGCTAATTAAAAACTTAGGGGCTGTCACTAACAATTTTTAATTTTTAATGTGACAACCCTTTATTACAACATTTTATAGCAATTTAAGAGCAGTATAAGTTATTAAAGGCAATGTTATTATAGATAAAATTGTAGTAAATGCTATTATTTTTGCACCTCTGCTTCCATCAAACCCCAAAGACTTTGGTATTAAACTTATAGAGTTTGCCGTTGGACATGAGGCACATAACACAATGGCTATGCAAACTGTCCTTACTGTTTTACTTATATTAGATATATGTAATGCTGACAATATTAGTAAAAAAATAACTGGAATTATTATATTTCTTATAAATACAATTTTATATAAAGTAATATCTTTCAATACCTCTTTCCATTTTACATCTGATAACATGCATCCTACTGCAATCATTGCTAGTGGTGTATTTAAATCTGCTAAAAAATCCATAGTATCTGTTACGACTGACGGATAAGAAATCTGCATAATATAAGTAATTATTCCAAGTCCTGCAGCTATACAACCTGGATTAATTATTGCTTTTTTCACACTAAATTTTTTACTTTCCTCTAATGATTTAACACCATTGCTCCAAATAAATACATTAAACATTGCTACAAATGATGCTCCATAAAATATTCCTTTATCTCCTAAAGCCACATTTAGTATTGGAAATGCCATAAAACCACAATTAGAATAAACTGCTCCTAATCTATCTATTATATAATTTTCATTATTCCTTTTTTTAATAAATATTTTTGCTAAAATAATGGCTAAAATATGAAAAGATATAGATAATATGAAAGATATCCCAAGCCCTATTAGTTCTTCTTTTTGTATTTTTTTATTATAAGCTCTTATTAACAATGCAGGAACTACTACATATAATAATATGTTTGATAAATCTTTAAGGGAATTTTTATTTACTATGTTTCTTTTAATTAAAATAATTCCTATTAAAATTAAAAGAAACATAATAATTACTTGATGTAAAACAATTTGAGCAGCTTCCATTAACTATAGTTCTTCTAAGACTTCTGCCATTATATTAATAGCTTTGTCCATTTCTTCCTTACTTACTGTTGTTGGTGCTATATATCTAATTACATTTTTATAGCTTCCACATGTTAATAAAAGTAATCCCTTTTCTAGAGCTTTTGCTTTAATAGCATTAGTTTTTTCTACATCAGGCTCATTATTTTCTTTTACTATTTCCATGGCCTGCATAAGACCCAATCCTCTTACATCACCTATAAATTTATACTTATCTTTAAATATTAATAATTTTTGGTGTAGATATTCACCCATTTCTGCTCCATTTTCAATGGCTCCATTTTCTAAAACATCTATTGTTGCAAGAGCTGCTGCACAAGCCACTGGATTTCCTCCAAATGTTCCTCCATGAGCTCCTGGCATCCATTGTTCCATAATTTCTTTTTTCCCTATTACTGCTGCTAATGGAAATCCTGATGCAATAGCCTTTGCTGTAGTAAATATGTCTGGCTTAACATCAAAATGCTCATGTGCAAATAATTTTCCAGTACGCCCAAAACCTGTTTGTACTTCATCAAAAATTAACATTATTCCATACTTATCACATATTTTTCTAACATATTCTACAAATGATTTAGGAGGAACTATATAACCACCTTCTCCTTGAACAGGTTCCATAATAATAGCTGCTACAGAATATGGGTCTATAACATTATGAAATAATTCATCAAACTGAGTAAAATATCTTTCAGGACATTCTCCATTTTCAGCTTGATAAGGAGTTCTATAAAGATTTGGATATTCTAAAAAATAAACACTTGGAAGTAACCCTTCATAATTTTTACGATATGCTGAATTAGAAGTTGTAATTGATGTGGTGGCTAATGTTCTTCCATGAAAAGCACCTTTAAAAGATATTATAGCTGGTCTCTTTGTAACATATTTAGCAAGTTTTATTGCCCCTTCATTAGCTTCAGCACCACTATTACTAAAATAAACCATAGTATCTCCACCAGTTAATTGAACTAATTTTTCAGCTAAAGCTACATAGCTTTCATAATATACAACATTATGTCCACCATGAATTAATTTATCAATTTGTTCTTTTGCCACTTTAACTACCTTTGGATGATTATGTCCTATATTACATACTGCTACTCCACTTGCAAAATCTAATATTTCTTTTCCATCTTCAGTAATAAGATAAGAACCTCTCCCTTCCTTTACTCCTAGTGTTGTTGCTCTATTAGCAACTGGTGGCATTACCTTTTTACAACGTTCATATAATGTTTGTTCCATTATTAATCACCCTTTCATTTATAATTTTATAATAATTTATTTATTCATTTTTTCCCATAACATTTTAATAATATTTTCGTCAACTATTCTTGCAGTATTTTTCATACTGCCCTGCTGCATTAATGTAAGCTTTGTATATTGGTCTATCTCTTTATCAGTTAATTTAGGAGCTTTACCAATCATTATTTCCAATATGTCTGCAAATTCTTTTATATTTCTACATTCTAATAGTTCTAAAACTTTATTGACTTTTTCTATTCTTTCTGGATATACATATTCCAAATAATTTTTCATTAACAATCCATTAGCTTTTCCATGTGGTATATCTTTAAAATATGTATAACAATATCCCATTCCATGAGCTATTGTCACTCCAGTATTAGCTATTACAATTCCTCCAATCAATGAAACATACATTAATTTTTCTCTGCCATCTTCTGTTATATTTTTTTTACTTAAGTCTTTTAATACCTCTCCAAAAATCCTAATTGCATCTAATGCTAATGCATCACTTATTGAATTTGAACGGTTGCTTAAATATCCTTCAATACAATGTGTAAAAGCATCAATTGCTGTATTAACTGTTGTATCATAATTTAATGAATAAGTATATTTAGGATCTAATAAAGCATATTTAGGAAAAGTATATTCATTTCCAAAACTAACTTTTGTTTGTAAATCCTTTCTTAATAACACACTATAAGGAGTTGCCTCACTTCCTGTCCCTGATGTAGTTGGCACTGCAATAATATTTAGTGCCTTATCAAATTTATTTTTAAACATATCAGATATTTCTATATCATTAGCTGCTAATACTGCTATTGCTTTTGAAGCATCTATTGGTGAGCCACCTCCAATTCCAATAATAAAATCTATATTGCTTTTTTTAGCAATATCAGCTGCTTTAACAACTGTTTCTAAGGATGGGTTATTTTCAACTTCATTAAAAATTTCATAATCAATACTAGCTTCATTTAATATGAATTCAACATCATCTAATGCTCCACAAGCTTTTGCAGAATGTCTTCCTGTAACTATTAAAGCTTTAGTTCCTGCCTGCTTAAAAATATTAATATTATTTTTGACACACTCTTTTTCCTGTATTACATTTACAGGCATTTTAAATGAATATTTCATTTCTAATTCTCCTTTTCATCAAAAAAATAATTTATAGTTTTTAAAATTAATCTTGGAAGCACATTAAAGGAATAAGGCATATATACTCTTTCTGTCCATTTATGCGCGTCCTTTCCAAAACATCCATAATTAATAGCAGATATATTTAATTTTTTAATTTTATCTAATGGAACATTATATAATTTTTCATAACTTGGAAAATTGTTTATTAAAAGATTTATTGATTCTTCATCATCATCAATTTTCAAATAACTACTGTCAGTTAAACTTGGGAAAAATTGATGTAACTGATACTTTTCATTTGATTCTTTTCCAAATTCATCTAAAATATTTTCTATATCTATAAATAATTGTTTTTCCTTTTTATCTTCTTTCTTTAAAGTATTATGTGGACAATATGGTGCTGCAAAGAATATTACTATTGTTGGAATATTAATCTGAGCTATTTTACATAATTTTCTTACTATGTTCATAGGAATTTCTCTTTTATCAACATTTTCTTTTATAAGTCTATCTGTCATTTCTTCTATTAATTTACTTAAATTATAACCACATTTTTCTTCAGCCTTCTTAAAAAGCTCATTATATGATAATACTTGCTTTTCATAATTTATTTTTGAATACTCCATATTACTTAATCTACAGTAATCTTTATATCTGTCATTTATTATTTTCTCTGTATTATTTAATGCTCTAAAAGATACATCATAAAGTTTTTTCATTATCTCATTAATTGAAGCATTATGTATAAAATAATTAAAATATACAAAACTATTGAAAGAAGTCTGCACATTATATTCATTTTTTAAATCTTTCATTTTTAATGCTGAAGGAGGCAAAGTATATTCTCCATTATAGGCTTCACAAAAATCAGTATTTAAATTAACAAGCTTTACAAGTTCTGAAGCTGTAAGTGATGCATCAAATCCTTCAAAACATTGACCTACATGAGTTTCTTTTCCTTGAATATAAAAACAAGGTAATATTTTTCCTACTGAACCTGTATAAACATGTCTTGTAGTATCATTAGGATATAATGGACATATATAGTCATTATTTATTGCTAGCTCATATTTTAAATTAAATTTTTCCTGAAGTTGTTCTAATATTTCTCTAGCTTCAATAATCCCTGTATGAAGATTTTCTTCTACCGGATTAAACATGGCTATTATATTTCCCTTAAGCTCTTTTACTTTTTCTGAAAGATGTTTAATTAAGACCATAAAAACAGCATCTCCGCTTTTCATGTCACAAGCACCTCTTCCAAATAAATAATCTCCTGACATAAGGTCTTTTTCTACCTCTTCTGGTAAAGTAATTTCTTTTAATTTTTTCATTAATTTATCACAATCAAAAGCATATTCAGATAAATTTCCAAAATCCTCTACTCCTACAGTATCTGTGTGTCCATGAAAAATTATTGTTTTATTGCTTTCTTCTTTTTCTCCTTTTAACAAAACAATTACATTTTGCCTTTCCAATGGATCATTTTTCAATTTTTGAACAATAACTCGAGATGAATGTGTTTTAAAATAGGGAATATCTTTAAAATATTTTTCTATAAAACACCCTATATTTTTTTCACCAATTGAGCCATTTACACTGCTTATACTTACCAATTTCTTAGTTAAATCTAATATTTCATTAAACATGACATTACCTCTTTTCTGTTTAATTTTGTATTCTGTATACAGTATTCTGTTCGCTTGTATAATACCATTTTTTATCTTTCAAGTCAATTAAATTAGTAAAATAAATAATAGAATTTTTAACTTATATTCTTTCTATAGGGAAAGTCATGCAATGTGGCCCTCCTCCAGCTTTTAAAATTTCTGTTATATCAAGTTCTATTACATCCATATTTCTTTTTGCTAATTCTTCATTAACAAAACTATTCTGCTTCAATGACAATACTCTATGTTTTCCTAAACTCTGCAGATTGCATCCATGTTTAAAAATACTCTCTTCTTCTACTGGGATAATTTCAATATCTAATTTATTAACTAAATCCAAAAATTCCTTTGGCATCCCTTCCTTATATGCTACTGCTAAATTATCATCTACTAAATTAAAGCACATATCTAAGTGAAGATATTCTTTCTTTAATGGCACTCCTATGACTTCATATCCATACTTTGAAATTTGATTTCTTATTTCAGAAACTCCTGCCAAGTTACTTCTGTCAGCCATTCCTATAGCTATTGTTTTCTCATTTATAAAAGCAAAATCTCCGCCCTCAAATAATCCTTCTTTACATTCTGCAACTATTGGAATATTTAATTCTTTCATTTTTGTTTTATAATCAATATGTTCTAATTCTCTTAATGACAACTTAAAATTTCCTAAAATATATCCTTCCTTAATACAGCCTCCAAAATCTCTTGCAAAAACTGAATTAGGTCGTTTTTCATTAGGCTCTAAAAATTCAACTTCTATTCCTAAATTTTTATAAGCATTTACAAATTCTTCATGCTCTCTTTTCATTTTTTCTATATCTAAAGTAGTTTTTTCCCATTTCTTTGCTATTTCATTTATAGGGGCTGGTTTTAAAAAAGTTGGTTTTGAAACTAATACTCTTTTTAACTCTCCTGTTCCATTTTTAACAAACATATAAATACCTCCATTATAAAACGGGACTGTCGCACAAAGAATTTTTATAACAATATACATTGTAATATGCACTTAGCAAAGTACTATATATTGTATTAATATTTTTTGATACAACAGTCCCATAAAAAATTTTATTTAAGCACCTAAAATCCAAGGATTTAATTTAGTATAACAATACTCTTATTTTTATATTACTTTGCGTTTTCTGCTGATTTTTTACTATATTCTTTAATCCACTTATCAATATTACCATTATCTTTATTTTCTTTTATTACCTTATTTAATATTTCTACTAAATCTTCATTTCCCTTTCTTAATGCTATTGCTGTTGGTTTTAAGTTATTTTCAAATTTTGCATCACAAAATGCTAAATCTGGATTTGCTAGAATATATTGTTCTGCTACTACACTTTCTATAATTATTCCATTTATCTTCTTATCTTTTAATTCAAGAATTAAATCTGGAACTTTTTCAAGTGATACAACTGTTGCATCTTTTATTTCTGTATTAGCTAAAGTTTCTTGTGTAGTTGATTTTTGTGCTCCTACTTTATCTCCATCAAACTTATCTAATGTATTATATTTACTTACATCCTCATTTCTTACTAATACTTTTTGTTCTGCATCTATGTATGTGTCTGAAAAATCTATTGTCTTCTTTCTTTCTTCAGTAACACATATTCCGGCAATTGCTAAATCAATTTTATTAGCTGTTAGTGATGATAATAACGCACTAAAAGTCATATCCTGAACTTCCAATTTTACTCCTAATTCATCTGCTATTGCCTGTGCTAACTCTATATCTACCCCAACTATTTTATTTCCTTCTGAAGTATCTGCAAATTCATATGGTGCATATCCTGATGCTGTACCAACAACTAATTTGCCATCTGCTTTAATTGATTCTAATAAACTTTCACTTGAGCTTGATGAATCTGAATCACTCTTTTTTTCTGAAGTTCCACATCCCATTACCCCGCACATTGTAAACGCTGCTAAAACACCTACTGATATTAATTTTCTTATTTTCTTTAATTTCATAATCCATCTCTCCTTAATTTTTTTTATATTATAATTATTAATTATTATAATCTTATCTTGAACTTCTTTTTAATCTATTTTCCAATATTTTAACAAAAATAGAAATTACAGAAGTTATTATAAAGTACATTATAGCTACAATAATTAATGGTTTCATTGGATGAAAACTAATTCCTCTGATAGTATCTGCAACATACATAAGTTCAGCAATACCTATAACTGATACTTGTGAAGTTGTTTTTATTATTGTAATAAATTCATTTGCCATAGCTGGTAAAATATTTTTTATTGCTTGTGGTAAAATTATTAATATCATTGTACTTACTGACGAAAATCCTATTGAACGTGCTGCTTCTGTCTGACCTTTATCAATTGATTCTATTCCACTTCTTATTATCTCGCATATGTACGCTGTAGTATTAACTGTTAAGGCTATAATTCCCGAAACTAATCTGCTCACATCAACGCTTCCTACCATAATTTCTGGGATATTTATTCCCATCATGGGCAAACCATAAAAAACAATTGCTATCTGAACTAATACTGGTGTTCCTCTAATAACAGAAACATAAATATTTGCAATAATATTTAATATTTTTATTTTACAAATTTTCATAGATGCCATTAGAATACCAAATATTAATCCTAAAATAATAGTTATCACTGACATTAATATTGTTACTTTAAATCCTTGCCATAACATAGCTTTATATTTAAAAGCAAATTCAAATAACTTTATCATATAAATTCCCTCCACTTATTTTGTATTCTGTATACATCAATTATTTTAAAACACTACTTAAAAAATTATTTATCCTTTCATTTTTACTTTCTTCAAATATTTGTTTAGGAGTTCCACTTTCAACTATGTACCCACCATCCATGAAAACTATTTTATCTGCAACTTCTTTTGCAAATCCCATTTCATGGGTAACTATTAAAAGCGTCATACCACTATGTGCTAAGCTCTTAATTACATTAAGAACTTCTCCAACCATTTCAGGGTCTAATGCTGATGTTGGTTCATCAAATAATAATACCTTAGGCTCCATTGCCAAAGATCTACAAATAGCAATTCTTTGTTTTTGTCCTCCAGATAACTTCTCAGGATATTCATCTTTTTTATCTTCTAATCCAACTTCTTTTAATAAAGCTATTGCTTTTTGTTCTGCTACATCTTTAGGTATTTTTTTTAATTTTATTGGCCCCAAAGTAATATTTTGCATTACTGTTAAATGTGGGAATAAATTAAAATGTTGAAATACCATTCCAACCTTTTCTCTATATTTATTAAGGTCTCTTGGTCCATAAATTATTGAATGTCCATTAAATGTTATATCACCCTTATCTATACCCTCTAATGCATTAATACATCTTATTAATGTACTTTTTCCTGAACCTGATGGTCCTATTATAACTATAACTTCTCCTTTTCTTACTACTAGTTCTATTTCTTTTAAAACTTCAAGTTTTTTATAACTTTTTTTTATTTTATTTACAAAAATAATTGGTTCAGTTTTATTTGAAATTTCTCCACTATAAGTTTCTTTCATTTTTCTCATTAATGAAACCTCCTTTATAAATAAAAAAAACGAAGATACCATAATATTAATGGACATCTTCGTCTCTTTTTATTTCAGCATACTGTATACCGTGTACTATTTACTATATACTTATATTATATCTTATTTTAATATTTGTCAATATATTTTTTTAATACTGTTAAATTTAATACATATTACTAGTATCATTAATATAGTAGCTGTTGTTCTCTTTTTATTAAAGATAAGTAAATTAAATACATTATTTAATATCTTACTATTTTAGTGTATAATTTATATGAAATATGTATACAAAATATAAGTAAAGGATAGTTGCTATGAAATTAAAATCAATTAAAAAGAATATACCGCTTTCTCAAAAAGCGTATGAAATAATTAAAGATGCAATAATTAATAATACTCTAAAACCTGGCAGTATATTAGCTGAAGAACCCTTAAGCAAGCAGCTTTCTATAAGCAGAACCCCTATAAGAGCAGCTCTTCAACAGTTAGTATATGAAGGATTAGCTGAATGTGATTCAACTAATCATATAATAGTTTCAAATGTAACTAAAGATGATATTAAAAATATTAGTGTGGTACGCTGTAATTTAGAATGCTTATGTATTCAACTTATAGAAACACCACTAGAAAAAAATTGTATTGATAAATTGGAAAATATTTTAAATAACCAATTAGAGGTTTTATCCAAAGATAAACCTAATTATATTGATTATATAAATTTAGATTATGATTTTCACATTTATCTTGCCGAACTTACAAAAAATAATTATTTAATTGAAGTAATCGGTAAATTGAATCAGATTACTAATCGCTTCTTAATGCTGTCAGATACATTAGAACAGCATTGTCGTACAGCCATAGATGAACATAAAACTATAGTACAATTTTTAAAGGATGGGCAAAAAGACTATGCTGAAATTGCTATGCGTAACCATATTATTAATGTTGGTAATAGGTTATTATAATATGATATCCACACTATTTTTTATTGACAAATAGTGTGAATATTATTTATAATTTATTGTATACAGTATACTTACAAGGAGGCAATTTTTATGAAAATAGTAATAAGTGATTATATAGACACCTTAAATAGAAATTTAGCTTATGAAGTTAAATTATTAAAAGATGCTTTTCCTGATTCTAATGTTGTTATACATCCATATAAGGATAATTCTTCTCTAATAAATGTATTAAAAGATGCTGATGGATTAATTACAGCCTTCTTAAAAATAGATGATTCTATCTTAAATAAATGTCCAAATCTTAAATGCATAAGCATTAATGCTACAGGATTTGATACTATTAATTTAAAGGATGCTAAAAAGCATAACATAGCTGTATGTGCAATAAAGGAATATTGCACAATTGAAGTGGCTGAATTTACTATGACTCTTATTCTTGCATTATCAAAAAAAATAAAATCTCATCAGTATTTCATTGAAAAAGAAAATAAATGGCAGTATAAACTAGTTGGCTCTGTACCACGTTTAGCCGGTAAAACCTTAGCTATTTACGGATTAGGTAGAATTGGACAAGCAGTTGCTAAACGTGCAAAAGCTTTTGATATGAATATAGTTGCTGTAGACCCTTATCTTCCCAACGAAGTGGCAGAAAAAATAGGATTTCGTTTAGTAGATAATGATTATGTCTTTGAAAATGCTGATATTATTTCTAATCATATGAATGTTTCAAAAGATAATTTAGCTTACTTTGATTCTTGTTATTTTAAATCATTAAAAAACTCCCCTCTTTTTATTAATGTAGGACGAGGTGTATGTGTTGATGAAAAAGCTTTAATAAATGCTTTAGATAAAAATATTTTATTAGGTGCTGCCTTAGATGTATTATCTAAAGAAAATCCTGATATAAAAAATAATCCATTATTCAATAGAAATAATGTTATAATAACTCCTCACGCAGCTTTTTATTCTGATGAATCATCACTATTGCTTCAAGATATATCTTGCAATAATTTAATTAATTATTTAAAAAATAACCTTTCTGAAATAAATCATATTGTTTTAAACTAATAAATAAAAATCCTGTATCCCTTATTTTATGAGGGTTTACAGGATTTTTGTCTTTTCCAACTGTCAAAGATGGGACAAATTAAAATCCATATTGACATAGTGTCAGAATATGTTTAAAATATAATTGTTGACATAGTGTCAGAACAAAAATATTTTTTAGGAGGATTTATGCCAAAAGTATCTAATATTACTACATCAAGAAGAGAAGAAATTATATCAGCTTGTGAGAAGCTTTATGAAACTATGAGTTTTAAAAAAATAACAATGAAGGAAATTGGAAATGCAACTTCTTTTACACGTACTTCTATATATAATTATTTTCACACAAAGGAAGAAATTTTCTTAGCTCTTCTACAAAAAGAATATGAATTATGGATAAACAATTTAAAGCAGTTACAATTTGAAAATAAAAATATGAGCAAACTTGATTTTGCATCTCATTTTGCTCATTCATTAGAAGAAAGAAAAAATCTTTTAAAATTATTATCTATGAATCATTATGATATGGAAGAAAATAGTCGTATGGAATGTCTTGTTGAATTTAAAGTTGTATATGGTAAAGCTTTAGCAGAAGTTAGAAATTGCCTAGAACAATTTTTTCCTGATATGACTATGCAAGATAAACAAGATTTTATTTTTTCCTTTTTTCCTTTTATGTTTGGTATTTATCCTTATACTGTTGTAACAGAAAAACAAAAAAAAGCTATGGCACAAGCAAATGTAAATTATGTATATATGTCAATTTATGAAATTACATATGCAGAAGTAAAAAGACTTTTAGGTTTGTAAGGATGTGAAAATTATGGAATATACAAAGCTAGGAAATACAGATATTAAAATTTCAAAATTATGTGTTGGTTGTATGAGTTTTGGTAAGGCAGGAACTATGCATGACTGGACTTTAGATGAATCTAAAAGTGAAGAAGTAATAAAACATGCACTTGATTTAGGTATTAATTTTTTTGATACTGCCAATGGTTATTCTGCAGGAACAAGTGAAGAATATCTAGGACGTGCAATAAAAAATAATATATCAAGAGAGAAAGTTGTTATTGCTTCAAAAGTTTACTTTAATGAAGGACGATTATCAAAAGAGGCAATTGCAAGAGAAATAGATGGTACACTAAAACGCCTTGGAACTGACTATTTAGACTTATATATTATTCATCGTTTTGATTATGATACACCAATTGAAGAAACAATGGAAGCTTTGAATAAACTAGTAAAGTCTGGGAAAGTTCGTGCACTTGGAGCCTCTGCCATGTATGGATATCAAATTTATAATATGCAACTTGTAGCCAAAGAAAATAATTTAACCCCTTTCTCTGCTATGGAGAATCACTATAATTTGCTATACAGAGAAGATGAAAGAGAATTGATTCCTATATGCAAACAAATGGGAGTTTCATTAATGCCATACAGTCCCCTTGCAGCTGGTCATCTAACAAGACCTCAATGGGAGTCTAATACTTTAAGAGGAAAAACAGACCGTGTTGCAAAAGGAAAATATGATAATATGCAAAATCAAGATATATTAATTGTAAAACGTGTCCATGAACTTGCTGAAAAATACAAATGCAAAATGTCTCAAATTGCAATTGCATGGCAATGGGCAAAGGGAGTATCTTCTCCTATTATTGGTGCTACAAAAGCACAATATCTTGATGATGCCACTAAAGCATTAGATTTAACTCTTACAGAAGAAGATATTTCATATTTAGAAGAACTTTATGTACCACACCCAATTGTAGGTGCAATAGATAAAAATCCACCTCAAGGTGTTATGTTATTAGATGAGAAAAAATAATTTTAAAATATATAAAAAGAATTGGAGGAATAAAAAATGAAAAAAACATTAGTAGCATATTTTTCAGCAAGTGGAGTAACAAAAAAGGTTGCACAAGCTCTTTCTGTTGCAGCTAATGCTGATATTTATGAAATTAAACCAACAATACCATATTCAAAGGCAGATTTAAACTGGATGAATAAACAAAGTCGTAGTAGCCTTGAAATGAAGGATTTAAATTGTCGTCCTGAAATTGCAAATAAAGTTGATGATATGAGCAATTATGATGTAATATTCTTAGGATTTCCTATTTGGTGGTATCGTGAACCAAGCATAATAGATACATTTTTAGAAAGCTATGACTTCAACAATAAAAAAATTATACTTTTTGCAACATCTGGCGGTAGTGGATTTGGAAAAACAGTTGAAGGATTAAAGAAAATTGTTCCTGATGCTAATATTTCAGAAGGAAAATTACTAAATGGAACAATAAAAGAAACAGAACTTAAATCTTGGATTGAAAGTTTAAATTTATAATAATATTTTTCATACAAAATATCTTAGAGTCTGTCAATAGTTTTGTGTAAACTGAATAAGTAATATTTTATTTGAAGTAAGGTTGAAATGTTAAAGTTGAATTCAACCTTACTTTTTAACATATATTTTTAATAAATAAATTGCTCTAATCGACCTTCGAAGAAGATTGATAATTGAGCTAAAATTTGAGCCCATCCTCGAATACCTTGTGTCCATTTTTTTGTTATATCAACTGTAGCTAAGTATAAAATCTTTAATAATGATTCATCATTTGGAAATATAGATTTACTCTTGGTAACTTTCCTTAATTGACGATTATAACTTTCCATAGAATTATTTGTATATATTATTTTTCTTATTTCAGGTGGATACTTAAAGAAAGTTGAGAGCTCATCCCAATTGTTTCTCCAACTATTTATTGCTAACAAATATTTATCTCCCCATTTTTCTTCCAATCTATCCAATTCAGCTAACGCTACGTCTTCTGTTGTTGCTTTATATATTAGCTTTAAATCTGCATTAAAAGCTTTTAAATCCTTATATGAAACATATTTGCAAGAATTTCTTATTTGATGAATAATACATTTTTGAATTTCTGTTTTAGGATAAACTGCTTTAATAGCTTCTGAAAACCCCCTTAAGCCCTGACTTACGGACAGTTTATATACAAATATTTACTTTATTGAAATTTGATAAGAATCAAGAAAAATTTAATAGAAAAACCACCCTTTTCATTGTAAAATAAATCTACCAAACCAAAAACACA
>UQBY01000030.1 GCA_900539375.1 uncultured Clostridium sp. | reverse complement strand
GTAATTTTTTCAAAAGTATAAATAATTATGCATAACAATCGCTCCTTTCAAGGGGGAAATATTTATTTATAATTTTATTGTAAATCCTGATAGGAGTGGTTGTCTATATAATATTAACTTAACAAAATCATGTAAAGAATATGGAGAGAAAAATATGATTGATAATGAAAAATATGCAGTTATTTTATACTATAATGAGTTGTTTGAGGAAAATATTGAGAATATTGAAAACTATTTGAGTAGAGGTGTTATAGTACACTTGTTTTTATCAAGTGTTTTTAAAGAAGAGTTAGAATTAAATGAATATGATTTAGATGAATTTAAATTAGCTTTAGATAATAATATGTTATATGTATATGAAAATATTGAAAAATTAAGTGATGATGATATATTAATATCTGCAGATGGTAAAATTCTTAATAAAAGATTGTATGAAAAAATTTGTAGCAAAGAGTGTGATTTTAATAATGCTCAATATGAAATAATAACAGCTGATAAAGATTGTAATTATATTATTGTTTCAGGAGCTGGTACTGGAAAAACTACTACTATGATAAATAGATTCATATATTTAAAGAAAACTGTAAAAGATTTCACTTTTGATAAAGTTGCAATGATAACATTTACCAATAAGGCAAGTAGTGAAATGAGAGAAAAACTAATATCTGTTTTAGAAAAATATTATGATGTAACAAAAGATCCAGATTATTTAAATATGATGGATGAAGCAATAAAGTGTACTATATCAACTATACATGGCTTTTCTAAAAAATTATTAAATGAATTTGGAAAAAATATAAATATTAATAAGGAAATAAAAGTTAGATCTTTTAAATTTAAAAGAAAAAAAGCTATTATTATTGGGTTAAATTATGTTTTTAAAAATCATAAAGAACTATATGAAATTGTAAAATATTATCCTTTATATGATATTGAAGATAAGTTACTTTATATTTGGGAGAAGTTAGATAATTATTCTATAGATATTAATTCTGAAAGTTATGAAGTTAATTTTGGAACAGATGAAAAAGGATTATCAAAATTAATAAAAATTGTTATAACTAAAGCACAAGAATATTTAGATAATGAAAAAGAATATGAAGTAGAAATAGCAGATTTAATGAAAAGGTTAACATACGAAAAGCTTTTTTATGAAGCTAAAAACAAATTTGCCTATCTAATGGTTGATGAATTTCAAGATAGTGATAATGTTCAAATAGATTTTGTTGCACAGTTTTGTCATATAACTGGTGCAAAACTTTTAGTAGTAGGGGATGAAAAACAAAGCATATACAGGTTTAGGGGGGCGGAATATACTTCTTTTCACAGATTAAAAGAAAAATTAAATTTGTTAAAAATGCCAATAAAAGAATTTTCAATGACTAGAAATTATAGAACAGATGCAAATTTATTAAATGAAATAAATGATTTATTTATTAACATAGATAAGAATGTAAAGAAGTTTAGTTATAAAGAAGAAGATTATATATATTCTTTAGTAAACAAAGATAAAGAAAATAAAATAGATTATTCAACTTTAACTTTATATGAAGATAATATTGGTGATTTTTATCTAGATATTTTAGAAAGTAAAAATGAAAATGAATATGTTTCAGTATTATTTAGAAGTAATAATGATTTAAAAGATTTTAAAGAATTTTGCGACAGAAAAAGTATTCCTTGTAGAATTGATGTGGAAGGTGATTTTTATAGACATGAAGCTGTCAGGGACTTTTATTTAATGATAAGGGCATTAATTAATCCAAATTCGAATACAATAATGTATTCATTCATAGATACTCCTTATGTAAATATGAAGGTTAATAAAAAAATTATATTAGAGAAAGACACTATAGGAATAAATGAATATTTATGTAGTATATTAGATGAAATTTCATGGAAAAGTTATGTTGAAAAAGTAACAAATATGAATATTTTAGAACTTATTGATAATATTGTGGATGATTTAAATCCAGTTAAGGAATATTACAAATCAGAGTATATAAAAGCTAAAAAAAATAATAGAGATTATAAAAAAATAGCTTATATAAAAACATTGGAATATAAGCTTAATTTGGAATATTTAATATATTTAATTAAAGATAATTTTTCCGATACTATATCATCTGTATACTCAATTGAAAATTTTTTAAAATTAAAAATTTCAACAGATAATGAGGAGAATATAAGAAAACCAGATTCAAGTTATGAAACTGAATTTTTACAATGTTCTACTGTACATAAAGCAAAAGGTTTAGAATATGATTATGTAATTATTCCTAAATTAACAAATAGGTTTATTGTGGACAAAGGAGTGGATGTTATCTTAAGAAGTCATGATAATTTAGTCAATGTAGGTTTTAAATTTATATTAGGTGATGATGAATATAGAAATTCTCATTATTTAAATTATTTAAAAGAAGAAAAGGAAGAAATCATTGGAGAAGAGGCAAGACTTCTTTATGTTGCAATGACTAGATGTAAAAAGAAATTATTTCTTAATGCAGGCAATATTATAGGAACAGAGAGCCAAAATAATTGGAAAAGTTTAATTGGAGGTGCAAGATATAATGTATAAGGTTGAAACTCACAATAATTCAAAGAATTATTTCAAAAATCTTAAGATAGAAGAAAACTCAATATACATAACCTCTAATACATCTATAGCTAATATGATTAAAGAATTAACTAATGTAGATATACAAGAATATTGGAGAATATTAGATATAGAAAACTTTTCAAATATTATTTATCCTAATTGGAATAATACTATTAATAAGGCAAGGCTTAAAGCACAATTAAGGTTAATTTTATTTGATTTAAAAGAAAATATAAATGATAATGGAGAACTTAGAGAATTAAAATATTTAGAAGATAATATAGATATATTATTTAGTGATTTTGTATTTTTAATTAATGCTGGAGTAAAATCCTTAGATAGTAGACCTAAAGATATAAAGGAAAAATTATTATTTGAGATTTTTAATAGATTTACTAAAAATAAACTCTTTAATGAATTAAGTGATGAAGTTCTTAAATATGAAAGTTTTTCTAATATAGAATTAATTATGCAAAAACAATATATGAAAAAAAATAACAAAGATAATCATATAAAATTGAATAAAAGAAATATTGAAAAAATATATTTTTTCAATATTAATTACATTGACCTTAATAGATATATGATAATTACTATGTTAAATATTGTAGGATATGAATTAATATTTAGAATACCTTATTTTAAAAATCTTAATGTAGTAAATAAAAACTGGACTATGATATATAAAGATTTCTCTATATTTGATTTAGAGATAAATAAAGAATATTCATTACCAATAAAATCAAATATAAAATATATAGAATATTTAGAAGGAAATTATATAAATGATTATCAACAAGAAAAAGTTAAAGTAAAAAATTATAGAGAAATATCAGATTTTATTAAAGATACAAAAAAAGATATAATAATAACTTTTTACAAAGACAGTTTAGGTTCATGTATAAAAAGAAGTGAATTAAACATTGAAAATCATTGTTATCAAAGTAGAATAGGTAGTTTTATATTTAATTTATTTAGATGTAAAAAAAAGGACACTACTGTAAAAATGGATTTTAATACATATATGGAAATGATAACTTCAGGATGGATATCATATAAAAATTGGAATGGAATAAGGTTATCAGCTTTTTTAGTAGAGAATGAAGAATATTTTTCAGGAGTTTCCACAATAGATGAAATAATTGAAAGAATTGAAAAAATAAAGGATATTGATGAAATAGGAAACATTTTTGAAGAACAAAACAAAATTAGGATTAAGAAAGATAACAAAAAAGCTTTTTTATCTAATCCATTTAGGAGCTTTGGATATGTTAATTTAGAAAAATATAAAATAACAGCTAATTACATGCTTATGGTTACTATGAGATTAAAAGCATTTATATTAAAAATATTTGAAAAATCAGATGAAATATTAGATGTAAAACAAACTTTGGAATATATGACTTATCTTTTTAGAAATGAATATATAGTTAATATTTACAATAATGGAAATGGAAAAAACAAAAAAATAGTAAGAAAAATTTATGGAGTATTAGAAAATCCAAATCTTTTTGGTGAAAAAATTCACAAAGATGATTTTGGAGAACTTTTTAATATATATTTATTTTTAAATGATAATGAAGAAAAACATGAAAGAGATTTTTCTATTGATCAATTAGAAGGTGTAATCTTAAGAGATAAATTATTGAAAAATGTAAAAAAATTATGTGTTGCAGATTTATCATATAAAGCATTTGAAAAATATTTAGAAAAATATAAGATAGAAAATAAGATATTTTCAATGGAAGAAATAAAAGTATTGTTAAGAGAGAATCTTTATGGAATAAGTAGAAGATTTGCTTTATATGGAGTAGAACTTCAAGAAAAAAGTAAAGAATCTTTTGAACATTATATTAAATTTGCAATAGCAAATCTTCTTATTAATTATAATGGAAATGTTGAATTTAGTTGGATAGAAGGATTAAGAAAAGAAGATAATAAGTCCATATTATTAAAACAAATAGAATCTATTTATAGAAATATTGAGTATGTTAAGCAATATTTAGACTTTAATGATTATATTAAAGATGATGAAATGATAGAAGAATTAGAATATAGCTATGATAAAAAAGAGATAAAAAATAATTTAAAATCATTGCCAGAAGTTGATTTTAGAAATTTGGATTTTTGTGGGAATAAATTCTTATATTCATCTATAATAGAAGATTATCCAATATATTATTCCGACTTTCATCATAGAATGCTTTTTTCAGTATTAATAAGTATGTTAAAAAACAATATAGAAAAAGGATATTCTAATTTATATAATTTTTTCCTTCCATTATTTCCACAATGGGAGGATGTTTTGAAAAAAAATATATTAGATTGTGAATATTCAAGAAAGATTTTAGGGGAGTATAAATATTTTGAAGGATTAAATTATCCTAAAAGTATTGATAAGTTATACCTATTAAAAAGTAAATATATTGTTACTGAAAAAAGCAGAATACGCAATAGATACAATAAAGGCGAATTTAATAGTAATAGATATTTTAACGAATTTGTAGATGAATATTTAGATGATGATTTGGTAAATAGTGGATTACATTGTAAAATGTGTCCTTATTGCTATATTTGTAAAAAGGGGGATTTTGCAATTGACAATAAGTAATGAAAGTAAAGCTTTTTTCATAAAACTTTCAAAGATATGGCAAAATTTTAAAGATTATTCTTATTTAGAAGGAATAAATTTATCTGCTGAACAAATAAATATTATAGAAAATGATGAAGATCAATTATTAATAGAAGGTTATGCAGGAACAGGGAAAAGTTTAACTTTATTATACAAATTTATAAATGTTTTGCTAAGGGAAGAATCTAAAAGAATATTATTTGTAACTTATAATTCAACATTGATTGAAGATACTAAAAAAAGATTATTAACATCAAAGGAATATTGTGAAAATGTTCATAAACATAAAGCATATATTATGACATTTCATGAGATGGCTACAGATATATTAAAAAAAATTAAAGTTATTGAAAGAGGTATAGGAAAGATTACTATAGAAAAACAAAAAAAGTATGAAGATACTGCATTTAGAAGAATAGCACCTCTATGGGCTGAGTATACAGAAAGTATTTTTTTACCTAAAGAAGAAAAATTATACAAGACACATACAATAAAGTTTATAGTTGAAGAAATAGCATGGATAAAAGCAATGGGATTAATAAATTTAGACAGATATCTAATGACTGAAAGAACTGGAAGAAGTAAAAGTATAAGACTTACAAGAAGTCAAAGAAAAACAATATTTAAAATTTATGAAAGATATCAAAAAGATATAGATAGCAAAAAGTATGGAGAAAGTTTAGATTTAGAAGATTATGCATTAAAAATAATATACAATAAACATTTAATAAGTGATGAATACAAATTTGATTATATATTTGTAGATGAGGTTCAAGATTTAGATCCAATGCAAATTATGGCACTATGTCAGTTAACAAAAAAGTCAATAGTATTATCAGGAGATGCAAAACAAAGAATATATAAAAAATCTCCAATAAAATATGAAGATTTAGGATTAAACATAAAAGAAAAAGGAAAAAGGAAGATATTGAATAAGAATTATAGATCTACTGAACAAATTATAACACTGGCTAATTCATTAAAATTCTCTGATTCAGAAGGAAAATTTTCTGAAAAACAATTTGTGAAACAAGGAGATAGACCTATAATACATGCTACAAAAACTAGAACTTTAGCAGCTAAATATTTAGTAAATAGTATAAAGGAAATATTCAATAAATATCCTGAAAAAAGTATTGCAATAGTGCATAGAGAGGAAATAAAGGAAAAGAAAGATTATAAAAGTGATTTAAGAAAGTATATAGAAAAAGAATTAATGATTAGTATCTCAGATATTTCTAATTATAGTAAAAAGTTTAATTACAATAAAGAAAAACAGGTATTTTATACAAATGTATATGATGTTAAAGGATTAGAATTTGATTATGTTTTTATTGTAGATTTTAATAAAAAATATTATCCTAATGAAGAGGAAATAAAAAAGATAAAAGAATCAAATGAAGGAAAAGATGAGCAACTTATTAATGAAGATATATTAGAATTTATTAATAGAGAAAAGAAATTACTATATGTTGCAATGACTAGAGCAAAAGAAAAATTATTTTTAATTGCTGATGGAAATAATGGAAAGATGAGAATATCAAATTTTATTTATGATTTTTCAAATAAGGATTATGAAGCAAGTGGATTTACTAAAAAGAGTATTGAAGATAGCAAGGAAAGGTATGAAAAATATATAAAATCTATAAGCAATCAAATCTAGATAAAAATTAAAGAGTTTAGAAATTTAACTAAATATAAATAATTAATTATTAAGGGTAAAAATATGGATAAATTACAGTAAAAAGGATGGTTTTAATGAATAAAATAACATTTGAAGCATTTGAAGGTATAGGAAAATTAGCTCCTAAAGTTTTTTATAAGTATAATTTAAAAGGAAAAGGTAATATTGAAAATGTTAATAAGGTTATAAGTAGTGCTAGATACAGTTTATCTTCAAATAATGGGCATAAGTTTGTAGGGGTAAAAGGTGATGTTTTATTATCTGTTGAGAAGCTTGAAAAGATTCCTGTAAGGAATGATGTAGATATAATCTTTGCAGGAGAGGAAGAGTTAGATATTTTAGAAAACAAACAAATTTATGAAGATTTAATTGTGTATTATATAAATAATGCAGTTAGGTGGATTAAAATAAACAATACAAGAAAATATAGAGCTGCGAACAATAGTGACATTACTTGTAATTTTCTTTTAGATAGAGCCTTTAAAGAAAGAATAGTAAAAAGTAAAAATGGCTTTTTATTAAAGAGAAAGTTTAAGATAAATCCTGTAATTACTTATGATTTAGGTGTTATATTATATGTTAGTTGTTCATCAGAGTTTTCTTATGATAAGAATGTATATGAAATGATGAAACTTGGGTTTAATGTTATAGGTTTAGAGGTTAAAAACAATTGGTCTAGTATTAATAGTTCAGGAGTTATTGAAGAAATTTCTGATTTTAAGGTAAATGAGCCTTGTACATTAGGACAATCTTTAATAGATTATTATATTTCAAGTAATCAAGAATATAGAGTTAAGAATTTTAATGAAGAGGATAAAAATGCAAATGTAGTTGTAGTTCGCTTTAAGAAGAAAACTTTTAATTTTATTCCTCATGCCTTAATTCCAATAATAACAAGAGAGTATATATCTAAAGAAGATGTTAGTTTTTCTAAGGATATTGATGAACTTGTAAAAATGGATATGGGCTATAGGTATAAGATATTAAAAAACTTTATTAAAGATATTGGAGAAATAAAAGAGTTAAATAATATGTATTTTAGTGATAAATATATAGATGATATAAGTAAATTAGGATATAAAGCTGGAATTTTAGTAGAGCCTAGATTAATTGGTGCTAATGGTATTATAAAAAATAAAATGCAAATATTTAAAAGTGGCTTTTATAAAATGCCAGAAAAAAAGGTATGTTTTGGAGTATTATATCCAGAAGAGTATGAGGTAGAATCTAAAAAAGCTATTAGAGCCATATATGATTTTGCAACAGAAGGAAAATACCAAGGTACTGATAATAAATATATAGCTAATAATTTAATGAATATTTTATTTGACCCTAGCAATTGTATTTTTGAAAAATATAAATCAGGAGATATTAGAGAGTATAAAAAGGTAGCTCAAAAGGTTAAAGAATATAATAAAGTAGAATTTGTTATAGCAATAATACCAGATTTAAATGATGAAAGTGAAGAAAATCCATATAACCCATTTAAAAAAGTTTGGGCAGAAAAAAATATACCATCTCAAATGATTTCAGTAAAAACAGCTAAAATACTTAAAGATTCTAAAAGTAATACAGGACTATATTATTTACATAATATTATATTAGGAATTTTAGGGAAAATAGGTGGTATTCCTTGGGCAATAGATAATATGGAAGGAAATATAGATTGCTTTATTGGTTTAGATGTAGGAACAAGAGAAAAAGGAATACACCATCCAGCTTGTTCTGTATTATTTGATAAACATGGAGAATTAATAAATTACTATAAGCCAGTAATACCTCAAAGTGGAGAAATAATTGAAAATAATATATTACAAGAAATATTTGATAATGTATTAAATTCCTATGAAGAAAAATACAAAGAGCTTCCTAAAAATATAGTTATACATAGAGATGGCTTTTCAAGAGAGAATTTAAATTGGTATGAAAATTATTTTGGAAAATATAATATAAAGTTTAATATCATAGAAGTTAGAAAAAATACTCCAATTAAATTGGCAAATATAGATAATAATACTATAAAAAATCCAAAAAAATCAATATATGTGGTTAATAAAAATAAAGCATATGTAGTTACCACAGATATTAAAGAAAATTTAGGCTCACCTAGACCATTAAAAATAGAAAAAACATATGGCAACTTAGATATGCTTACAATTCTTAATCAAATATATGCATTATCTCAAATACATATTGGCTCAACAAAAAGCATGAGATTACCAATAACAACAGGCTACGCAGATAAAATATGTAAAGCAATAGAATTTATACCACAAGGTATATTAGATAACAAATTATATTTTCTATAATAAAAAATAAGTTTAATCCAATAATGGGAGCAAAACTTACAAAAGCAGAAAAAATAATAAAATCAATAAGAATAGTAAAATCATCAGATAATGAATATAAATATGATATAGAATCAATGTTATATGCATTTGCAGATAAATTTCTAAAAGGAAAAGACTTACAAGTTAAAAGGAAACCCGACTCACTTAAGTTCGCTGGGTAAGTTCAAAGAGCCAAATATAAAATTTGGATTCTCACTTAAGGAGGAGATAAGTATGAATATTGACCATATAATTCCTCAAAAATATGGTGGAAGTGATAATTTAAATAATTTGCAATGTATGTGTAAGCATTGTAATCGTTCTAAGCAGGATGATTTAGATAATGTAGTATCAGATTATGCAAGTAATACTGTTAAAAATATAAAGAAGTTTTTTGGTAAGTAGTTTTAAGGAGATTTTGTATATATGAAAAAGATAGTACTACTATTAACAACTATTATGATTGTTAGTGTATTAAATGGATGTAATTTAAGTAATAATGAAACAAAAGATGTTAAAAATAAAGAAGAAATTAGTTACAGTAATGACAAAAATAAAAAAGAAACTAATACAGCTAGTGAAACAGTAAAAAAATTTGAAGAAAAAAGTATAGCATTAAATGAAGAGGATAAGAGAATATTATCAATGTTAATAGGAGAAACTTGTGATTTTAAAATGTCTAAAGCACAAAGAGCAGTATCTAAAAATGAAAATATTATACCTGCTACAGATGAAGAAAAGTTAAGGCTATTGTGGATAATGTTTTGTGATGGTTGGTTAAAACCTGTTATTGATTTTAATAATTATAAAAGTGATAATTCTTATTGTAAAATAACTATTCCAGAGAAAGATGTAAATAAAATGTTAAAAGATGCTTTTGATTCTAAAGATATTACTATCAAAGATAAAGAGAATGGTCTTAGATATGTAAATGGAAATTATGAGTTGTCTTTGGGGAATAGAGGAGATGAATATATTGTTACTGATATTACAAAAATCACTCAAATTTCTGAAACCCAAGTTAAAATTGAAGGAAATACAAAAAATTTTGGCTCTTCGTCTAATGGTAGTGATTACGTTATAGGTTATTCAGAAAATTTTCAGGCTATTGCAAATATAAATGCAGATAGTATGTTTGCTGGATATACATTAATTAGTTTAAAATTTGTAGATTCAAGTGAAGAAGATAATGATTATATTTTACCAGATAGTGATAAAAAATACTTATCAGCAGAGGATATAAAAAATTTAAGCAAAGATGAATTAGCTATTGCTAGAAATGAAATTTTTGCAAGACATGGGTATGTATTTAAAATGGAAGAATATAAAAATTATTTTAAAAGTAAAACCTGGTATAAAGAAAACCCATTATTTAGTGTTTCTGAAAGTGAATTAAATGAATATGAAAAAGCAAATATAAATTTAATAAAATCCTATGAATCAAATAAAATTAATGTAACAGAAGATGGGGAAATAAATTATTTAAAATATGGTAATGCTAGATTTGGTTTTTCAATAGACTATCCTGATTTTTTAACAGAATCTACAGAGTCAATGAATGGTGATGGAGTTACTCTTACTAATCTAGAAAATACTGTTTGTTTAAAAGCATATGGTCTTAATAATGTATTATCACAAACAACTAAGGATTATTTTGAATCAAATAAGGAATCAATAGGTGTAGATATTTCTTATGAAGCTTTGTTTGACAATTCATATATTCTTTCATGGGAAGAGAATAATTTAATATATTACCAATATACAGTAGTAGGAACAGAATGTTTTAATGCCTTTTGTATAAGTTATCCAAAAGAAGAAAAGGAAAAATTTGATGAAATAGTTTCTACAATATATAATAGCTTTGAAACAGGAGATTTAACAGAAGTACATGGTCCTATTATGACAGATAATTAAAATTTTAATCTTTATAAATTAAAAAACCAAGCTTTAAGTTTAAAGTTTGGTTTTTTTATGAGATGATTTACTACATCTTTGTTACTTTTGATATAAATTCAACCTCATCTCCAATAATTGTGTAAGGGGAATACTCCTTATAGCTTTCTAAATTGTTTAATGTTATTATTTGAACCCCTTGTTCTAATGTTGTTAATGTTAGATATTTAGATAATGAGGCTAGTCGTTGACCTTGTTCTGCCTCTAATACTAAACTACCTTCTTTATTAAACTTTTTTGCAATTAGATAACACATTAAAATCCTTCTATAGAAACTATTTTAAATAGACTTAATATTTCAGTTGCTATAGTAAAAAGAAGTATTAAAAAGTTAGTTCAGTTAGGTTATATGATTATAGAAAAAAAGAAAAGTGTTGCAAGAAATTATAAAAGATTATAGCTTTTTGTTTAAAAAGGATTATTTTCAGAAAATTACAACAAATTCATTTTGCATAAAAGAAATAATAATATATAATTAAAGTGAAAAAATAAATAGGTAAATTACCAAATGAAACTATTGATATTATATTGATGGAAATATTTGATATAAAATCAATGAATGAATTAGATAAATATTTTAGTAAATAAAAATAAGTTTAATTAATACTTGAATTTATAAATAACTAGGTCTATAATAAAGTTTGTAAAGAGAAGTCAATGGAGACTAACCTAAAGAATAAGGTTGGTCTCTTTTTTGTTAGAAAAAACAGCATGGGTGCACACATGAAAATGCTTTTTCAATTAATTATTAGGAGGAAAATTTTTATGTTTAAAGATGTATGTACTGTATCAGTAGTAACTTTTAATGCTCTATGGGGTGAAAAAGCTATAAATTTAAATCGTATTAAGGGGTATATTGAATGTGCTGCTAAAAAGGGTAGTGATTTTGTTATATTCCCTGAAATGGCTCTTACTGGTTATGATGATGAGCCTGACAAACCTTTAAAGGAAAAAATGCAATATAAACTTGCTGAGACAATTCCAGGACCTTCAACAAATGAAATTGCAGAATTAACAAAAAAGTTAGGTGTTTATGTTGTAATGGGAATGCCTGCAAGAGATGATAAAAATCCTGATATAATTTATAATGCCCTTGCAATATTTTCACCAGAAGGATTAGTTGGTTCTTATCATAAAATGCATCTTCCAGACCCAGAACCTAATTGGGCAACAAGAGGAGATAAGCCTTTTATATTAGATACTCCATGGGGACCAGTTGGTTGTGCTATTTGTTATGATTCTTATTGTTTCCCTGAATTAATGAGATATTATGCATCAAAGGGATGTCGTTTATACATAAATTCTACAGCTCTTGCTAAATGTCATGGTAAATGTCTTGGAACCTCAACTTTAGAAGCAGCAGTTATTCGTGAAGGTATTTATATTGCTTCTGCTAATTTAGGTGGATTAGATGTTTATAATTATTTCTGGGGAGGAAGTTCTATTATAGGACCAAGTCGTAAAACTTGGGAGCCTTATTATTATGCAGGACATAAATTTACAGATGAAGAAGCTGATGAATCAGAAATGTTTACAGCAACTATAGATTTATCCCTTGCAACTAGATATTTATTTAAAAATAATCCAAAAGTAAATGGTACTGATTGGAGACCAGATAAATATATTGAAATGTTTAAAGATTCACTTTCAGACCCTAATTATGGAAAATAAAATATTCTTTATAAATAAAAAACCAAGCTTTAAGTTGAAAGTTTGGCTTTTTATTTATAAAGATTAAAGTTAAATATAAATTGACCAATGTGAAAAGTGTGATTATAGATAAGAATAAGTATATATTTTTTAATATTTCATATAAATACTGTGTAATAATTTATACATGGAGATATTATGTTAAAGGAATCAAAAACTTATACAACATCAAAAGAAGCAAAATGGATATTATATAGTGTTCCATTTTTATTTATTTTAGGCTCAATTTTTCATTTTGCCTATGACTTTACTAACCAAAATACTATTATAGGCTTTTTTACTCCAATAAATGAAAGCATATGGGAACATATAAAACTTATTTTAATTCCATTACTTTTATGGTGGATATTATATTATGTTTTTAACTACAAAAAGCATAATATTAATAAAAATAAATGGTTTACTGCCTCTATTTTTTCTATAATTGCAGGAATAATTTTAGTACCATCAATATATTATCTATACACTAATGCTCTTGGAATTGAAAGCTTAATAATAGATGTTTTAATTTTATTTTTTAGCCTAGTACTTGCCCAGCTTATAGGCTACCATTGCTATAAATATTTAAAGGGAATAAACTATTTAATCCCTATTATAATAAGCATAATTATTGTGATTATCTTTATAATTTTCACAGTCTTACCACCAAACTTACCTATTTTTATAAGTAAATAAAGAATATTATGTAAAAAATGTTATATACTATAGACAAAAATAAAGAAAGTATGATAAAATACAAATACCACATAAGGAAAAAAAACTTGCGAAACCCCAAAAACCCTTAAAAAAGGGGGTAGGTTTCGCAAAATAGCAAAATTAGACCGCATGAATACTAGGTTTAAAAGGGGTGCTGTGGAAATTACATTAGACCTGATTAAGGGATTGTTACTGAATAGCTCCAGAGTAGGCTTATTTATGTATTGTCATACATATAATCTAAAGATTTAGTAAGTTAGTTATATAGTAAATATTTTGAATTATGTAGTTAAAAAACAGAACTTAAGTTTTTAATTTAAGGTCTGTTTTTTTTATCTTTTTCTATTTTATTATGAAATCTAAAATAACGTTTTTATTTTATAGGCAAATGTAGTATAATATTTATATCGATAAAATATTTCTATTAAATCTATATAATTACAAAAATATTAAAAAGGAGAGGATGTTATGAGCAAATCTTTAAATAATATTTTTATTAAGATAGGAATTAGTGTTTTGTTAATTGTATTAATTGTTATAACACTTTTTTCAAATTTTGCTTGGCAAAAAACAGAAGATTTATTATACGTTGTAATTGGTGTTTTATGTATATTAGGTATTTTATTTAATATATATCTTTTATTAAAGGAAAAATCAAAATAATAGATTTTTTTAAATAGCCACAGTTTATCTTTACCCTTACCCTTAGTTTATTTACATACTATTTATTAATATACTTACAATTTATGTTTTTTAAAAAAGGCTTTTTAAAAAAGAATTTTCAAGGCTTTTAGAGTTTTTTTAATAAAAGGGTTTTGTAGTATTTTTAGATAAGTTTTTATTGTTTTTAAATAACTTTACAGAATTTTTAGACAACTTTTCATAAAGATTAATAATTTTTTTATATTTTTATACAGCTAAGTTATAGTTTCATTTTTTTATTTAACATATTTTTAGTAAATATTTTTTTATAGCAGAAAAACCAGACCTTAAATTTTTTAATTTAAAGCCTGGCTTTTTGTTTTTTCATATTTTTATGAAAAATTAAGGATTTTAGGTATATAAAAATAAAAAATTTGTATTTTAGTTTTTTGTCTTTTGTTATATTAGAACTTCTTCCTTTTGTCTTTTGATTATATTATTTATAATTCCCTTCAAGTAATTAGGAAGAGAAATTATATCAGTTGAATCTTTATAGTATTTTATAGATATAAATTTAGCTATTATATCCTTTGCTACAGCATATTTTAAGTTCCAGTTTAATGGAGCAATAGCTTGGATTATATGCATAAATTCTATATCTGTAAGGTTAATTTTCTTTCCTGATTCTTTATAAAAGTCTAAAAGCTCTTTTAAAAGATTGTATTCTTCATGATTTAAAAGGATTACAAAATTAGTAGTATCATTATCTAAAACTTCTCTTTGCTTTTTTACAAAAAGATTACATCTAAAAGAAATAGAAAATTTTTTTATAGATTTAGGGGCATAATTAAAAACAGATTTTTCTTGAATTTTTTCAATAAAGCCCTTTTCTAAAAATCTTTTCAAAATCTTTCTTCCATAGTATTTATCATTACTGTTAAGAGCTTTAGACCAAATACTATTATTTAAGTTAAGAAGATTTATTGTAAATTCATCCTCTTTATAAAATTTACTTGCACGACTTCCTTTAAGCATTGCTAAAACTAAAGCTATACGTTTTTCAACTAAAGTAAGACCTTTAAAGTCATTGCTAAAAAACCATTTAGAAATACGTGTAAAGCCCTTACCACCTTTAATGTGCATATCCTCCATCCCTGTAAGAATCCATTCATTTTCAGCTTCATTTTTACTTAATATTTTAAGTGAAATAAGTTCTTTAATATTAGATATAATAGTCCTTAAAGCTGCATTAAAGTATTTTCCCTTAAGTTTTTTTGCAAGGGAAGTAATAGAAAAATCTTCAGTTTTTATAGCATAAAACTTTTTATCATTAGATTCAGATGACATAAAGCATAATCCTAGCATGGTATCTATAGCATAGTATTTTTTTGAATTTAAAATTTTACTTATAAATCCATTAGGAATTTTTGTTGCCATAATAATCACCCTTTCATATAAAGATTAAAACCATCTGTCCCTCCAATAATCCTTTTAAGTTTTCTTAAAACTCTCATTCTTAAAGCAAGTGCTTCTTTATAGCTTATATGATATTCTTTGGCATAGCTTTTTAAGGTTTGTCCATTAATGAATACATAGTTTATAAAAACCTTTTCATCTGAAGGTAATTTTTCTATAGCTTCTTTTAAAATAAGATTGTCTAAAGTTTTATAAAGCTGTTCTTCTATAGGTAATTCTTGAGAAATTAAAGTATTTTCAAGGGCATCTGTAAAAATAAGTGTTTCTTTTCCTTCAGCAACTTCTCTTGTTTTAGCTTTTCTTAAAATCTCATATAAAGAATTTTTAATGCTTTTTATAGCAAAGGCAACAAAGGTATTACTTCTAGAATTATAATAAGTTAATGCTCTTAATAAAGCTCTATAACATTCATTTTCAATATCATATTTATCATAGCCATAAATAAAAATTGATTTTGAAAATTTTTTTATAAAGGGCATAAAGCTTTTAATAAGTTCTTCTTTAGCTTCTAAATCATCTTCTTCGATAAATCTTGTTACTAAATTTTCAACATGATTATAATCCATTTTAGATTCCCCCTTTGAAGTGGTATAAATATTTGGAATATTTTTACTAATTTTAATATACAGTATTTGGAAAATAAAGTCAATGGATAACTGTAAAAAAATAGCAAAAATTTATAAAGAAAGAAATTAAAATAAAAATTTTTATAAATTTTGAAAAGAAAAATATCTACATATAATTTTATTTGCATAACTTTCTAAATTTTACACATTAAAAAGCAATTTTTTCATTTTATAGGGAATTATATATTTTAAAAGTTTAGTATACCTTCCTAAGAGTTAATAATAAAGCCTAGTAAAAGAAATAAGTTTAAGAATTTTATTTAATTAGAGCACAGTAAGTTAAAGATTTGTAAATATTAAAATAATAATTAAATTTTTTAAAAATAAATTTAAGAAACTTTGTAAAAAAATTTTTTATAGCCATATATATAAGACATAAGGAAGAGAAAGGAGGTGAAAAACATGGCAGTTCAAAAAAATCTTACTAAGACTTCTTTAGTAATGGAGATTTCAACTGGTGAAACTGATGAAAAGGGCAATACTATTTATAAAGACAGAACCTTTAATAATATTAGTCTTTTAGCAACAAGTGAAAATATTCATGCAGTAGCACAGGCTATAGCAGCAGTTTTAGCTGAACCTGTTGGTTTCTATTATCTAAAAGATACATCTGAATTAGTAAATCGCTAAAACTATTTTTAAATTTATAATAAGGAGGTGAAAAAGATGGCTGTAGTAAATTCTTTAGCTTTAACATTTGTATGTGAAAATACAAAAAAGAGCACAATATCTATAGATGGTGTAAAAACAGACCTTACAGATGAACAGGTTCAAACATTAATGAATACAATAGTTGAAAAAAGTATCTTTTCAACTAAAAATGGAGCTTTTGTTTCAAAAGATTCAGCAAAGCTTATTAAAAAAGAAACAACAGAATATTCCTTAGGTTAACCTAAGTTAATATATAAAACTATCATTAGCTTAATTGTTAATGGTAGTTTTTTTATTTTTCATAGAAAATTATATATTTTAAAAAGAATAAATAACTTGTCAAGTTAATAATTTACTATGCTTTTGGATTTTTCTAAACATTATGGTAAAATATACAGTATAAACCTAAAGAGTTGATAAAATCATTAATAGTAGGTAAAATGGCTTTAGGAATAAATGTTTAATTAGAATTTTAACTTATGGAGGATTTTTTTATGACTGATTATGTTATTAGCTGTTGTTCTACAGCTGACTTAACAAGAGAATATCTTAATAAAAGAAATATTAATTATGCTTGCTTTCACTTTTCATTAGGTGGAAAAGAGTATTTAGATGATATGGGAGAATCTATATCTCCTAAAGATAGGTATAAGGCAATGATAAATGGAGCAGAGGCTAAAACCTCTCAGATAAATGTAGATGAATATATTAAATTCTTTACTAAATTTTTAGAGGAAGGAAAGGATATTTTACATGTATCTTTATCTACTGGAATATCAGGAACCTTTAATTCAGCTTGTATTGCAAGAGATGAGCTTAAGGAAAAGTATCCAGATAGAAAAATATATGTTGTAGATTCTTTAGGAGCATCTTCAGGATATGGTCTTATTATGTCTTATCTTGCAGACAAACGTGATGAAGGCTTAAGTATTGATGAATTATACAATTGGGTTGAGGAAAATAAGTTAAAGGTAAACCATTGGTTTTTCTCAACAGACCTTACTTTTTATATAAAGGGAGGACGTATATCAAAAACAGCTGGTTTTGTAGGAACTTTGTTAAATATATGCCCACTTCTTAATATGGATAAAGAAGGACGCTTAATTCCAAGAGAAAAAATAAGAAGTAAAAAGAAGGTTATCCAAAGAATTGTAGAAAAAATGAAAGAAAGTGCAGAAAATGGACTTTCTTATTCAGGAAAATGCTATATAAGTCATTCAGAATGTATAGATGATGCAAATGCAGTTAGAAACCTTATTGAAGAAAATTTCCCAAATTTAAAAGGAAAGGTAAAAATATTTGATATAGGTGCAACCATAGGAAGCCATACAGGTCCTGGAACAGTAGCTTTATTTTTCTTAGGAAAAAAGAGAGATTAAAAGGAGCTATTTAATAGCTCCTTTTAGTTTATGCTTTGTATATGTAGTTTTCTTTTCTAGGGCCAGCTTTTATTTCTTCTTCAGCACTATAACCTAAAATACAATGACCTATTCCTTCATAATTTCCTTCAATTCCAAGGGATTTTAATATTTCCTTTCCTTCCTCAGATTCAAATTCTTCCTTAGCTCTATGAATCCAGCAGCTTCCAATATTTAAAGCATGAGCAGCTAACATAAGATTTCCCATTACTAGGCTACCATCATAAAGGTAAGTTGGATAGCTTTTATCAGCTAAAACAATTAATACAACAGGAGCACCATAAAATGGGTCCATATCAGGTTTTCCCATGATTTTAGCATTCATTTTAGACAATTTATCTCTTAAAGCTTTATCAGTTACAGAGATAATAATAGGTGATTGTCTATTCATTCCAGTTGCTGCATAAGTTCCAGCCTTTAAAATTTCATCAATAATATCACTTGGCACCATATCTGGTTTATATTTACGTACACTTCTTCTAGTTACAATTTTTTCAATTACTTCATTCATATTTTTGCCTCCTATTTTTTCATAATACCTACTTATAATATTATCACAAAAAATCTATAATCTATAGTGTATTTATCCAGTTTTCAATTTCTTTATTTGGTGTTACAAGAGAGTTTTCTTTATAATTTTCAGTAAATACAATATTCATTTCCTTTTCAACAGTTGAATTTGGACATAATTTTTTATATCTTGAAATGTGCGTCCAAGCAATCCTGCATTTGTTGCAAAAAAACGCCTAAAGATATAAAAACTTTATTAGAGAGTTTAATTTACTATTATAGAATTTGTGAACTTAAAATATTTTACTTAAAGAATATAATTATGATATTATAAAGTAAATTAATAATATAAAAATATTGGATAAGATTTGATGATAAAAAAGATTTAACTTGGGAGCAGGTAAAGTATAGAAATTAGTAATATTTTGGGGTATAAAATAGGAGAGTTAACAAGGGTCTATTAAGATGGAGGGAAAGATTATGAAACCAGAAGGTATTGATTTACATATTCACACAACAAAGTCTCATGGCATGAGAACAGTAGAAGAAACAATTAAAGATGCTGAAGATGAAAATTTAAGAGCTATTGCAATAACAGACCATAATACCTTTGCAATTAAAGAACCTAGAAAGGTTAATAATTTAGAGGTTATTCCAGGGGCAGAATTTAGTACATTATATAAAAATAAAAGTGGAAAAGTTATAGAAATACATATTGTAGGAATATTTTTTAATGGAATAAGTGACAAAATAAGTGGTATATTTAATAATTTACATAGTCAAAGAGAAAAATATATAAGAGCCATTATGTCAAAACTTCAAGAATTAGGTGTAAATATAAGTTATGAGGATTTAGTTAAGCAATATAAAGACTCTGACCAAATAGGAAGACCTCAAATTGCCCATCTTATATTAGAGAAAAATTATGTATCTAGTATAGATGAAGCTTTTGATAAATATATTGGAAACTATTCACCATATTTTATTAACCCTTTAGATTTTATTCATTATATGGATATGGACAAGTGTGTAAAATTAATTTCTGAAAATGGAGGAATTCCAATACTTGCCCATCCATATCATTATAATTTTACTTATGAAGAAATAGAAACTTTAATAAAGGATTTTAAAAAGGCAGCTAAAAATAAAGTAGCAGCTATGGAAGTTTATTATATAAAATATGATGAAAAGAAACAAAATATATTAAAAACCTTAGCAAATAAATATAATCTTCTTTCAAGTGCAGGAAGTGACAGACATAAAAAGACAGATAATTTTACTCATAAGCCCTATAAATTAATAGAAGAAATGAAAAAGGCACTAGAAAAAGAAAAAATTTAAATAAACATGTTGACTTTGAGTTAACTCAAAGTGGTATAAATAAAATATAATTATTAATGCTATAAAAATAGCAATAATAATTAAAAGTTTATTTAAATTGAAAGTGAGGAATAAAACTATGTATTTAGAGAAAATAGCTTCACCAGATGATGTGAAAAAATTAAATGTAGAAGAATTAGAAAAATTAAGTGAAGAAATTAGAGAAAATCTTTTAAAAAAATTAAGTGAGCATGGTGGTCATATTGGACCAAATCTTGGAATTGTTGAAGTTACAGTTGCTCTTCATTATGTATTTAACTCACCAGTGGATAAAATAGTTTATGATGTTTCTCATCAAAGTTATGTTCATAAAATGTTAACTGGAAGAAAGGATGCTTTTATGAATCCTAAAAAGTATGATGATGTTTCAGGATATTCTAATCCAGAAGAAAGTAAACATGATTTCTTTGAAATAGGACACACTTCAACTTCTATAAGTCTTGCTTGTGGTCTTGCTAAAGCTAGAGATTTAAAAGAAGAAAAAGGTAATATAATAGCACTTATTGGAGATGGTTCTTTAAGTGGTGGAGAAGCTTATGAAGGATTAAATAATGTAGCTGAACAAGGAACTAACATGATTGTTATTGTAAATGATAATGATATGTCAATTGCAGAAAATCATGGAGGACTTTATAAAAACTTAAGAGAATTAAGGGAAACAGAAGGAAAGGCAAGTTGTAATTTCTTTAAAGCAATGGGCTTTGACTATCATTATGTAAAAAATGGTCATGATTTTAATGAACTTATAGAAACTTTTAATAAGGTTAAAGATACAGACCATCCAGTGGTTTTACACATTCACACTATAAAAGGAAAAGGCTTTAAACCAGCAGAGTTACATAAAGAACAATGGCACTGGGGTATGCCTTTTGAATTAGCAACAGGAGAGCCTAAATTCTCTATGGATGGAGAAGACTTTGGAAATCTTACAGCAGAATATTTATTAAAGAAAATGGAAGAGGATAAAAAGGTAGTTGCAATTACATCTGGAACTCCTACTGTATTTGGCTTTACTGAAGATAGAAGAAAGAAAGCTAAAAAACAATTTGTTGATGTAGGAATTGCAGAAGAACATGCAGTAGCTCTTGCTTCTGGAATTGCTAAAAATGGTGGAACACCAGTTTATGGAGTTTATAGTACCTTTATTCAAAGAACTTATGACCAACTTTCTCAAGATTTATGTATAAATAAAAATCCAGCAGTTATTTTAGTATTTGCAGCTTCTGTATATGGAATGAATGATGTAACTCACCTTGGATTATTTGATATTCCTATGATGAGCAATATTCCAAACTTAGTTTATCTTGCACCAACTTGTAAGGAAGAATACTTTAAAATCCTTGACTTTGCCATGACACAAAAGGAAAATCCTGTAGCAATTCGTGTTCCTGGTATGGGAGTTGTTTCAAGGGGTATTGAAGATAACACAGATTATTCAAAATTAAATAAATTTGAAGTTACAAAAAAAGGTAAAGATGTTGCAATAATTGCTTTAGGAGATTTCTATTCTTTAGGAGAAGAAGTTTTAAATACTCTTTCAAAAGAAGGTATAGAAGCTACTTTAATAAATCCAAAATTCATTACAGGTCTTGATGAAAACTTATTAGATGAATTAAAGAAAGACCACAAATTAGTAATTACTTTAGAAGATGGAATACTAGAAGGTGGATTTGGAGAAAAAATAGCTTCATATTATGGAACAGAAAGTATGAAAGTTAAAAATTATGGAATTAAAAAATCTTTCCCAGACCGTTATGTAGCAGAAGAATTATTAAAAGAAAATGGAATAACTGTAGAAAATATTACAAAAGACATTAAAAATATAATTTCAAAATAAGAAAACTAAAAAATATTATATATTTATTATAAACAAACATATTTATAAAAGTGATAATAATATAAAAAGAGAAGGAAGGTTTAAATTTATGGATGAAGAAACTAAAAAAATAATTCTATGGTTTATGAAAAGAATAGACCAACTAGAAAAGGAAAATAAAAAATTAAAAGAAAAATTAAATGAAAATGAAGAAAACATTAATTTTGAAAAAGAAAGTTTTAAAGAAGAGGAACCTAACTTTAACAAAGAAACAATAAGTGAGGATATAGAAGAAATCTTTAAAACAGCCTTTAAATTTTTTAATTACAAGTAAAATTTAAAAGATATACAAATAAAAAAATACATAGCCTATTTTAAAGGTTATGTATTTTTAAAATAAGAAGGTGATTTTTTTGAGACCTAGAACTTATTCAAAAGGAGAGTTTGTAGAAATTTTGATTAAAAATGGTTATTACTTAAAACGGAAGGGAAAAGGGGACCATATTATTTAACTCCTAAATTAAATAAAATGATAGCCTTACGTCTTATAAAAGAGCATAATTTAAAGGTTTAAATACTTTATTTATTTTTATATAACATATTAATATGCGAAAAAATGTTATTTATATTAAAAAAATATTTTAAAATTTAAAAAATGTACAATAAAAAATAGTCTACATAAACTTTTTGAAAAAGTAACATAGACTATTTTTTTTATAAATTTTACTTTATATTATTTAAGTTTTTTAACTGCATAGGAACTCCACCTTCCATAATATGAAAACCATGTTTTTCATAAAAAGAAGCATTTTTTCTTTCTTCAGGCATTAACTCAATGTAAAGATAATCTTTATATTTTTTCTTTACCATTTCAACCATTTTCCCTGCAATTCCATGTCCTTGATAATTTGGATTAACCAAAACATAGTGTATAAATGCAACCATTTCTGTATCATCTAAAACACGAATAAGTCCTACTAATTTATCATTATCCCAAGCAGTTAATACAGTTGAAGAATTTTTAAGTGCTTTATATAAACGTTCTGGATAATTTCCTGAAATCCAGTTTACAGATAAGAAAAGTTCTTGTATCTGTTCTTTTGTAAAATATTTTTCTTCTGTATATTTTATTTCCATACCATCCCATCCTATAATATTTAATAATCATTTAAGTATTATTATAAGAAAAAGACTCTTAAATAACAAGTTACTAAGAATTTTATTAGTTAGATATAAATAAAGAAGGGTAGTTACTTATAATTTGGCCTAAAATATGGTAAAATCATAAGTATATAATAAGCTAAGTAGGTGATTTTAAATGAGTAAAAATATTAATGAAATAACTACTTTGAAAGAATTAAGTGAGCATTACTACCTTATTCCAAAGGATATTAAAATGTCAGAAGAAGAGTTTTTATTTTTAGATTTTAACAACATATTAGATGTTAGTAATGGTTTTTTAAGTGAGAAACAAATATCAAGTATTAATTTAGTAAGAAGGGGAAAACGAAATAAAGTTTTAAAAGAAGAAGTTATTAAAGAAATAAAATCATCTAATTTAAGCAGCAGAAAATTAGGAAAAAAATATGGAGTAAGTCATAATATTATTCTAAAAGTTAAAAATGGGAAATATTAAAGGTGGAGTGGTACTATGGATATGAACTTGATAAATGAGATAAATAATTTAAAAAGTTCTTTTCTTATAAGACTTGTTGAACAGGATAATTCTTTGTATATTTATATTTGTGGTTCTTATGCTAAGGAAACCTCATTTGAAGATGCAAAAGCACTTGTAAATTATTTAAATAATGAAACAATTACAAAAATAATAAGTGAATCTAAAAATATAATTCCTGATAGCTCTGTTGTATATTGCATATATTTTGAATCATATGTAGGTTACAATGTGACTTGGGAAAGCTATACTCTTGGTGATGATTATGAAGAATTTAAATATGGAAAATATTTTCGTATTTATTCAAAGTCAAAATATCTTGATTATATAACATCTAATACGTTCGCTGAACAGGTACTTGGTAAATTAACACATTATGGTGTTTATTGTGAATGGCAAATAATTGATATAATAAGTGATGAAGAGCCTATTATAACAAAAATCAAAAAAGGTAAGGGATAGTTTGTCAACAGACAACTACCCTAAGATAATCTTTCAGCTGATTTTGAAAAATGTCAGAAAATATTAGTAGCATTAGGTGCTGAAAATAGACAACCATTATTTAATTTATAATTAATATATTAATATGCGAAAAAATGTTTTTTAAAAATTAAATAATTGCAAAAAAACAAAAATTTATATAAAATAATAACTGATTTATGAATTTATGAAACAAATGAAATATAAAAGTAAATTTAAAGAGATGAAAATTGTTGTTTAAAGGGGTGACTTAGAGTATGAAAAAATTTAAAACTGTATTAGCTGTTATTATTATGGTCATTGCTGGCATAGTTGGTTTCTTTATTGGCGCAACATTAGATGAAGCAATGGGTGGTGCCATTTTATTTTCAATGATTACAGGAATTGCTTGTATCATTTATACAATAGATAATTAGGAAGAGTGATATAACTTCCAGTTTATAGGAAAGCTTTAGGCACTTCTACAAAAAAATATTATTATAACTAACAACCTTCTCTTAAAAAATTAAATTTTTATAAAAAACTTGACTTAGAGTTAGGTCAAAGTGGTATATATAAATTAAGAAAACAATATAAAAAAAGAGGCGGTAAAAATGAATTTATTAGGAAAAAAATCTTTAGTAATATATTTCTCACATACAGGAGAAAACTATATGTCAGATGGCATTAGAAATATTGATAAAGGAAATACTGAAGTAATTGCAGAAATGATAAAAGACATAACAAAGGCTGATTTATTTAAAGTAGAAAAAGCTATAGATTACCCATATAATTATAGAGAATGTGTGGATTTAGCATCAAAAGAAAAAAGTGAAAATGCAAGACCAAAGTTAAAAAAGTATTTAGATAATATAGATGATTATGAAGTGATTTATATAGGTTTTCCTAATTGGTGTGGAACAATGCCTATGCCAATGTTTACCCAACTAGAAAAATTAAATTTTACAAATAAAATAATAAAGCCATTTTGTACTAATGAAGGTTCTAGAATGGGAAGCAGCGAAAGTGATATAAAAAAAATCTGTAAAGGTGCAACTGTTTTAGAAGGTTTGCCAATTCAAGGTAGTGTAGTTTATGAATCAAAAAATAAAGTAGAAAATTGGATAAAATAATTTAAATTAGAGCAAATTGAATATATATTTTTACTTTAAGTTTTTTATTTGTATATTCAATTTGCTTTTTATATGAATATATATTTAATATTCAGTTATTTCATATCCATCTTTCTCAAGTAATGTCTTTACACTATCTGAACCAAAATAGTGATTATATCCTATTGCTACAATTTGCTTTTTACCACATTTTGCTAAGCTGTTGATTTTATTAACAATATCTTTATTTCTATTTTTACATATTATATTATAATATTGTTCATTTTGTTTCTTTAATAAAGATACTTCTTCTTCTGGAGTTTTAATGTTACCTTCTGAAAATACTTCTAAAGACTTTTCAATACTTTCCTTAGATATATTTTCAAAATTACTAGAATAATTATTTATATATTGTTTTAAATAATCTATTCCATAAATTTGTTTTCTTATTTGCAAATTTTTTTCTACTCCTTCAAGCTCACTTATCTTAATATTATTATTTTTAGCATATTTCATTAACTTCAAATCTAATCCATCTTCAGAATAACCTAATTTTTTATACATAAGTTCCTCTATTTCCATAGTTATACCTTCTGGAATTTTATTTTTAATTTCATTAAAATCACCATTTAAATTTTTTATTATAGATTCTAATTTTGAGTATTCATCATTACTTAGATAACTCTCTATAGTTTCATTATTAGGGATGCTCAATAGCTCTTTTTTTCTTTCTTCTATATTTTTATCTGTCAAATCTACTTCTACTAACAATTCATCTGCATCTTTAATTATTTCTTCTAATTTCTTATTCATAATATTATACTTTGATGAACTTTGATGAATAGTTCCTACCAATATTAACTGAATTTCATCTTTTTTTGCTACCCATAAATATCCTTTACATTTAATCTTATTATTTATTCTTTTTATATTGTAAACAAAGACTATTGCTACTATAGCTAAAACTATAATTATTATTTTACTAACTATTTTTTTGTTAATTCTTATCTTATTATCCATTAACTAATCCCCCTATAATTTATTACATCATATAACCTATTTGACAACTTAATGGTTATATTATACATCTTATTCTATATTATCTACAATATAGGCATTTCTTATTGAAGAAAAATTTAACTATAAATATAATAATATTATAAGGTACCTTGAAAGGAGAAGAAAAATGAAAATTCACATTAATGAAAATCCTTTATTAAGTGAAACAGAAATCACAATTAATTGTCAAAAAACAGATGAAAGTATAGTAAATATTATATCTTTACTTAAAATTTTTAATAAAAAAATTACAGGAATAAAAGAAGGAGAAATGTTTATATTAGATGTGCAGAAAATATTATATATAGATACTGTAGATAAAAAAACCTTTTTTTATACAAGTAAAGATATATATGAAACCCCATTAAAGCTATATGAACTTGAAGAAAAACTTATTGAAAGTGATTTTTTTAGAGCTTCAAAGTCCACAATAATAAATTTTAAACAAATAAAATCTTTAAGACCTGAATTTGGTGGGAAAATGCTTGTAACTATGAATAATGATGAAAGATTATATGTTTCAAGACAATATGTTCATACTATAAAAGAAAAACTAGGTCTTATTTAAAGAAAGGAGTATACTATGAAAAATATTACAAAATTTATAACCCAAATAAGCTGTATGTTTACAGGTTTTATGATGGTATTTATGATTATTTCTTTATTATTTAAAAAAGAATCTATAGAAATTACAACTCTATTAACTATATTATTATTTTCTATATTAGGTTCATTAATTCAGTATATAGCTTTTACTAACTTTTTAATTAAAAAAGTTAATTATAGTACAAGGCTTATAATATTTGTTGTCCCATTTTTGACTATATTAACCCTATGTGCAATTTGTTTTAATTGGTTTCCTAAAGATAATATTGGCTCATGGGTAACATTTATTATTATATTTATAGTAATTTTTATAATTATGACAATAGGATTTGAAGTTTATTTTAGAATAGTTGGAAAAAAATATGATGGATTATTAGGGCAATATAAAAAAGAAAGAGAAAAAAAATAATAAATTATTTAAGGAGCATTTTGAAAAATAATGCTTCTTTTAATTTTATTTGTAAATTATATGATATAATTATTTATATTTAATGTTTTAGATTATTTTTCTGAAGATAGTTATAAAGGAGGACTTATATAGTTAGTTGATATGCCCATTGTTTCTAAAAATATAAATGAAGGAATAGGTATAGATTTAGGTTTAAAGGATTTTGCAATATGTTCAAAGGGTGAAAAATATAAATAAAACAGAAAAAATAAAAAAATAGAAAATAAATTAAAAAGATAGTAGAAAAAACTCTCAAAAAAATATGAAAATTAAAAAAAGAAAGGAGGAACTGCTACTAAATCAAATATAAAAAACAAATAGTTAAGGTACAAAAACTTCATCATAAATTAGACAATATAAGAACTGATTATGTTAACAAAACAATTTCAAATATAATAAA
>UQBY01000029.1 GCA_900539375.1 uncultured Clostridium sp. | reverse complement strand
TAAAATTAAATATTAGTAAGTATCCTTTATTTTGATTATTAATGTTAAGATAATCAGCTAGTTGCTCTAAACCTTTTTTGTGGTATTCTTCTCCACGCCACACTTTTAGCTCTATTATATACTTATTATTATTATATACTATAACTATATCTAGTCTTTTTTCCTCTGAAATTTGAACTTCTTTAAAATCAAATCCTACTCCATTTATTATTGGCTTTATAAATGCTAGAAAAAGTAATCTACCTTCTCTTTCTAAAAATATTGCATCTTTTTTACTATATTGCTCTTTCATAAATTGTTGAAATCTTAGTAATATCTTTTCTATATTTAATCCATTTCCTTCAATAAAGTCACTTTTAAAATTATACTTTTCTAAAACATTATTTGATACTTCTATTTTAGATGATAGGTAATCATAAATATATTGCTCATATAGCCTATTGCTTATAGATACCTTATTGTCCCTCTTAGACAAAATTCCAAATATTACACCTAAATTTATTATAGGATTACTTAAATTAAAGCTTATAATCTTTCCATCAATGACTATGCTCTCAATAAGATTTTGAAGGTCTTTATTATTTTCTATATTTTTTACCAAATCATCAAATAAAGTATTATTCTCATCTAATAGAAGCTTTACAGCCCTTATCATATTTTCTTCACTCCAAGAAGCTCCTAAATTTTCATCTATTATTTGACACAATCTACTTACTAAAAATGGATATCCACTCGTATAAAAATATATAAACTCTGCTACCTGTGAAGTATCAAAATTTAAACTTTTATCATTTTTATACTCTTTAAGCATACCTTCTATTCCTTTTTCTGAAAGACTCATATCTATATTAAAAGGAACTGCTATATTCCAAGGAGAATTATATTTTCTTTCCTCATCTGGTCTTAGTTTTAGTTTTAAATTTTTTATATCATAAACTCCAGCTAATATTACAGACTTAAATGTAACTGTCTTTCCTTTTTCTCTATCTAAATATTTATTTCTAAGCATGCCCAAAAAATTTAAAAATACTTGATTATTTGAACTTTTATCAACCTCATCTATTATAAGAATTATTTCTTTATCTATTATTTTTATAAATCTTGATATTGCTTTTGATAAATCTACTAAACTCTCAATATTTTCACTAATTTTTTTAAACTTTTTATTTATTTCTTCATCAATATATTCTAAACTTTCCGAAATTAAAGCCACAAAAAGCCTACAAAAACTTTTTGTATTTGAAAAACTTTCTTCATCAGTTCCTTCAAAGCTTATATCTATAACTAAATATTTCTCATTTAAACTATTTTCTAAAGCTGTTAATGTTGTAGTTTTTCCATATTGCCTTGGTCTATTTATTACAAAGTATTCTTCATTCTCTATTAATACCTTTATTTTTTCTAACTTATCACTTATATCAACCATATAATGCTTCTTTGGATTACAAAGACCAGTTGTATTAAATCTTTTCATATACTTAAATACTCCTAATTTTATTATATTATCAATCAACATTATAATTATATAGTATTCTCTTATTTATGTAAAATAGATTTATTATAATTTTCTGAAAATATTTTTTCAAAACCAAAAGCCATACTCTTTCGAATACAGCTTATATTATGCTTTCTACTTATAATTTTCTAAATGCTTAAATTTCTAAACAAATACTTCAAATATTTCTTTTCCTTCAACAATTACTTCTTCTTTTTTATACTCTTTATTTTTATTAAAATTAAATATTAGTAAGTATCCTTTATTTTGATTATTAATGTTAAGATAATCTACTAATTGCTTTAAACCTTTTTCATGGTATTCTTCTCCATGCCATACTTTTAGCTCTATTATATATTTATTGTTATTATAAGTTATTACTACATCTAATCTTTTTTCCTCAGATACTTGTACCTCTTTAAAAGCAAATCCTATTCCATTTATTATTGGTGTTAGAAAAGATAAAAATAACATTCTACCATGAGTTTCTAAAAAGCTTTCATTTTTTGAAGAATATTCTTCCTTCATAAACTGCTGAAATCTAATTAAAATCTTTTCAACATTAAGACCATTACCACAAATAAAATCAGATTTAAAATTATATTTTTTCATTGTATCATTATTTTCTAGTAATGATGAAAAATAGTTATATAAAACTTGAGAAAATATTCTATTTGAAATAGCTACCATGTTGTCTTCGTTTTTAAAGTATCCAAACATTACTCCTAAATTTATAATAGGATTAAGTATATTAAAGGTATTTCTAGCTCCATTCATTATAATATCTAAAATATATTCTTTTAAATCATTATTATTCTCTATATTTTTTATCAAATCATCAAATAGTGTATTTTTCTCATTTAATAATATTTTTATGGCTTTTATCATATTTTCTTCATTCCATAAAGCATTTAAATCTTCATCTATTATTTGACATATCCTACTTACTAAGAATGGATAACCATTTGTATAGAAATGTATAAACTCTGCTGATTTTTTAGCATTTAGTCTTATATTTCTATCATTTTTATACTCTTTAAGCATTTTTTCTATGCCTTTCTCTGAAAGACTCATATCTATGTTAAAAGGTACTGCTATATTCCATGGAGAATTATATTTTTTTTCTTCATATGGTCTTAATTTTAAGTTTTTTATATCATATAAGCCTGCAAGTATTACTGATTTAAAAGATACATCTTCATCATCTATTCTTCTTAAATATTTTTCTCTAAGAATACCTAAAAAATTTATAAATAATTGATTGTCAGAGCTTTTATCTACTTCATCTATTATAAGTATAACTTCTCTATCACATTCCTCTATAAACTCACTTATATAATCACTTAAAGTATCTAAATCAGTCACATCTTTGCTATACTCAAATAGCTTATTACTATTATTTCTATCTATAAGTCTTATTGCTCTAGCACAGTTTTTTAAAAATTTCTTACAAAATATTTCTTCATCACTAAATGCTATATCACCAAACTTTTCAAAACTTATACTAATAACTAGATATTTGTTTAAAAGCTCCCTTTTTAAGGCTGATAACATTGTAGTTTTTCCATATTGTCTTGGTCTATTTATTACAAAATATTCATTATCTTCTATTAGTTTCTTAACCTGCTCTATCTTATCTGTAATATCTACCATGTATTGTATATTAGGATTGCAAACACCTGTGGTTCTAAATCTCTTCATAAACTAAACCTTCTTCTGCAAATACATCCATTGCTTTTTTCATTATTAAGTCTTCATGCTTTATTTCATTGTTATTTTTAGACATATTACATTCTCCTATTTATTTTTTCACTTCAATTATATATTATTATTTCCTTTATGTAAAATACATTTTTGAAATTTTCTGAAAATAGTTCTTTTCAAAATAAAAAGCCATGCTTTTTCAAACATAGCTTATATAATGCTTGTCACTAGTAATTTTCTGAACACTTAGGGTCCTAGCGAGAGGGCTTGGCTCTATCGCTTGCTACTATAGATTACCATTTTTTTTAATTCACTTTTAATTATATTGATGTAACTAATCCTACAAACAATAAAATCGCTCTAATTATCATAGTTCCAGCAAACATTATTAAAATATATGATAAAACATTGAACAAATATTTTTTAGGGCTAATCTCCATAACCTTAAACATCATACTGAAGTAAATTATATTAATAATAACAAAAAGTAATCCCATAATTGCAACACCAATATATATACTATTAAATACATACTTACCAATAAATAATCCAAAAATATATCCTATTGATTGAGCTACTGATGAAACCATCGCATAGTTTTGTTTATCAAGTGTTATAGATAACCCCTGAACTGTCATCATTAAAAACATAAAGAAATTTTGCAACGCTAGTATTCTAATAATTATCCCTGCAGGTTTCCATAACTCCCCAAAAAATACAGTTATAATAATATCTCCGGCTGACATTATTCCAATCATTGGTAAAGCTCCAATTTTCATAGCATCCGATAAATTTTTATATACATAATTACCTATATTTTGACCTAAACGTTTCATTTCTGAGGTCTTCTGAAAGAATACTCTTCCTACTGCTGATGCTAATAATGTAATTGGGATATATAATATTTTTACAGATATTGAATAGTATCCTAAAATCTTAGAGCCATAAAATCCACTAATACATAAAATAGGTAATTGATTTTTAAAATTGGAAATAATATTTGTTGGCATTTGATATTTTAAAAACTTTATATATTTAGAAAAAACATATTTATAATCTTCAATATTAAAAGTAAAAAGCTCATTTGGTAATTGCTTTTTCATATGAATAAGTGTTAAAAATTGACCTAATATCCATCCAATATAGTATCCATATGATTTATATCCTATTAAACCTAAAGTAATACCTATAACTCCAAAAGTAACATTGTTAATTATTGGATTTTTCATCAATGTTTGGTATTTACCATTTCTATTAAGCCATGTATAGCATATTTGAATTTGTTGTAATGTAAAGACAGCAACAAAAATAAAAACACCTATAAACCATGAACTTACTCCCTTTTTATTAAAATTTGAATAATAAATAAGTAAGACAAAGCCTGAAAGTAATGCTACTATAAATACTATACTTGAAACAACTTTATATATACATAATATTTTATCTTCATCTTTCTCAACCATTAATGCATTAGTAAACCCTAGATCAGAAAATGAATTTATAATTATTGCAATAGATTGTAAAACTGTCCATATTCCTATTACCTCAGCGCCATATATTCTTGTAAAAATGGGTAAGGTAACAAATGATATTCCTTGTCCCATTAAAGTACCAAATGATAATTTTGCAACATTCTTTTTTCCTTGAGATATCTTAAGTTTTCCTTTTATATTTCCAAACAAAAAATTCTCCCCCTTATTCTACTTCTCCAATACTTCCTTTATTCTACTTTTAATTATTGAAATAATATTGTAATCTAAGTACTTATAAGCTATTTTCTTAAAATCTACTTTACTATAATCATTCCAAAATTCATCTCTTCTATCTGAAGGCTTTGATGGTTCTTTTAAATTAGGTTGAATAGCTTTTTCTTCACAACTTTCAATATAAGTAATTTGATCTTTAATTTTATTGAAAATCATATTTCCTTTTTTATTATTAATTAATAATAATGAAACTCCATTATAATCATAAAAATTAGGATGTGAATCATGTATCCCCCAGAAATCACCTATTGTAATATCTCCTGGTCTGTTAAAATTAGCAAATCTACAATCATGACAACATAGTCGAGTAGCATAATGTTCAAAGAATATTTCTGTCCATAATCTAGTTTCTTTAGTATTAATTATTTTTCTACCATTATCAAACTCTATTTTAATAACAGGTTTTTCCCATCCATATTTCTTAAATTTCATATTAATGTCAACTATTTGGCTCTTATATTTGTCACATAAGAAATTAAGATAATCTCTAAATACCTTAGGACTTGGAACACCATGACAAACTATATCGCATGTAATTAAATTATTATAATCTTTTCTCAAATACAGCTTTAATCCTTGTACTTGACAAGGAGTTCCTGTAAATAATACCAAAATATTATTATCAAGCTTTTCCTTCACTTCAGAATAACACCTATTCAAATCACTTTGAACATATTTAGATCTTGAATATTTTTTACACTCCTTAATTGTTTCTGAATAAGAATGTATCACATTAAAGTTTTCATCATATTGTGCACCGAAAACAATACCTCCATGATTAATAACAAATTTCACTAAAACTCCAAACATTCCTCCAGATGAACTACTTAATACTATATTAGGATCATTATTCTTTGCAGCATATATCTTTTTACTCATATTATTAATTAGGTTTTCATCTCTAAACCTAATAGGACATACCTTTTTACATAAACCACACTGAATACACTTTTCAATATCAATTGATGGATAATAAAATCCTTCACTATCTTTCTCCATTATAATTGCATTTTTAGGACAAATATTCATACAAGCTGTACATCCACAACAATCTTTCTTTTCATGACCTATTATGTTATTCATATTAATTCTCCTTGATAAACCTTCTAAAAAACTTCTCCTTACTTTTTCTTATTTTTTTTATTAATTTCCCTTTTAATGTGCTAGCTTTTATATATTTTTCTGTTAATTCATGAAATGAGCATTTATTAAAATCTTTAAAAAAGTTTTCTCTGTCATAATTTTCCAAAGGATGTGTGTATACATGTCTACTCTTACTTTTTACATACTCTTCACAAACTTCATGATAATTTATATTTTTACAAATAGAATTAAAAATCTCTATTCCTTTCTCAGAACATAATATAACAATAGATAATCCTCTATTATTATTTGCATTTTTCAATTCACCTTCATAACCCCAAAAATCTGCTAAGGATATATCAGAAATTCTTGGTAGCTTAGCATATTTACACTTATAACATGAAGGTCTTAAATAAACATTATCTAAAAATCCAAGTTGAAACATATTATCTTGTGATGTTTGTATTAATTTTTCACCATCATCAAAATATATACATATCCTATTAGGTCCCCAGCCTTGAGATTTATCTCTCCAAATAATATTGGTAACTTTTTTCTTTTTACTTTCTTCTAACTCTTTAATATATTTTTTAAATACTCTCATTGATGGTACACCATGACATACAACATCACAAGTATATAAATTTTCATACTCTTTACCTAGGTAAGAATATAACCCTGCTACTTGACATGGAGTTCCTGAAAAAAGTACCTTTTTATTATTTAACAAATCTTCTTTAACCATTTTATATGATTTATTAATATTACTTTGCAAATATTTAGATCCTCTGAAGGGAACACACTCATCTAAAGTTTCTGCTCTTTTATGTTTTACTGAAAAAATTGAAGTTTGTTCTGCTCCATAAACAATTCCATTCGCATTAATAATACTCTTTACTAATAGCCAAAATATCCCACCAGAAGAGCTATTTTCCATGATTTTATAATCTTTATTATATGCTGCATAGAACTTATTGTTTTCAATAAATGATTTTTTTATTGCATTTTTATTTATTAAATGACATACTTTTTTACATAAATTACACTTAATACATTTTTCAGTATCTATTATAGGATAAATATATCCTTCTTCATCATATTTCATTGTAATACATTCTTTAGGACAAACATTAACACATGCTTGGCATCCACAACATTTATCTTTTTCCAACACTTCTATCATTACTTTTCACCTAACATTCCTATTATCATTTCTTTTGTATTCATAGCTTTATTAACATACATTGGCATATACTCTTCTAAATGCTCTCTAATTGCGTCTTCATTTTTCATTATCCATTTAAATGCATTTGATAATTCATACTTATCTTTTACTTTAGAAACTGAAATGACATAATTATCTTCTCTTCCAAATATATCACGTGCTATTCCTATTGATTTTATAGAATATCCTAAAACTAATGTTGGAACACAAGAAGAATAAGCAGCTATAGTAGAATGTGTTCTTGCTCCAATATAAAATCTACACCTTGAAATAATATATTTTAGTTGTGCAGCATTTAATAATTCATTATCTATTAATATAACTCTTCCTGAATTCTCATATTTTAAATATAGCTTTTTTAAAACAGATAAATCTGCATTATTCATTACATGTGGTACTAATACTATATTCATATCAGTTTTATTTAAAATATTTTCTATTAATTCATAATAAGAATTCATTACTAAATCATATCCTGTTCCATATATATCATTAGTAATTAATGAACTAACATTAATGCCAACCATATTGTTTTTTTTCCATCCAATAGGCAATTTATATTCTTCAGGTTTTAATAAAAAAGCTGGATCAGGATAATATCCTAGAACTTTATTTTTTAGTTTTTTCCTAAAATTATTATAAGTTATAGATTCTCTAGCTGTAACTCCATCAAACATGGCAAAATCACTAATTATATTATCATCAATATCATTTTCTTCTAAGGAACAATCATACATTAACAATTTTGCATTACTATTTTCTTTTATCATTTTATTAGTTTCATGCATAAAACTAAACATGCCATATGATTTATCATAGTTATCAGCTCCAATAACAACTATTAAATCCATCTCTTTACATACATTTAAAAACTTCTTATACCTCATTTTTTGAGCTAATCTTTTAAGTTTAAATACCTTGTCAATAATACCTATAAAATATCTTTTTATTGATTTCTCAGTATTATAAGAATATTTATTTATATTTTTATATATATTGGGGATTACAACAGTTTTTTCGAAATCCAATTCAGCAGATGATAAATATATTTCTGAATCTTTATATGTATTTTTACAAATTTCAGAAAAACCTCTAACTAAAGCTTCTGAACCTCTATTATATTTCACTGAACATAATACAATTAAAATCTTTTTTTTCATTTTTCTCTCCTTATTATTTATTTGTAATAATGTTTCTTAAGTAATTTAATGATTTTTCTCTATTCTCTGCTATCTTGTTATTTACTTCTTCATAATTAATTGCTTTTTCACTTATTTCTACTTCTTTTAAATTAATTAATCTATCTTTTAAATTAAGAATATCTAAAATATTATCTAATCTAGAATTAGCTGCATTTTTTGCTTTTTGAAGACTAACATAAAAATTTTTATTGAAATTAATAGAAAAAGCTACTCCATGGAAAGAATTGGTTATTATGTATTCAGCATTTTTGAAAAGTCCTAAATATTCATCTGGTCCTGCAGTTCTTATATATTTTGCATTAATTCTATTTCTTATTCCTCCACTATTTATATATACTAATTCATAATTTTTACTAGCTGCGAAATTTTCAGCAAATTTAATAATATCTCTGTTAACTTCCATAAGGTATAATAGTACATATTTATTCTTTATACTTACTTCTTTTGCAATCTTACTCCATTCTGTTTTATTTAGTAAAAAAGTAGGATCTAATGATATTTCAGCACTTCTGTTTAGTAATTCTTCTACGATTCTAATTCCTTGTTTTTCTCTTACTGAAATATTATTAAACTTTTCAAGTAAATGCTTATATTCATTAGCATATTCATCTGGTATTTTCTCAAACCCAAAGCTAGCTGCATATGAATTCTTCTTATTATTTTCTTCTACAAAATCAAGGAAATAATTTTTATCAAAATCAGTACAAATAATACTCCAAACTTGATCACTCCCTGAAATAAACTCATCATATTCTTTATTTAATTCTAATAAATCACTCTTATTATAGAACTTTCTATTAGTTATAGAAATGTTTTTTTCTATAAACTTATCAAACTTTTTATATTTCCTTATATTTATGTATGATTGTAAAAACAATACAAACATTTCTTTAATGGATAATCCTTTCTTTATTATTTTTCTATCTTGTTCTATTTTAGGACATCTATAATCAATAACATTACATTTAGCTCCTAATTCTTTAATTGCATAATTTAATGCATAAGTTTGTAAAACTGCTCCATAATTAATTGCTCTATGAAAAGTAATAATACCAACTTTCATTTATATCCTCCTTCTTCTTACACAACCTATAACTCCCTTTATACATAACTTCATATTTCTTTTAATTTTATCAATTTTAAAAATAATAAATAAATAATTATTTATAATATGTTTTCTTATTTCTCCAATTGTACTATTATTAATTATTTCTTTAATATATTTATTATTTATAATATTAATTATCAATTGTTTTGGACATCCAAAATTATATGCATCAGATATTAATTGATAAAATGTAAGGAAATAATGATTATAGATTTTTTCTTTTTCCTCTTTTATTATTAAATCTTTATCAAAATAAATATATAAATACTTTATTCGTTCTTTATAAGTAACAATAAATTGTTCAAACCTTTTTATATTAAATTTTTTAGTTGCACTATTTTCTGTTTCGTTATAATAATAAATTGGAATATATAGATATTTCCATGTTTCTACATATCGAAAATATTCTAAATTAAATTTCAAATCCTCTCCTATAGATACGCCATTTGGAAATACAACTTTATTATTATCAATTATCTCTTTTTTGTATACTTTACCCCATGGTACATTTAATTCATCTGTTGATAACAATTTAGAATATAACTTCTCTTTTTTACTGCTAAAGTCAAAATATTCCTTAAATATTCTTGTTGCTTTCATACTATACTTTTTATCCGAATTAGCCCAATAATTACTATAAATGTATAAGTCTAATTCATCACTAAGATTACTAATTATTAAATCTATAGCTCCATCTTCAAGCCAATCATCACAATCAACAAATAAAATAAACTTTCCATTTGCAAGACTAATTCCATAATTTCTAGCAACACTTACTCCTTTATTACTTTGATGAAAAACTTTAATTCTTATATCTTTAAAGTTTTTTAAAATTCTTAGTGAATTATCTTTTGAACCATCATCCACAACTATAATTTCATATTCCTTAGATTTATTTTTTAATATAGATTCAATACATCTATTAATATACTTTTCTCCATTATAAACTGGAACAATAACACTTAACTTCATATTACTCTTTTCCTCCTCTTAACTTAAAAGAACATATATATGGAATCAAAAAGAAAACTAACATATACTGCAAATATCTTAATACATTATCAGTTACAATAATAATCATTGTAAATAGAGTTAATGTAAAGTATAATCTTGCAATTTGTATATTAATTTTTTTCAAGATTCTTTTAGTTTGTAGTAATATAAAATTCATAAAAAATAAAATCCAACCTATACAACCCATTTCTATATAATACTTCAATATATCATTATGTAAGTCCCCTATTCCAAACAGTAAACTTCCTACATTCTCTAATGTATATGAAACATACCCTAATCCCTTACCCTGATAAAATAAATTTAAACAATAATCTTTATTAAAATAATCATACGCTGTTAATCTTGACATAAAATCAATATTATACTTTTGAGCAAATGTATCTAATCCACCAGATTTAATAAATGATATATATATAATGCAAATGCATAAAATTATAATTGAAATAATATTTACTTTAATCTTAAAATTATTACCTTGTAAAACAAACTTATATAATATAGAGACTATTATTATTGAAACCAGTTCAATTCTTTTAAAGCCCATAAATAAAAACATTGCACAAATAAATACTTTAAACTTATGATTTTTAACTTTTTTATCTTCAAATAAAAAATAATAAATAAAAAATAATCCTAATGAGAATACCAATTCATGTTGTTCTAATGGGCTTCCTAACATTGTTGCATAAGTAAAAAAATGAATAATACCTTGAATCTTGTAAATCATAAAAAACTGAAATATACTAAATAAATAACTTATTATAGTAGCATAAAAAGTAATATCTATTGCATCTTCTTTAAATAAATAGCCAGCACAAAGCATACTTATTATAGGAATACACCAATAAATTATAATTACCATCTTATTTATAATCATATTAATTGTAATAACATCACTAAAAAAAGATTTAATTAATACAACTATTAATATTACTACATATGGTAATAAGCTAGAAAAAGCAAAAAAAACATTCTGTTTTTTAATCTTATGCTCATTTCTTAACAAAAAAATACAAATTGTATATAATATAAAAACAATATTAATTGCATATCTTGTCCTACCAGGAATAATATTTACAAAACTTGATGTAAGAAATAGAAATGACATAATAATAGTACAACTATATATAATTTTAGAAATTTTATATATTTTATTATTTTTTGTTTGCATATAAATCCTTTCTAATAATTTTACTATCTACCTTCATAGAACTTTTGTAAATCATTAACACTTTTCGATATATCATAACCACTCTTGACAATATAATCTAACATATTTTTTCTATGATTTTTTTTTCCTTTTTGCATTATTATTTTAGCCCATTCCTTTGCTGACAAATTTAATGACAATAAATTTATATTTGGAGTAATAACAACTTCATTGGTAATATTATCTGAACAGAACATAGGTAATCCAGCTGCCTGAGCTTCAACTCCAACAACAGGCAATCCTTCATAATTAGATGGTAATACAAATGCATCCATTGCTTGCATTACTTTATTAACATCATGTCTAACTCCTAAAAATTTTACTGTTTCTGACAAGTTAAGATTACTCACCTTTTCTCTTATATTACCCTCAAGTTCTCCTTCTCCTAATAGTAATAATACTGTTTGTTTATCCATAGTTTGAATTTCTCTAAAAATATCTATCAAAAAAGTATGATTTTTTTGAGTATTAAACCTTCCAACATGACCTATAACAAACTTGTTTTCTAAACCTAACTCTTTTCGATACACCTTTCTGACTTCTTCATCATATTGAAACTCAATTGAATTTATTCCGTTGTAAATAACACGTACCTTATCATGTCTAATCATATTTTTTGTATACATCCATTCTCCAGCTGCCTTAGAACATGCAAAGAAATCCGTTCCAAACAAAGGAAAGAAAACTTTTAAAAATTTAAAAATTACCTTTTTTATTCCTAGATTGCTATGAGGTCCTTTTACTTCTGCACTATGAGAATGATAAATTCTTTTCTTAACTCCTGCACACTTAGCCGCAAGTAAATAAAAAATACGTAATGGTGTTCCTGAATGAACATGAATTATTTGATAATCTGACTTTTTTAAAAATTTATATAAAGCCTTACTCTCTTTTAATACTCTTATAAATACATTCGAATTCTGATTAAAATTTGTAACAAACTTCTTTCCCCCTAATTTACTTATTTCATCATCATAAAATTCTTTTTCATCCCTTGTAATAAAAAAATCAAATTGTATCCTTTCTCTATCTATATTTCTATAAACATTCATTATAAATGATTCAATTCCTGCTGCTTGCAACATTTCTGTAACATGAAGGACTCTTATTTTATCACACATCTTAATTATCTCCCTTCCTTATTATAAATTTTACATTGAAGTTCTCTAAATTTAACTATAAAATATATTCCACTGTATATCTTATATCTTCCACAAAAAATCAAACTTCTTCTTGTTATAGGTAATAATTTCAAATTAATTTTAGGCAATATTTCTTTAAATGGTATTGATGTAGTTATTTTATTAAGCATTTGAAACTTCTCACTTAACTTTATATTGTTGTGCTTATTAAATACATAATTAGTGCACAATACCATGTAAATAATTCCAACAAATGAATAAAAACCTTGATATGATAAATGCTTTTCTGAAACTTTCTTACTATCTAAATCTTCTTTAATTTTAACAATTGTGTTATCATAGATTTTTATTATATCCTTATTAAACCTTCTTACAGTTGACGAATTAGAATATCTATAATGATAAAATCCTTTATTTACAAACAATATTTTTTTTGTTTTATAAAACACCCTAAAATTAAATTCAACATCTTCTCCATGTGATAAATTTACATCAAATAATTCTCCATTAATTATTTCTCTTGAATATAACTTAGCCCACACACTTCCTAAAAGCCTCATATCATAAGGATTAAAATCTTCTTGTTTATTATCATATATTAGATTTTTATTTATATTATAAGGTGTTACTCGTACAGTTTTATTACTAAATTCTCTTGAATTAGAATCACAAACAATATCAACTTCATTTTCTTGTGCAACTTTTGTTAATGAAGAACACATTTTTTCATCAATCCAATCATCAGCATCAACAAACATAATATACTTACCTCTTGATAATTTAATTCCGTTATTTCTTGCTACCGATACTCCTTGATTTTTTTGATGGATTACCTTAATTCTTTTATCATTTTGTGCTACTTGATCACAATATTTACTCCCATCATCTTCTGAACCATCATCAACTAATATAATTTCTATATTTTTCATATCTTGATTCATTAATGAATTAATACACTTTTCTAAATATAAAACTTTCATTTTATATATTGGTACAATTATACTAACAATAACATCTAAATCTTTCAAAAGTAATTCAACTCCAAATCTATTAATATATAAACTATTAATTATCTTCTATATAGTATTAATCACTATAATTGCCTAAGAATATTTCTTCATATCTATCAGAAATAAACTGCCAACTATATGCATCACTAATTCTTTTCTTGGCTTTTTTACCTAATTCAATGATTTCTTGGCTATTCATAGAATCAGCATTATCAATAAGTTTAGCTAAGTTACCTTCATCTTTAGACCAATATATAGCTCCATCTTCTCCTACTTCTTTATTAAATCCAACATCTAAAAGTAAGTTTAAGTCTGTACTTCCAAGAGCCTCCAATAAGCTTGGATTTGTTCCTCCAACTTCATGACCATGGAAATATCCATAAGCATTTTCTCGTATCTTCATTAATAGTTCTTGATCATATACTGTTCCAACAAACTTAATTCTTGGATCTTTATCAAAACCTGTTTTTATTTTTAATTCTTCTAAGAATTTATCACTAACATTAGTAATTAATGCAAAATCATGTTTTGAATTACTTCGCATAAATTCTTTTATCATTGTTTCATAATTATTTTCTGGTACAAATCTTCCAACTACTAAATAGTATGACTTTGCAGATAATCCTTTTTCCTTATACCAGTCTAAAAGGCCTTTATCATTGTCACTTAACTTACTCTTTCTAGTTTCTGCTCCATATGCAATAAAAGTAGTTTTAGGCTTGTACTTTTCATAACTTTTATGTATGTATTTTTCAATGTTTTGACTATCACAAATTAATAAATCTGAATACTTTACCATCAGCTGTTCTGAAAATTTCCAATACTTTCTTATAGGTGCACTCCACTTTGCTCTCATCCATTCATGCCCATCTGGATTCACATATACTACTCCTCCTAGTTTGTGAATCTCCTTTTGAAAGTGTGCTGCAAATGGTCCTATACGACAAGCTAATATGTAAACAATAGGATTTTTTATATTATGTTCTTTTATATATTTACAACAGTTTCTTAATGCTACAACATCATAATATATTGCTTGAGCAGCACCTATATTAGGTACTTTTATATTAAAACATCGTGCATTATGATATTCAAATTCATTATTTTTATCACTCTTACAAGCAACATGATATTTTAATTTATTATTACTTGCATGATATTCCGTTAACTTATCAACAAAAGTTTCATATCCTCCATAAGAAGCAGGTATTCCCTTTGAACCAACAATAAAAATATTTTTCATTTTCCCAACATCCCCAATCAATCTCTTTTTACATATATATTCTTAAGAAGATCTATCCTCTTATTTTTTAGAACGTTTTTTTCCCTGTTCCCTATGTTTTATTTCTTGTTTTGTTTCATTATTTTTTGATAAATTCCCATCTAATGAACCCCATTTATTATTATATACAGGTACATCTCCAATAACAGGAACTTCTAATAATCCTTCTATATCTTCATTTGTTTTTACACTATCATCTATATATTCTAAAAATAAAGCTAAACTTACTCCTATCATAAGCCCTAAAGCAACTCCAACTAAAACATTCATCTTTTTATTAGGTGATGTTGGATTTGATGGCATTTCTGGAGCTGTTAAAACAAACATTTCTCCATTACTTATTATTTCCTTTGAAGTTTTATCAAACTCTTCAATTAATGGATTTAAAACTTCCACCCCTTCTTGAGGATTTTTAGAAGAATAGGATAATGTTAATATTTGATCATCCTCACTTGTTGTAACTGTTAATGCTGATGAAATTTCACCAGCAGTTAAGTTTAAATTTCCATTTTCTATTGCTCTTTTAATAACATCTTTACTTTTTACAACTTTTGCATAGGTTCCCATAAGCTTTTGATACATTTGAACATCACTACTATTATATTCAGTTCCTTGTTCATCAGAATTTTTCTTACCAATTAATACTTCTGCTGTTGTGGTATATGTAGGTTCAATAACAAAATATGTTAATCCTATGGCTCCTATAGTTGTAACTAAGGTAATAACTATAATCATAGATAACCTTTTTTTTAAAATATTTCCTATGTCCTTAATACTTAATACTTGTTCTTCCAAATTTAGCCCCCCTGAAATATGTACACTTTTTATTTGAATTATTTTGACTAATAACCTTAATATTCATCTTTTACTTCATAACGGTTTTTATTATAACACATAATCTATGCTAATAGAAATATTTTTTCAATATATTTTCAATTTACCCATGGAATTTTTTACTATTTTAACTTTTCAGCCTAATTTCTTTAATTTTTTCCTAATAAAAAAGGAAGTTTTTAGTATAATTAACTAAAACTCCTTATCTTTATTTATATTACCTTAAATTTTTAAAAGTTTAAAGTTAGACATATATATATTACAAACCATATCTTTATTGTACCATCTTTCAGGTGCAACTACTATTTTATCCTTATTAGTTGATAAATACTGTGCCCACCAACTAAAACTACTATTTGATATTATAAAATGCTTACATTCACTCATTATTCTAAGCTTTTCATAATCTGGGTCATTTCCTTCTTCAAATATAACATCATAATTAAATTTTACATTTTCTTTTATCCACTTTGGATTATCAGAAAAAATATAAAACTTTGGATTTTCAATTTTTTTACTAATATAATCCATTCCTTCTTTAAAATATTCCATATTACAAACATTATATATAGGATTATTAACAAAATCTTTTCCAATTCTTATAGTTACACATACAGAATTACTTTTTTTAATACCCTCTAAAAGAGATTTATTTTTTTCTAGTATAGGAAACTTTGGAGTAAGTTCTTTTAAAAGTATTTCTCTTATATCTTTAAAATATTCTTCACATTGATAATAACCATAAAGAACAACATTTTTCTTATTTAAATTTATATTAAAATCTAAATATCCATCTTTACATATATACATTCCAAAGAATTCAAAAAGCCTTTGAAGCTTTTTATCTACTTCATAAGTTTCCTTTGAAGTTTTTTTATAAGTATATTTTCTATATAATATTCTTATTAAATTTTGAATAAAAGGTGTTTTGCATTTAAGTTTTCTTAAAGGCTCATTATAAAATATAAAATTTTCATTTATATTATAATTTATTAAAGAGTTTTTCCAATTATAAACCTCTGTCATATAGGTATTTACATAAACCTTTTGTTCCTTTTTCATAATATATTGAACCTTTCTTGCCATAGCATATATAAAAAGCTGGTTTCCTAATCTTCCTTGTAAATCTATATTTATCATTTTTTACTCCTTTAAGTTGTTCTTTTTTGTAATATAAATATCTTTTTTAATATAATATTTTTTATAATTTCTCTATCTTCTTTATTTAAAAATAAAAATATATTTAATACAAAGCCTAAAATTCCTGCTACTGTTCCACTTATTATTAAGTTAAACCAACTATTAACTGGCATTATTATTTTTATTACATAAAAAAGAATTGAAAGAATAATTACTGATATTACTGATTTTATTATGTCAGGGAAAAAGGTATACCATTTTAAATTTAATAGTTTTGCTCCATAAGGTGCTGCAAATATAGTTGCCCTTATTATATTTAATATTGTACTTACTCCTGCTACTGCATATATTCCTAAGTTTGTAGTTTTTAATAAAATCAAAACTATAATTGTATTTAAAATTCCTTGAATAAGAACTGATATAGCATTTTCTTTTACCTTATTTAAAGCAGTAAATAAATAATAAATTGCCATAATACTACATTCCACTACAGAGCATATTATTGTTATTATTGAAAGAATTTGAAGAACTTTTCCATCTTCTTTAGGCATCCATAAAGAATAAAATTCTTCTCCATAAATAATTAATAATCCTATTGGAATATTAACAACTATCCCCATTATCTTAGTTGATTGTTTTAGATTTTTTAAAATTTCTTCTTTATTTCCCTTTGCATATGCAATAGTTAAAGCAGGTGAAAAAACTGATGCAAGCATTCCATTTATATTTCCTATTAATGTAGGAACTGTTTTAGCTATAGATAATGTTCCCATAGGTATTGGTCCTATAAATAAATTAGTTATTAATAAATCTAATCCTGCACTTAAAAGTTGTCCTAACCTTGTTATTGTATTCCATATTCCTGACTTTACTATTTCTAAAATAGCAGTTAAATTAAAGTTATTTTTTTTAACCCTTATATTAGGAATAAGTTTTTTAGTATAATGTATATTCCATATAAGAACATAAAGACTACATAAGCAAGCTGTAAAACCTATATACCAAGTTTTTGCACTTAAAAAAGTATACATAAAAACAAGGGCTATTCCTTTTAAAAAATTAGATTGAATATTTCTAATAGAAGATAAATCCAATCTATTTTTTGCAAAGGTTGCTATTCCATAGGTTCCACCTATAATATTTAATGCAAAATTTAAAAATATAAATATCCATAGAACTTGTACATCTTTTAAAAGATATGGTGAGATATTTATTAATTTATCTAAGTTTATAACAATAAATACTGCTAAAGTTGATGTTATTATTGCTAAAAATATATTTGCTATAACAACAGATGTAAAATACTTATTAGCTTCCTCTTCATAATTTTTATGAAGTTTTATTGTTATAAAGGTTCCTGCCATTGAATTTAAGGCTACTGATACTAAGTTTGCATAGCTTACAAAATTATTTGCTAAATTTACAAAGCCATAGGCTTCAGCCCCTACATTTTCAACAACATAGGGAGTTAAAAAAAAGCTTATGCAAGAACTTACAAGAAAGCCTAAAATTTGTGCAGTCATATTTATTACTAACTGTTTATTTTTTCCCATACTATTTTCTCCACTAAACCTTTTATTTCTTTTTCTCTTACTTTGATACTACTAAATATAGTTTAGGAATAAACCTATATATAATATATTTAATTTTTTTAATAACACTCATATTAATGTTTTCTAACACTTTTATATATTCTTTAGAATATTTCTTTAACAATTGTTTTTCTATCTTTTTAGAATCCTTACCTAAAACTTGACATTCCTTATATAAAAATAATGCTGTATCAATATAATCATTTAAAGAATTGTAAGCATACTGAATTTCATTTTTTTCTAAAAAAAATAGATAAGAATCATATATTACATCAAGAACATCTAATCTTTTTATTGAAAATGTACTTCGCATTATGCTATTTGGATTATTGTAATAAAAATATAACCTTAAATCTGTAATAGCTATTTTATTAGAATAATATAAAATTTTATTTATTACAGCTACATCTTCATGTAGCTTACCCTTAGGGTATCTTATATGTTTAAATATTTCTTTTTTATATAATTTATTCCAAGCAACACAATATATACTTTCTTTTTTTTCTAATATTCCTCTACTATATTTAATACACTCATTACCCTGTTCTAAATTAAAATTAAAGTCCTCATCTTTACTTGTTTCAAAGGCACCACACATGGAAATATCACTATTATATTTTATGCATAATCCATATAATACTTTTATAAAATCCTTATGCACATAATCATCACTATCTATAAAGCTTAAATACTCTCCCTTTGCTATTTCTATTCCTGCATTTCTTGCATCAGATAGTCCTCCATTTTCTTTATGAATAACTTTTATCCTTTCATCTTTTTCTTTCCACATATCACATATTTCTCCACATTTATCAGTTGAACCATCATTAACTAAAATTATTTCTAAATTAGTATAAGATTGATTTATAATACTTTTTATACATCTATCTAAATATTTTTCAACATTATATATAGGCACAATTACACTTATAAGATTATCCATAACTTTTCACCTTTTCATTTTCTAAATTTTTTCCTTCAATTATTTCATATAGTTTTTTAAGCTCTAAAGTATTAGATTCCTCATTTTCTTTTTTTAGATTATCTATTAATTTTTTTCTTAGGTTTTTATCTTCTATTAAAAGTTTAATTCCATATTTAAGTTCATTATTATCTTTACATAAAATACCTGTTTTTTTATCTATTATCTGTTCACGAAATTCTGGTATATCTGTAGCTACTATTGGTTTTTTTAAGGCTTTTGCTTCTGCAACTGTAATGCCATAACCTTCAAAACGAGAAGGTTGTACATATATATCACATATTTTTATATATTTATATGGATTTGTTTTTGCTCCTAATAAAATAAAGTTTTCTTCTAAGTTATTAGTTTTTATTAAGTTTTCTAGCTTTTCTTTATCCTTTCCTTTTCCTACTACATACCACCTAACTTTATATCCTTCATCAATTAAAGCTTTGCAAACAAAAATTCCATTATCTATTCCCTTTTGATTAACTAATCTTCCTACTGTTACTATTTTTATAGTTTCCTCATTCTCTTCTTTTAGCCTTACCTTTTCTTTTGCTTTTTCTTCAATTAAATTTACTAAAATCATATTTTTTATAACTAAAAACTTTTCTTTATACTCTTTAAATATATTTTCTAATACTTCTTTGCAGTGATTAGAAACTGTAGCTATATTGTTAAATTCCTTAAAGTATTTTTTATCCATTTTATAATTATAAGGATACTTACTATAATCTATATGAACAAAACCTATTCTTCTTTTTGCCTTTACCTTATCTACATTAAAATAAATAGTCTTTTTCTCTAAAAAAGATATTGCTACATCATATTCTTTCTCTAGAGGCTTAAATAAATTTTTTAAAAAATTCCATCCTATATATTCTTTATTTTTTATATGTTCTTTTTTAATTTTATAAATTCCACTATTAATTAAATATAAAGAAGAGTAAACTGTAGCTTTTATATTATGCTTTTTAAAAAAATTTAAAGGAGAAGCTTTTTTGTTTTCTTCAAATAAAGAAAAATCCTCTGATACTTTAAGAAGATTAACTTCCCTTGGAAGCATATTCATAAATTCTCCAGTATGTCTAAATAAAAATAAATCCACTTCATATTTTGAATAATCTAAAAGATTTAAAATAGCAAGAAGGCTCTTTTCAGCTCCACCAATTCCAAGGCCCTCTTCTATAAATAAAATTTTCTTTTTCATTTTTTCTCCTTATAAATTAAGAATGTACTAATCTTTTTGTTTTGTATTTATTTACTTTTAATGAAATATTTTGAAGTAAAGCTATAAAAAAATTTGTAGCTTCTATAAAAAAATAATTTTTTGTATTTACTATTGTGCAAAGTATATCTTTCTTTTTTCCATAGCCTTTTTCTTTTAAAACCTTTATTACCTTTTCATCTTTTAAAAGATTATTTATATACTCTCTTTTTTTCTCTTTATTAAAATTCCAATTATTTAAATAGTTAAGCCTTATACATACTAAAATATCTGTTACAAGAATTTTATTAAGATACTTTTCTGTCTTTTCATCATAAACATTCCATTTCTTTAAAGTTTCTGTAATTATTCTATCTATTTCTTTTCTTATTTCTATCATATTAGAAGGAAACTTTGATATATAAGCATTACCCTCTGGCGTTTGATAGTTATATAATTTATCTTTTATAATTTTTATGCTTTCTACATGCTCATAATATTGAAGATTAAATATAATATCTTGGCAGCGTTTATAATCTTTAAATCTTACTTTATTTTCTATTACTATACTTCTTTTATAAAGCTTTCCCCAGGGGGCTTGATTTAGGCATTTTTCATGAAGTTCTATATAAGATTTTCTAACCTGTTCTTTAGTTTTTATAATATCTTCCATAGCATTATTTTCTTTACATATCACTACTTTATCATTATAGTATTTAAAATTATTATATCCACTTATAACTAAGTCATAATCCTCTTTTAAAGTTTCCTTAATAAAAGATTCTACTGTATTTTTGCAAAAAAAATCATCAGAATCACAAAACATTAAATACTTTCCTGTAGCTTTTTCTATTCCATAATTTCTTGCACTTCCTGAACCTTTATTATTTTGCTTTAAAACAATTATATTTCCATATTTTTTCTTATATTCTAAAGAAATATCATAGCTTTTATCTGTAGAGCCATCATCTATTAAAATAAGCTCTAAGTCTTTATAAGTTTGATTTATGATACTTTCTATACATTTTTTTAAATATTTTTCACAATTATATACCGGAACTATAATGCTTACTTTCACTTATTTCTTCTCCTTTATATACTTTCAATTAAATCTATCCATTTTTTTATAATATTTTTTAAGTTAAATTTTTCTGTATCTTCTAAAGCATTATTTGAAAAACTTTCTCTTAAATTTTTGTTTTCAATTAAATTATTTATTTTTTCTGCCATATCTTCTATATCAAAAGCTTTTATAAGGTAGCCATTTTTATTATTTAATATACATTCATTAGGTCCTGTTTTTATATCAAAACTTATTATTGGAAGTTTAAAAGTTTTAGTTTCAAGAAGGGTCATTGGAAGACCTTCATATCTTGAAGTTAATACAAATATTGAAGAAGTTTTATAGTAGGCTTCTACATTAGAAACATTACCTTTTAATATAACTTTTTCTTCAAGAGATAAACTTTTAATTTTATTTTCAAGTGCTTGTCTTTCTTCTCCTTCACCTAATATAATCCACTTCCAATCTTTATGTTTTTTTAAAACTATATTTGCTACATCTAGTAAAATATCAAAACCTTTTTGATAAGTTAGTCTTCCTACACTTAAAATTATTTTAGAATTTAAATCATAGTCATAATTTTTATCTAAATTCATAATTGGGTTATGAATAAATTCTATAGGACATTTTATTTTTATATTTTTTTCATAATAGCCTTTATCTTCATTAGTTAAAGTTACAATTCCATTTGCAAATCTTCCTGCTAGCTTTCTTGTATAGTTTCTATATTTAACATGAGGATGTTGGTAGTAGTTAAAGTGTTCCCAAGATATAACTTTAACCTTTGTAAATAATTTAACTACTAATGAATACATATCTAATATTCCATCAATATCTATTAAAATATCTATATTTTCATTTTTCACTATACTTTTTAGCTTATAGCAAATTCCTAATATATGAGTTATTCCTCTTATTGGTTTATCATATAATTTATGCCTTTTTATTTTAGAATTAATATAAAAAAAAGGTTCTTTCTTTTTTTCAGTTAAACTTACAAATGAAATTTTATATTCTTTATTTTTACTTAGTTCATTTGCTATAATGCTTGCAACTTTTTCTGTTCCTCCACTATTTGTTATATCTCCTGAAAAAAAACAAATATTTTTCATAGTTCCTCCTTTATATAACAAAGCTTGCCAATTTCCATAGTCTATAGTTTTTTTCTTTAAATGCTTTTTCTATATCTCTAAAAATAATAGATTTGTTTTTGCTATCTTTAATTCCCATATCTTGTATTAAATAACAGGCTAATATAAAAGTATTTTTTATAGTTTCTTCATCTAAAAAATGAATTCTTCTATATAATAAGTTGCTTAATTGAAATATTGTCATATCATATATACTATCATCTATCTTTAGTCCAATATCTTTACTTAAATCAATCATTTCTTCAATTATCCAATAGGTATCTAATACTTTTTTAGATTTTTTTGAAGTAAAGGTAATTCCTTTTTCATTTATTCTGTATCCATATACATAATCTGAAACAGCTACATATTTATTACTAAGTCTTGCTAATAAATAATTAACTATTGTATCTTCATACCAAAAGTCTAAAGGAAATCTAACCTTTTCAAAAAGCTTGGCATTATATACTTTACCCCAGGGAAAACCTGGAATTGAAATTTCTTTATTTTTTTCTGTAGGTGTTATATTTGTATAAAATTTATTTCCATTTTTATTAAAGGTATAATAAGAACCTTGTACTATATCTGCTTTTTTTCCCTTTGCTGTTTTTATTAATTTTTCTATGGAATTTTCACATAATAAATCATCAGAGTCTAAAAACATAATATATTTTCCTAAAGACTCATCTATTCCTCTATTTCTTGCTCCTGAAAAGCCTTTATTTTCTTGATTTATTATTTTTAAATGTTTATTTTCTTTAAATAAATTTATCTTTTCTAAAGTGTCATCTTTTGAGCCATCATTTATTACAATAAGCTCATAATTATAGCTTGTCTTTTGCATTAGTACAGAGGATATACATTCTTTTATATAATCTGAGGAATTGTATGCTGGTACTATTATTGAAAGGTCAATGTTTTCATCTATAATTCTTTTATTATAGGAATACTTTTTCATAGGCTTTTTAGAAACTTTATTTACCTTTTCAAAGGCTTCTTCTCTATTTATATTTAAATTTTCCTTTAAAAATAATCTAACTATATAGTAGTATATTAATAAAATCTTATAGAAAATAAATGTTAATATATTAGCTACTACTTTATTTTTTGTTATTCTATAAAAGGTATTAAAGATTCTTCCTTCCATTTTTTCCTCCTAAATTTATAGTTTTCTTTATCTAATACAATTAAATGAAGTATTGGAAAGGTTGCCGCTTCATGTCTTACAAAGGAACCAAAGTCTGGTTCAAAGGTAAAAGATACAAGAAGATAGGCTATAAAACTACTTAAAGCAAGTACTACAATTTCATTTGTATTTTTATTTAAATTTCCCATAGTTTTTACTAAGTAATATAAAATAAATCCTTGATAAACTACAAAAGGCATATAAAATGGTCCATTTAAAAGAAGTTCTATAGGAAACATCATCCTTACTGCATTTATAATATAATTAACCATATATAATGAAAGACTTCCTCTATCATCAATCCAATTATTTATAGCAGATACTGCACCTTCATTTGGTACATTATATCTTACATTTATAAGCCTTTCATAATCTTCATAGGATATAAATTGTGATGTATAAATAAGGGCATACATTGAAACAAAAATTATAATAAATATAATTAATATTGTTTTTTTATTCATATTTTTAACTTTAAATTGAACTGTTTTTATAAGAATATAAAGTATAATAAATAATATGCCCATAAGAATGTAATAACTTCTAAAAAAACTACTTTCCCAAAAGAAAATATAAAAACATAATAAAACCTTTAAAATTTTAGGAAGTTTTTTATTTATTATTACTAAATACATTAAAAAGAAAATTCCATATTGTATAACATCTTTAGAAATATTAAAAATATATATATTTAATAAACCTACACTAGAAAAAACAAAAAATAATTGTAAATTATCTAAACTTTCTATTCTAATTATCATAAAAAACATTATAAATATAAAAATAAAAGCTAAAGTATATGCCCAGTCCTGAAGGCTTGTGTATCCTAAAATATTAATTTTTTTAAAAAGTTCTGAAACAATTTCATAAGCATCTCCCCAAGCTTCCATAGTATTACTTCCAGTTGACATTGAAAGCATTCTTGAACTATCATAAAAATATTTGCTAGGCAAAACATTAAACTGAAATATTTTGCAAAATATAGTTAATGGAATAAGCATAACTAAGGCTAACATTTTATTAGAAGGCTTTAAACTTTCCATAAAACTCACTCCTTGTATTTTATCTACTAAAAAATAACTTTATAAAGAATGTATGTAGAAGTTTTCTAGCCATAAGGCATTTTCTTTTATATCATATTTTGCTTCTTTTATTTTTTCATAGGTATTTTCTTTTTCATATCTAGTTTTTAGTATTTTTTCTGCCCATTTTTTAGCTGGAACATTTAAAGAGATTCTTTCTACATTTCCTGTTATATCACATTCTTTTGTTACTTTATCTGAAATTATACACTTTAAGCCAGCAGCTTGGGCTTCTATCATTGTTACTGGAAGTCCTTCAAAAAGAGATGGAAGTAAAAATATATTAAAACATTGCATTAATCTATTTACATCCTCTCTTACTCCTAAAAACTTTACTGAATTTTCAAGTCCTAAAAGTAAAACCTTTTTTTCTATTTCCTTTTTAAGCTCTCCATCTCCTATAAGAAGTAAAACTGCACTTTTATCTTTTTTATAAACTTCATTAAATATATCTATTAAAAAGTTATGATTTTTCTGAAGAAAAAATCTTCCCACATGTCCTATTACAAACTTTCCTTCAAGATTAAGCTCTTTTCTAACTTCTTCCTCAATTTTAGGGTTATATTTATAGGCTTTAGCATCTATTGCATTATTTTGAATTATAAAATCCTTTCTATATCTTTTTCCATAAAGCCAATCTCCTGCATCTTGTCCACAAGCAAACATATGAGTAACTTCTGATTTTAACCTTGCTCTAAAGTAATATCTTACTATTGTTTTTATATCAAAACCCTTAGGTGCATTATGGGCATGGCTAATTCTTACTGGAATATTTAATTTTTTAGCTTCCTTTAATGGAAAATAACTTCTTTCTTCTAAATTTGAATGAATTATTTTATACTCTGGATGGCTTTTTAAAAATTCTCTTATTTCCTTTTTATATCTTCTAAAGTTTTTAGGATACATTGAACACATTCTAAAAACCTTTCCTCCAAGGCTTTTAATTTCATCTTCATAAGCTCCTTTATATTGTCTATTTACCATAAAGTCCATTTGTATTTTACTTCTATCTATATTTCTTAGATAATTCATAATCATACTTTCGGCTCCACCTCTATCCATTACTGTATCTAAAACTAAAACTTTTATGGGGTAATTCATATTCTCTCCTCCTTCACTAAATTTCTCTCAGGTTTTACTATAAAATTACTTGGTATATCCTTATCTATAATACTTCCAGCACCTATAATAACATTGTCTCCAATATTTACTCCTTTAAGTATTGTTACATTACTTCCTATCCAACAATCACTTCCTATTTTTATAGGGCCTTTAGAATATCCTTGTTTCATTATTTTTTCTGTTTTTTTAGAAAACTTATGATTATGGTCATATACCCTTACATTTTCCCCAAATATACAATCATCTCCAATTTCTATGCTACAAAGAGAATTTATAGAACAAAAATTATTAAAATAAACATTTTCTCCTATTTTTATAATTCCATCTTCCTCTATAGCAATAGAAAAACCCTTTCTAAAGGTACTACCCTTTCCAAAGGTAATATGTTTTCCAAATATAATTTTAAAAAATGTTTTCTTTATTATTGCTTTTAAATGATAAATAATCTTTAAAAATATCACCTTAGTATCTCCTTTTACTTTTATTTTTTAAGTTTTACTAAAGGCTTGTCTTTCTATTACCTTTCCTATAAGTTTATAAAGAGACATATACTTTTGAGAAACAGCAGTAAAGCTATATTTAAGATGTATATCTCTATAAGCATTTTCTTTAAGCCTTTTTATATCTACTTTTCCATCTATAATTTCATAAATAGTTTTATAATAATCCTCTAAACTATTGCATATAAAGCCATTTTCTTTATTTATTACATCCTTGTTTCCTATACAATTACTTACTATACATATCTTTTTATAAAGCATAGCCTCAAGAAGAGCTATAGGAAGTCCCTCCCATAATGAAGTTAAAATAAAAATGTCATTTTCATTCATTACTTTTAGAGCTTGTCTTTTTTCAAGCCATCCTGTAATTTTTATATTAGGTGAAGTAAGGCTTGATTTTAATTCACCTTCTCCAATCCAAGTAAATTGTAATTTAGGAAACCTTTTTGCAATTTCATTAAAACTTTCAGGATTTTTTTGAAGGCTTATTCTTCCTAATGTACATATTTTTAAATTTCTTAAGTCTATATCTTTTTCTTTAAGTATTGGAAGGTTCTTTGTGTTTATTCCATTGCTTATAAGAAAAGATTTTTTAGAAAGTTTTAATGCCTCCTTATATTCTCCTTTAGAACAAGCAACTATATAGCCACATTTTTTACTTGATAGCCATTCAATAGACTTATACATAATTTTTTGTATATTTTTTGCATCTTCCATTAAAAAGGAATATCCATGAGGATTATAAAAAACCTCCCTTTCTCTATCATTGCAACATAATCTTCCTAAAAAACCTGCCTTTGAAGAATGTAAATGCACTATATCTGGATTTTCTTCTTTTATAATTTCTCTTATTTCAAAATAAAGTTTAAAATCCTTAAGACTAATACTTCTTCCACCGTTTTTTAGCTCAATTATTTTTATACTTTTGTGTAGGTAAGTTTTATAATCTTTTGGTGTTTCAGGTCTTATAGCACATACTAAAATCACATCATACTCTTCTACTATTGAATTTAATAAATCAACCATAAAAGTAAAAACCCCTCCTCCAAAGGCTTCAACTATATGCATTACCTTCTTCATAAAGCTATCCTCCTTGTATTTTTTTATATATTTTATATTTTTTTACAGATAAATATTAAAAAAATATTTTTAATACTTACTATTAAAAACCTTGTATATTTATTATATATCTCATACCATATTTTTACAATGTTATTTTTGAATTTATTATTATCTTATATAAATAAAAAAATACCTTTAAAGTAGATTTTCTACTTTAAAGGTATCATATTAATTTAGTTATTTAATAGTATAGCTTAAAGATTTTCTTGTTACTTGTCCATTACTATCTTTTACATCTACATATAATGTCTTATTTCCTACTTTGCTAGGTTTCCATACTG
>UQBY01000028.1 GCA_900539375.1 uncultured Clostridium sp. | reverse complement strand
AGGCAGGGGCTGATATGGCAGCTATATCTATGCATAAATCAGGGGGAAGTCTTACTCAGAGTTCTATTTTACTTACAAATACAGGAGTAAATCCTGATTATGTAAGGCAAATAATTAATTTAACCCAAACTACAAGTGCCTCCTATTTATTATTATCAAGTCTTGATATTTCAAGAAGAAATTTAGCCCTTAGAGGGGAAGAATCCTTTGAAAAGGTGGCTAAAATGGCAGAATATGCTCGTAATGAAATTAATGAAATTGGTGGATATTATGCCTATGGAAAAGAATTAATTAATGGTACTAGTGTTTTTAATTTTGATATTACTAAATTATCAATTTATACCCTAGGAATTGGTCTTGCAGGTATAGAGGTTTATGACCTTTTAAGAGATGAATATGATATTCAAATTGAATTTGGAGATTTTGGGAATATATTAGCTTATATATCTATAGGAGATAGAATTCAAGATATAGAAAGATTAGTTGGTGCCCTTGCTGATATTGAAAGATTATATAAAAAGGATAAAACAGGAATGCTTTCAGGAGAATATATACAGCCAGAAGTTGTAGTAACTCCTCAAAAAGCTTTTTATTCAGAAAAGGTATCTTTACCTATAAAGGAAGCTTGTGGAAAAATTTGTGGAGAATTTGTTATGTGTTATCCCCCAGGAATTCCAATTTTAGCCCCTGGAGAAATGATAACAAAAGAAATTGCAGAATATATAATATATGCTAAGGAAAAGGGCTGCTCAATGCAAGGAACAGAAGACCCTAAGGTAAATAATATTAATGTTTTAAAGGAGTAATCAGTTAATGGAAATGTGGTTTTCAGAGCTTCATACTAGTAATGTAAAAATATCAATAAGAATAGAAAAGCAATTATTTAGTGGTATAAGTGAGTATCAAAAAATAGATGTTTTTGATTCAATAGAATTTGGTAAATTCATCACCTTAGATGGAGAAATTGTATTTTCAGAAAAGGATGAATTTATTTATGATGAAATGGTAACCCATGTACCAATGGCAGTTCATCCTAATGTAGAAAAGGTATTAATAATTGGTGGGGGAGATGGGGGAGTAGCTAAAGAACTTACCTATTATGACAATATTAAACAGATTGATGTAGTTGAAACAGATAAGATGTTTGTAGATGTATGTGAAAAAATATTTCCTGAAATAGCAATAGGCCTTAAAGACCCTCGTGTTAATGTTTATTATGAAGATGGTTTAAGATTTTTACGTAATAAGAAAAATGAATATGATTTAATAATAAATGATAGTACAGACCCCTTTGGTCATACAGAAGGATTATTTACAAAGGAGTTTTATGGAAGTTGTTATAAAGCTCTTAAAGATGATGGAATTATGGTGTATCAACATGGAAGTCCTTTTTATGATGAGGATGAAGAAGCTTGCAGACAAATGCACAAAAAGGCATATCGTTCTTTTCCAATAAGCAGAGTTTATCAAGCTCATATTCCTACTTGTCCATCAGGCTATTGGTTATTTGGTTTTGCCTCTAAAAAATATCATCCCCTTAATGATTTAGATGCAAAGAAATGGAAAGAAAGAGGAATAAAAACCTGGTATTATACAACTAATTTACATACAGGAGCATTTATGCTTCCAAAATATGTAGAAGATTTATTAGAAGAAGAGGAGGACAAAAAAAGTGAGTAAATTAATGATTATAGGTTGTGGTGGAGTTGCTTCAGTAGCAATTAATAAGTGTTGTCAAAATAGTGAGGTATTTACAGATATTATGATAGCTAGTCGTACTAAATCTAAATGTGATGCCCTAAAAGAAAAGCTTGAAAAAACTACAAAGACAAATATTACAACTGCTAAAGTTAATGCAGATAATAAAGAGGAATTAGTTAAACTTATTAATTCATATAAGCCAGATGCTGTTTTAAATGTAGCCCTTCCTTATCAGGATTTAACAATTATGGATGCTTGTCTTGAAGCAGGAGTTAACTATATTGATACTGCAAACTATGAAGCAGAAGACACTAATGACCCTAAGTGGAGAGAAATATATGAAAAAAGATGTAAAGAAAAAGGGTTTACAGCTTATTTTGATTACTCATGGCAATGGAATTATCAAGAAAAGTTTAAAAATAAAAACCTTACAGCATTACTTGGAAGTGGATTTGACCCAGGAGTAACAAGTGTTTTTTCAGCTTATGCCCTAAAGCATTATTTTGATGAAATACATTATATAGATATTTTAGACTGTAATGGTGGAGACCATGGTTATCCTTTTGCTACAAACTTTAATCCTGAAATAAATCTTAGAGAAGTATCAGCAAATGGTTCATATTGGGAAAATGGTCATTGGGTTGAAACTAAGCCAATGGAAATTAAAAGAGAATATAATTTCCCAGAGGTAGGTAAAAAGGATATGTACCTTCTTCATCATGAGGAAATAGAATCTTTAGCTAAAAATATACCAGGAGTAAAGAGAATAAGATTCTTTATGACCTTTGGTGAAAGTTATTTAACTCATATGAAGTGTTTAGAAAATGTGGGAATGTTATCTACTTCACCAATTAATTTTGAAGGTAAAGAAATAGTACCAATTCAATTTTTAAAAGCATTATTACCAGACCCTGCTTCATTAGGTCCTAGAACTGTAGGTAAAACTAATATAGGTTGTATATTTAAAGGTATAAAGAATGGAAAAGAAAAAACTATTTATATATATAATGTATGTGACCATCAAGAATGTTATAAAGAAGTAGGTTCACAGGCAATATCCTATACTACAGGAGTACCAGCAATGATAGGTTCAATGCTTGTTGTAAATGGATTATGGAATAAAAAAGGTGTATTTAATGTAGAAGAATTTGATCCAGACCCATTTATGGAAGCTCTTAATAAGTGGGGACTTCCTTGGGTTGTATGTGAAAATCCAGAAGAGGTTAAGTAGATGAAAATAAATGAGTTAAAAACACCTTCCTATGTTATAGATGAAGAAAAGTTAATTAAAAACCTTGAAATTTTACAAGATATAGAAAAAGATACAGGCTGTAAAATATTATTAGCTCAAAAAGCATTTTCATGTTACCATGAATATCCACTTATAAAAAAATATATTAGTGGAACAACTTCAAGTGGCTTATATGAAGCTAAACTTGGAAAAGAAGAAATGAATAAGGAAAACCATGTATATGCCCCAGCTTTTAAAGAAGAGGATATTAAAGAAATAGTAAAAATATGTGACCATATTAGTTTTAACTCCTTTAGTCAATATGAAAAGTATAAAAATATATGCTCTAATAAAGTAAGTGTAGGAATAAGAATAAACCCTGAATGTTCAACCCAAGAAAAGGCTCATGCAATATATGACCCTTGTGCTGAAGGTTCAAGACTTGGAGTTACTTTAAGTAATTTTAGGGAAGATTTATTAGAGGGTATAGAAGGCTTACATTTTCATACATTATGTGAACAAAATTCAGAGGATTTAGAAAAGACTTTAAAGGCAGTTGAAGAAAAGTTTGGAAAATATCTATATAAAATGAAATGGCTTAATATAGGTGGTGGACACCATATTACTAGAGAAGATTATAATATAGATTTATTAAAAAAATTAATTAAAAATATACAAGAAAAATATAACTTACAAGTTTATATTGAGCCAGGAGAGGCAATTGCTTTAAATGCTGGATATTTAGTAACAGAGGTTTTAGATATTGTCCACAATAAAATGGATATACTTATATTAGATGCTTCAGCTGCTTGCCATATGCCAGATGTATTAGAAATGCCCTATAGACCACCTCTTAAAGATAGTGGAGAGCCTAATGAAAAAAAATATACCTATCGTTTATCTTCATATACCTGTTTAGCAGGAGACATTATAGGAGATTACTCTTTTGATAAAGAAATAAAAATAGGAGATAAGTTATATTTTCAGGATATGGCCATATATTCTATGGTTAAAAATAATACCTTTAATGGAATACCCCTTCCTTCTATTGCAGTAATGGATAGTAATAAAGACTGTAGGGTAATTAAAAGTTTTGGATATAAAGATTTTAAAGGAAGATTATAATATGAAAGAATTAAAAACTATACCTAAAAGTGATGGCTTTAAAATGCCAGGAGAATTTGAAAAGCATAAAGGCTGTATTATGATATGGCCTAAAAGACCAGGCTCTTGGATATATGGTGCAAAAAAAGCAAGAGAAGCCTTTAAAAATGTTGCAGAAGCAATTGCAGAAAGTGAAGAAGTTTATATGCTTGTAGAAAGTGATTTATTAGAATCTGCAAAAGAAATGTTATCTGATAAAATAAAAATAATAGAAATTGAATCAGATGATGCCTGGGCAAGGGATACTTGTCCAACCTTTGTTGTTAATGATAAGAAAGATGTAAGAGGAGTTTGCTGGAAGTTTAATGCTTGGGGTGGAGATTATGATGGTCTTTATAAAAACTGGGATAAAGATTCAAAGCTTGCCTCTTCTGTATGTGAAAAACTAGGTTATAGTGCATATTCTGCAAAGGACTTTGTTCTTGAAGGTGGCTCAATACATAGTGATGGAGAGGGAACTGTAATAGTTACTGAGGCTTGTTTATTAAGTAAAGGACGAAATCCTAAATTAAGTAAAGAAGAAATTGAAGATAATTTAAAAAAATATTTAGGGGCAGAAAAAATAATTTGGCTAAAACATGGAATATATAATGATGAAACTAATGAACATGTAGATAATGTATGTGCTTTTATAAAGCCAGGAAGTGTTGTGTTAGCTTGGACAGATGATAAAGAAGATGAACAATATGAAATGTCAAAGGGATGTTTTGATATTTTATCAAAAGAAACAGATGCAAGGGGAAGAAAGTTTAAAATAACAAAATTACCTATCCCTAAAAAACATATATGTATTACAGAAGAAGAACTAGCAGGATTTCAATTTGAAGAAGGGGAAGATATAAGAGAAGTTAATGAAAGATTAGCAGCAAGTTATGTTAACTTTTATATAGCAAATAACTCTGTTATTGTACCTCAATTTAATGATGAAAATGATAAATTAGCAGTAGAAATATTAGGTAGTCTATTTAAGAATAGAAAAATAGTTCCAATTTATGCAAGAGATATAATTGTTGGGGGAGGAAATATTCATTGTATAACCCAACAAATTCCAGATTGATTGGAAAAAATATTTAAGTAAATTCTAAAATAATTAAAGGAAGGTGGAAAGTGTATGAGAAATGTAGTTGTAGCAGCAGTTCAAATGAAATGCTCAAAAGTTGTAGAAGAAAATATAAATAAGGCAGAAGAACTTATAAGAAAAGCAGCAAAAAAAGGTGCAAATATTATATTATTGCCAGAATTATTTGAAAGACAATATTTTTGTCAAGAAAAAAGATATGATTATTATAACTTTGCAAGTACTATAGAAGGTAATAAGGCAATAAAGCACTTAAAAAATGTAGCAAAGGAACTTAATGTGGTGCTTCCAATAAGTTTTTATGAAAGAGACAAAAATACCCTATTTAATAGTGTTGCTGTTATTGATGCAGATGGCTCCATTTTAGGAGTTTATAGAAAAACTCATATTCCAGATGACCACTTTTATCAAGAAAAATTTTACTTCACTCCAGGAAATACTGGATTTAAAGTATTTAAAACTAGATTTGCAAATATTGGCATAGGAATATGCTGGGACCAATGGTTTCCAGAAACAGCAAGGGCTCTTACTTTAAATGGAGCAGAAATAATATTTTATCCAACAGCCATAGGAAGTGAACCAATTTTAGAAAAAGATAGTATGCCTCACTGGAGAAGATGCATGCAAGGACACTCAGCTGCAAACTTAATACCAGTTGTAGCAGCAAACAGAATAGGACTAGAAAAGGTTACTCCTTGCAAAGAAAATGACAACCAAGAATCAGAACTATTATTTTATGGTTCATCATTTATAACAGATAACACTGGAGAAATAATTGAAAAGCTAGGAAGAGAAGAAGAAGATGTTATCTGTGCTTCAATTGACCTAGATTCAAATTATGAAGACAGACTAAGTTGGGGAATATTTAGAGATAGAAGACCAGATAAATATACAGATATAACAAACAAATAATAAAGAACAAACATAGCAAGTAATTTATTTGCTATGTTATTTTTTTAAGAAAATTGCAATTAGTTTCTTTTACAGAAATAAGATAATAATATATAATTATTATACCTAATAAAGAATTTGAGAAAGTTTTATTTAAATTTTAACTTTAACAAAGATAAGGAATATAAGAAAGAAATAATCAATAATGATGGAAAAGAAATAATAGCAGTATTTGTTTAGATAGGAGATGATTTTATGGAATATATTAACAACAATTATTTTAAAATGGAGAGAATAGATGGTGTAACTTTAATGTCCCCAAGACCTAGTTTAAATCATATGAAGATAGAATTTTATTTGGCAAATAAGCTAGGTACTTATCTTAAAGATAGTGTATGTAATGTATTAAATGAAACTTCCTTATATTTAACTAACAAAGTTATAGATACTAGAAATAATGATGAGTTATTAGATTTTTTAAGGAATACAGATAATGAAGTTGTACCAGATTTAATGGTATATTGCAGTAAATCTAATGAATGTCGTAGAGGTATTGTAGGAATTCCTAAATTAATTATAGAGATACTATCATCTAATAGAGATGATGACTTGATAACTAAATTTAAACTATATCAAAGATATGAAGTATCTGAATATTGGATAGTTGACCCTCTTAATAAAGTAACAAATGTATATAATATAGATATTTCTACTAAAAAATATGTTTTATCAGGAAAATATAATTTTTCTGACACTATAAAATCTGTGGTATTTTCAAATTTAGATATATCATTAAAAGATTTAGATTTATTAGATTAAGAAAAAATGTAGAGTATTTAAAAATAAATCAAATAAAAGAAAAAGAATATAAGTTATGTATATAGAAAATATCAATGTAACTAAAAACAATTAATTAACAAATTCAAATATTAAAGAGTCATATTTTAAGAGTTTTTACTTAAATAAATAATATAAAATTATAAAGAAAAGATATACTTAAATTATTAATGAAAGCAGGTGAAAAGAATAATGTCTATTTATTTAAATACAGATATAGCATTAAGAAATTTTAATGAATTGGCAAGGTCAAAGTATTTTATTGATAAATCTAATATATTAGGGAAATTGAATACATTTATAAGTACACCTAGTAAATATATTTGTGTAACAAAACCAAGAAGATTTGGAAAGTCATCTATAATAAATATGTTAGGTGCATATTATACAAAAGGATATAATTCAAAGGATATTTTTGATAAGCTTAATATAAGTAAAGAAAAGTCTTATTTAGAAAATTTAAATAAATATAATGTTATAAATATTTCTTTAAGCAAAATTTCAGAGAAAGGAACTTCTTATAATGATTATATTAATATGATAAAAGTATCGATTATTAATGATATAAAAGAAAGTTATCCTCAGATAGATGTAGAAAAATATTTTTCAATAGGTGATATCTTATCTACAACTGGTGAACAATTTATATTTATAATAGATGAATGGGATTATATATTTAGTCATGATTTATTTAAAGAAAATCAACAAGATTTTTTAGAATTTTTAAGAAATCTTTTAAAAGATAAACCATATGTAGCACTTTGTTATATGACAGGAGTTCTTCCTATAAAGAAGTATTCAGAGGGTTCAGCTCTTAATATGTTTGATGAATATACAATGATTAATGATGGTGTTTATGATAATTATTTTGGGTTTACTGAAGAAGAAGTAAAATATTTGTGTGACAAACAAAATGCTCTTTCCTTTGATGAAATAAGTAAATGGTATAATGGATACTTAACTGAAGATGGTGAAAAGATTTATAATCCTAGATCAGTAGTTAAGGCACTTGAAAATGGTAAGTGCAGAAGTTATTGGACCAATACTGGAAGAATGGATGAGGTATTATTTTATTTAAAATATAATATAGCAGAAGTACGTGATGATGTTATAGAAATGGTAGCTGGAAATACAGTAGATATATTTATAGATGAGGAATTTAGAGCAGGACAAGAAGCACCAAAAACAAGAGAAGAAATATATTCAGCTATGATAGTTTATGGCTTTTTATCCTATTATGATGGAACAATAAGAATACCAAATAAAGAACTTATGAAGGAATTTGAAAAAGCATTAAAAGATGAAGCTTTTGGAGAAGTTATGACAATAGTTAAAAATTCATCAAATATGTTAAAAGCAACCCTTAATAAAGATACAAAGATAATGGAAAAGATAATTAATGATATTCATAATAGTGAAATACCAATTCTTCAATATAATGATGAAAATAGTCTATCTTGTGTAGTGACCTTAGCATATCTTTCAGCAAGAAATGAATATAAAATTGAACGTGAAGAAAAAAGTGGAAAAGGCTATGCAGATTTTATGTTTCATCCAAGAAAGAAAAATGGAACTGCAATAATACTTGAATTAAAAAAAGATGATACAGCAGAAAAAGCAATAAATCAAATAAAAGAAAAAGATTATTCCATGAAATTTATAAAAGAAAATGTAGGAAGAAAAATACTTGCAGTAGGAATTTGTTATAACTCTAAAACAAAAGAACATGAATGTAAAATTGAAGAAATAAATTAGAAAGGTGTGAAAGAATAATAAGCAATTGCCTATGATATATGTGTTTTTTAGAAAAAATGTAGAGTGTTTAAAAAATAAAAGAATAATTAAATGATATTTTAAAGGAGTTGTTACATTAAGGTGACAGCTCCTTTTAAAATTTACTGAAAGCTTTAGTTAAATAAGAAAAAATTTTATTAAAGAATAATATGCTAATAAATAAAAAATTGTCCAGTATAATTTGTATAATATTTATTACCAACAGGTTAATAATATTTCATTTAACCTAAAAAATAATTAACTTATTTTACATATATAAATGGAGGAATGAAAAATGCCAGCAAAAATAATTGAAAGCCTAAATCCAAGAGATAAAAGAACAGAAGGGGAAGAATATCTTTTAAATGTTTTTAAAACCAGTAAAGTTTTTAATGGATGGCAAGTATTTGAACAACCTCATATAAATTCAATGAAACCTGATTTTGTATTAACAAATCCTAAAAAAGGTATAATAATTATTGAAGTTAAGGATTGGAACTTAGAAAGTAAAAAGTATATAAATGGTGGCTATATTTTAGGGGATGATGGTAAAAAGTATAAAAAAAGTCCTATTAATCAAGTAGAAGGTTATAAAAACTGTATTTTAAAAATGGATTGGGAAGGTAATGAAGAGTTAGTTGAAAGTTATGGTGATTACTATGGCTATATAGAAACAGTAGTATTTTTCTATGGAGCAAACAGAAAAGAAGTAAAAGAATTTTGTTATGATTCAGAGGAAGAAAGGTTTTATAATTCAGAGAAAAAACATACAAAAATTTGGACCATTGAAGACATTGAATATATTAAAAGTGGTTATTTGAAAAATAGAAATAGATATCCCTATGCACTATTAAACAATAAAGAAAGTAAATTTAATGAAAATAATGAATTAGAACATTTAGTTGAAGAAATAAGTGCATTTATGAAGGGGGCAGATTATCGTGAAGAAAGAAGAAAGCCTATGATTTTAAATCCTGAACAAAATAAATTAGCTGAGTTAAAGGAAAATTCCACTCGTAGATGGAAGGGAGTTGCAGGTTCTGGAAAATCATTAATTTTAGCAGAAAAAGCTACAAGGGCATTAAAGAAAGGAAAAAATGTATTACTTTTAACTTATAATATTACTCTTAGACATTATTTAAGGGATTTATGTAGTACTCAATTTGGAACAAATGACAAAGATGATAGAGGTAAATTGAGAGAGCTTTTAGAAATAACACATTTTCATGGATTTTTAAGTCAATTATTTGCAAATTATGAAATAGAACCATGTAAAGAAAAGAATAAAGTATTTAATAAAGATGATAAAAAAACATTTAATAAAGAAAAAGGTGACTTTACTTTAAATTGGATTAAAGTATTAAATAAACTTATGGAAGAAGAACCATATCCAGATGAAGATAAATATGATTATATTTTAATAGATGAAGGTCAAGACTTTCAAGGAGAATGGATTTTATTTTTAAAGCAGTTTTTTAGTAAAAAGGGGGAAGTTTTAGTAGTTTATGATGAAGCTCAGGATATATATGGTCATGGAGTTTGGATTGAAGACCCAAAACAAATAAAAAATATTGGTTTTAAAGGACAAGTTGGTAAATTAAGATATTCAGAAAGAATGCCTAAAGAAATTATAAATAAAATTCAATTACTTCGTAGAAAGTTAAATATAAATGAAGAGGAAATATTAATTCCAAAGGATGCCTATGAAGAAATTAATTTTTTAAGTAAAATATCTTGGATTAATGAAGAAAATGAATCTTTAGAAAAAAAGATGGAAAAAATATATAAAGAGTTTAAAGAACTAAAGAAAAATGGAAATGCAATAGAAGATATTACAATATTAACTACAAATGAAAATACAGGAATAGAAATAGTAAAGTACTTTGAAGAAAGAGGAGTAAAGGTTTCTCATGTTTATGATATGAGTGGAACTAAAAATATAAAGGAAAGAAGAAAAGAAAAGTTTAAATTTCAAGGAGGTACAGGTCGTCTTAAAGTATGTTCTTTTCAAAGCTATAAAGGATGGCAAACTCCAAATGTTATTTTAGTTTTAGATGATGTAAAAACATACTATAAAGGAGATAAAATAGAAAAAAGAATATCTAAAGAAAATAATTTAGAGATTAATTCTATAAATAATGATTTTGACTTTTCAGGAGAGGATGTTTTTGAAATTGCACCAGATACTAGTAATAGTATAATAGAACAGTCTAAAATTATAAATGATGCTTTATTTATTTCAATGTCTAGAGTTAAGCAAAATACTTCAACAGGTGAATATGCTTTTATTTGTTTAAATTATTTAGATGAATATAAGGAACTAGAAAAATATTTTGATTAATTTTAATAGATATTTTAAAGATAAATGAAGAAAAATGCAAAAAAATATATATAAATATTTACTTTAAATGAAAAATATGTTATAATATATTTGACTTATAGAAAAGGCTATAAGGAAATTTTAACATCTTAATTTATATGTTTAGGTTAAGGCTTTTGTTAAAATATTAGATAGATAAGATTTGTCCTGTTAAAACTTACAGGAAAAGGCGGCTCAAGGCTTAGGCTTTGTGAATATATCTTAATGCTTCCTAAATTAGATGCCGTCGGTCCTAATATTTAGGAAGCTCTTAGGAGCAAAAATATGGATAAAAATAATAAAGAATATATAAAAATAAAAGATGAAAAGTGGGTAAAAAGTCATAGTTTTTATCCATTTATTCATTTTCAAATTAAATATAAAAAATATCAAAAAATAAATGAAGAAAAAAAAGAAGTAAAAATAAAAGAGCGTCAGTTATATTCAGCAGCTTATATTGATAAAGCTATTTATAAATACTATGGAGATATATTAAACAATAAATATAATAACTATATTAAAAATGAGGGCTTTGATGAAGTTTCAATAGCCTATAGAAATTGTAAAAATGATAAATGTAATATTCATTATGCAAAGGAAGTTTTTGAATTTATTGTTAATTGTAAAAGTGCATATGTATTTGTAGGAGATTTTTCTGATTTCTTTGATGGATTAGACCATAAATATTTAAAAGAACAAATTAGAAAAGTAAATTTAGGACAACCATTAAGTGATGGAGAATATGCTGTATATAAAAATATTACAAAGTTTTCTTATATTGATTCAAAAGATATTGAAAAATTTAAGGATGTACCTTTTAAAGATATGTGTCAATTAAATAAGTATTTTGATACTAAAGAATTTAAAACCTTTAAAAAGATATATTTAAAAACTAATGAAAATGATTACGGAGTGCCCCAAGGAGCATGTATAAGTTCTATTTATGCCAATATATATATGATAGAATTTGATAAAATTTTAAAGGAATATGTAAAGAAAAATAAAGGTATTTATAGAAGATATAGTGACGATATAATAATTGCTATTCCAATGAGTAAAAATTCAACTAAATATTTAGAAATTAGAGATTTTGTTTTTAATACTAAAGATAAAATACCAAATTTAAAATTAAATGAGGATAAAACTAGTGAATATTTTTACTCTAATGGGAAAATTACTGATTTAAATGATAAAGAAAAATCAGTTAATTATTTAGGCTTTAGTTATGATGGAGAATATGTAAGAATACGTGAAAAAAGTCTTTTTAAATATTATTGTAGAGCATATAAAAAAATTAAAAGAATAAAAACATTTAAAAATAAAAGGAGTTTTAATGCTGGTAAAAAAGCATTATACAGAAGTTATACCCATTTAGGAAGCCGTCCAAATGTTTATAAAAAATATGGAAACTTTTTAACTTATGCCTATAAAGCAGAAAAAATATTTAATGAAAGTAAAGTGTTAAAAAATAATATTAGAAATCAAATAAAGAAACATTGGACAAAAGTTAATAATAGATTAAAAGAATAAATTAGTTATAAAAATATTAAGAAAGGATAAGGAGTTGTAACAATAGTATAACAACTCCTTTATATTTAATTTTATATGGAGGAAAAAAATATTTATAAATTAATTTTTAAAGAAACTTATGGTTTTGATTATGATGAATTAACTAAAAATAGGGCAGAAGATATAAAAAAGTATATAGCTATTCTTAGAAATAGTTATAAAAGGAATGTTCCTAATACACCTTATGAAGAAAGTGAAATTCGTAAAGCTTATATGTTATGTTATTATCCTAATTATATAGGTCCTATATATACTTTGATGAATAAATATATTAATAAAAAAATTAAAACCTTATTAAAAACTACTATTAATGTTAGCTTTTTAGGAGCAGGTCCTGGTCCTGAAGTATATGGATGTTTAAAATCATTAAATGAATATTTAATTAATAAAAAAATTATATGCAATTTATATGACCATGAAGGTGAATGGGATAATCAAAGAAGAGTAACTGAAATATTGCTAACAACTTTAAGAAATTTGCGTATTAAAGTTAATAATATATATGGATGTAATTTTATGGAGAGTTGTAGTAATGTATGCAATAGATGGGTTACTTGTAAGGAAAGAGAATTTCAAAGTGACATTATAGTTATGCAAAATTGTATAAATCACATGGAAGATACAAAAAAATTTGAAGAAACATTAATGGAAAAGTTTAAAGTAATGAAATCAGGAGCTTATTTTATTATTATTGATTTACAATATGACAATGTAGAAGAGGTAATTAATTATTTGAAAAAATCAACAGGTGAATATATGAATGTTTTAGAAAATGGTAAGGATACTTATAGACTTCATATAGATATGCCAGAAAAAATGAAAGAATATATTTTTGTAGGGGGGAACAATTATATTGCAAAGAAAAATACTAACTATAATTATATAATACTAGAAAGAAAGTGATTAAATGAATAAAATTGAAGTTTGTTTTGAACTAATTAATACATATAATGAGAATTTAGAAAGATTAATAAGAAATAATTATGGCTTAAAAGATAAGTTAGATGAAAAATTAGAAAGTGGTTTAAATAACATAATAGAAGCATTGAAAAATGATGAAAATATTATACTTTCCATAAATAAAAAATATGAAAGTGGAAAAAATTTTCAGGAGTTTTGTATTGAAAACAAATTAAATTCTAACTTACCTAATATATTAAATTTTCATGGTTCTTTGTATGCTCATCAAGAAAGGGCTATTAAATCAATTTTAAATGAAAAATGTACTATAATTTCCACAGGAACAGGAAGTGGAAAAACAGAATCTTTTCTTATACCAATTTTTAATTATTGTTTGAATAAAAAATCAGAAAAAGGGGTAAAATCAATAATAATATATCCAATGAATGCTTTAGCAACTGATCAGCTTAGAAGAATTGAAGAGGCTACAAAAAATACTAATATTACTTATGGAATTATAAATGGTGATGTACCTTTTAGAGAAAATGTTAAATCTTCTTCAAATGTTATTACAAGAGATGATATTATTGAAAATCCTCCAGATATTTTAGTAACTAATTATGTAATGCTTGAAAGAATGCTTACAAACAAAAGATATGATAATTTATTTTCAGATGTTAATAATGTTTTTAAATATATAGTTTTAGATGAAATTCATGTATACAATGGAAATAAGGCTTTAAATATTAAATATTTACTTCATAGACTTCGTTATAGATTTTCTTCAAACAATAATATAGTGCAAATTGGGTGTAGTGCTACTTTAGATAGAAATAGTGAAGGAGAAAAAACAGGTGGTTATATTACAGGAAAAAAAGAAATAGATGAATTTATTCAAAATATGTTTAATGTTAAAGAAAAAGAGTATGAATATATTCAGCCAACCTTTAGTAAAAAAGAACCTGTATTTATGAATATTAAAGACAAAGAATATTTAGATACTTTAAATAATCCAGTAATAAAAATACTAAAGGAAAATCTTTATGATGGAAGTAAATCCTTTGATGAAATAATAAATATTTTAAAGGAAAAAAATCTAAATATAAGTAAAAAAGAACTAAAAGATTTATTAAATAAAGTAGTTAAATTAAATGAAAAATATCCAAATAATCCTATACTTGATTTTAAAATACATTTATTTTTTTTAGAAAGAGAAAATGAAGTAAAAAGATGCTGTAAATGTGGTAAATATTATACTTCCTATGTTGAAAGATGTAATGATTGTGGTAATTTAGTATTTCCAGTATATAAAAGAGATATAAATTTATTAATGGGAACTTTAGAAAAAGGGTGTATATATCCTTTTAATAATAATAATAATGGAAATATAGTATTTTTAAATTTTAATAATAAAATATCTTATGATTATACCAATAAATTAAAATTTACAAACTTTGAAACTATAAATAATAAGATTAAATTAGACATTGAAAAAGATGGATGTTATGAGGTAATAAAAGATGAAAGCATGAATTTTGAAACAATAAATTTAGTTAAAGAAGATGAAGAATTATATAAGACAGATTTAGAGTATCAAATTATAAGAAAAAATCTTATGTATATGCCCTATGATAATCGAAAAATATTAGTATTTAAAGATAATCGTGAAAGGTCAGGAAGAAATAGCAATATTTATAATGACTTCTTTTTTAGTTCTTGTTATGATGAAATATTAAAATTAGTTCTTAATGGTAAATCAAAAAGTCTTATAGATGCACTTAATGAAGGAATAGAATTAATAAATGAATACAATAAAAATTCTAATTGTAAAGATATAAATATAGAGGATTTTAAATGCTGGTTTTTTAGATTTATAAAAAAAAGTGGAAAGCTATTAAGTAAATTTGAAACATCATATAACTTAAGTGATGAAGAAGAGGAATTAGTGAATATTGCCTATAAAAATAGCTTATATTTACATGAAACTTTATCTTTAGGTACTTTTATTAAATTAAATAGATTTGATTTTATAAAACCAAAGGGATTAAAAGTAGATTTTAAATCTAATATTAATAAAAACAAAAGCTATATATCTTTAACTGATAGGGGAAGATTATATAATAGTTTTATTGAAAGACTAGGAAATGAAAAAATAATTAACTTAGCAAAAGAATTAGTAAAGAAAGATATATTTATAGAAGAGGAAAATTTATTTTATTTAAATCCTAAAAATATAAAAATATTAAATGAAAAAAGTAAGTATAATAGTATTAGTGAAATTTTAGAAAATATTAAATTTAAAGCAGGAGTACATACCTCTGAGGTTGATAAAGAAGAAAAGAAAATATATGAAAAAGACTTTCAACAGGGAAAATTAAATTTACTTTTTGCTACACCAACTTTAGAAATGGGAATTGATATAGGAAATTTATCTTTTGTTTATATGCTAGGGGTTCCACCTATTTCTTCAAACTATTGTCAACGTGCAGGACGTGCAGGAAGAAAAAATGATAAATTTGCTGCAATAATTACTATATGTTCTGAAAGCAATAGTCATGATTGGTATTATTTTCATAATCCAAAAGAAATAATTGAAGGAACTATTAATCCACCAAGATTTAAATTAAACAATAAAATGGTTTTAAATAAACATGTAAACACCATTATATATAAAAATTCAAAAATATTGCCCTTAAAAGAAACTTGTGAAAAGGTGTTTAATTGTGAAATTGATATAAATGAACATATAAGGCTTTTAAAAATAAAGCTTGCAAAGAAAAGGGATAAAGATTGTTATAAAAATTCTATTTATCCAGATTATAATTTTAGTTCTAAAGTTGTAAATTTATATGATGAAGATGATAAAATTTTAGCAACTAGGGAATTAGATATAGGATATAAAACACTAAACATTAGAAGTTATATGTTTATAGGAAATAAACATTATTATTTAGAACCTAAAGGAAATAAAAGCTTTATAAATATGCAAGAAGAAGAGGTTATTGATATTCAAAACATTTTATGCAAAGAAGATTCAAATTATATGCAAGTTAAAAGATTAACAAATAGTAATAAATGTTTTTTAAATATAAAAGTAAGTAAAAAACTAGAACCTAGCTTTAAGAAAGGTCCAATAGAAGTATATTATATATCAAATGGAATTATTGAATATATTGCTAAATATAAAGAAGAACAATTTGGATATACATTAAAAACAAATATTATATTATTTAGATTTCATGATGATATTTTAAGTGAAAAGCAAAGCATAAGCTTTTTAGCACTCTTACATAAATCTATTATGAAAGAATTTGGTCTTGATTCTTCAGAACTTGCATTAATTGCTAATGAAAAAATAAAAACAGATTTTATTTTTAATGAAGAGAATAATTGTAGTTATGGAATTATGTATGATAAAAATGCTAATGGAAATTTTGATTTAGAAGTTATATTAAATGCGATAAAGAAAAATACTAATAACTTTTTAGGTAATACCTATAAAATAATATCTAATTGTAAATGTGAAAAGGATTCAGGATGTTATTTGTGTTTAAAATCTTTTGAAACACAATATTTATATAATAATTTAAATAAATATGCTGCTAAAAACATGGTAGGCTATTTAATAGGAAAGGAAAAGCTAAAACCTTTCATTACAATTACTAGGAAAGTTCTTTATGTTGATGCTGAAATAAAGTTAGTTAAAAAAGGGGAAATTTTTAAATTGACTATTAATGGTGATACTATTGATTTAGAAAATAAAAAATCTCAAAATGAAACAATATTTTATGGATTATATAAAACTATAAAAAAGCTTTATGAAGATGATATTGAATCAATTGTATTTAGCTCTAATTTAAAATATGTAATAGAAGCTATAAAAGAAGAAGTGTCATGTGAAAAAACTAGCTCCCTAGACTATTTTTATTTTTACAAGCAAGCTTTTGCAAGATTTGATGCAGAATTGTTTAAAAAAAATTAGGAAGTGAAAGATAATGATTATAAGTGCAAGTAGGCGTACAGATATACCAGCCTTTTATAGCAAGTGGTTTATAAATAGAATAAATGAAGGCTTTTTATATGTAGTAAATCCTTTTAATAGAAAACAGGTAAGTAAAATAGAACTTAATTTAGATACTGTTGATTGCTTTGTATTTTGGACTAAAGATCCAAAACCAATGATACCAAGTCTTAGTATTTTAGATAGTAAGGGATTTAAGTATTATTTTCAATTTACTTTAAATTCTTATGGAAAAGATATAGAAAAAGGAACAAGAAAAAAGACAGAACTAATAAAAACCTTTATTCAGTTATCTGAAAAAATCGGAAAAGAAAAGGTAATATGGAGATATGACCCAATACTTATAAATGATTATTACTCAAAAGAATATCATTATAAATGGTTTGAAGAAATTTGCAAAAGGCTAAAGGGATATACAGAAAAATGTGTTATTAGTTTTCTAGATTTGTATGAAAAAACTAAGAGAAATACAAAAGAACTATCTTTACATGAAATAAAAAAAGAAGATATGTATGAAATAGGAAGAAATTTAGCTAATATAGCTAAAAAATATAACATAATTATTGAAACCTGTTCAGAAGATATTGATTTATTAAACTGTGGCATAAAAAAAGGAAAATGTATTGATGATAGGCTTATTTCTAAAATATTAAATAGTGAATTAAAGGTAAATAAAGATGATACTCAAAGAAAAGAATGTGGTTGTATAAAAAGCATTGACATAGGTTCATATAATACCTGCAAACATTATTGTGCTTATTGCTATGCTAATTTTAATTATAAAATGGTAGAGGAAAATTCAAAAAATTATGATGAAAAATCTCCACTACTTCTAGGTAAACTAGTAGGTGATGAAAAAATAACAATAAGAAAGATGCCTTCAGTTAAGTGTGATAATTATAGTCAATTAACTTTAGATATATAGGAGAAATATTATGGAAAAATATTATGAGAACATAAGAAAGGAAATGGACAAGATTATTAATACTTTAAAAAGTGAGTATAATATTACCTTAAAAGAATTAAAAGAAATTCAATATGCAATTCAATATAAAGTTGAAAATGATAGTTCCTCTGCAATAATAAATGTTTATAAAAGTTTTAAAATCACCTGTAATGGAAATTGGGATAAGAATCTTGTAGATATAGTAAAAAAGCAATTTGATATGCGTGATTGTATAAAATATGAAGAAAAAAAGGAAGAAAAAAAGATAGAACAGGATTTTTCTGAAATAGATAAGTATTATTCTATATTAAAAAATTATGAAAATGATAATATTGATTTTTCAGTATTTGCAGACAAGCTTTTAAAGTATTGTGATGAAAGGGATAAAGAAATTTGTGAGCAAAACAAAGATAACTTTAAAATTCTTGAAAAACTATATAAAAAAATAAGAAACTAATATATTAGGTGATGAAAATGAAGGAATTATATGCTTTAGGGAAATATGAAGAAATAATAAAAATATGTAATGAAAAAGATGAACTAAACATTTATGAATTATGGTATCTTGGAAATAGTTATTATAAATTAAAAAATTATGATAAGGTAATAGAAACATATAAAAGATATAGAAGTTTAAAACCTGAAAAAGATTATTTAAATACTCTTTATTGTTGGGCAATATATCAAAAGTATTTAAAAAATCCAGAAAATATTTCAGAAAAAAAGTTTATTGAAGGAACAGATTATATATTAAATAATAACGAAAATAATACTTTAATTTATATTAAAACTGTATTTAATCTTTGTGATTATTTTAAAAATAAAAATACCCAATATTCATATGTATATATATATAAATATTTAAATAAAATTCCACATGAAATATTATCCTCTAAAAGGCAAAATAATAAAACAGAAAAGGAAAGAAAAACAAAGTCCCATAAGGAAAAGTGGTATTCTTTATATACAAAAGCTTGCTTAAAAATTGGTAAATATGAAGAATGTATTAAATATTCAGAAGAGGCTATTTCAAATTTCTATAAAGAAAATATAATGTCAGATGATGCATTTTGGTATAATTTAAAAATTTCTAGGTCATTAATAAAACTTAATAAAATAGAAAAGGCAAAAGAATTACTTTTAGAAATTGATTTATTAAAGGATTGTTTTTATGTAAAAGAAGATATAGCTGATATATACAAAAGCCAAGGAGAAATAGAAAAAGCTAAAAAATATTTATATGAAGGAATATTAAGCAAAAGTGGTGAATTAGAGAAAAAGATAAAATTAATTGAAAAAATTGGAGATGTTTTAATTGAAGATAATAGAGAAAAAGAAGGAAAATTAAACTATCTTTTAATACAAAATATTAGGGAAAAAGAAAATTGGAAAAAAGATAATAACATTTCAAATAAACTTGAAAAATTAAAAGATATTATTGTTGATGAAAATAATATAAAAAAACAATGTGAAAATATATGGAGAGAAGAATACAACAAGTTAGTACCTGAAAAAGAAGGAATAATAACTAAAATAAATAATGATAAATATGGCTTTATTAACTGTGATGATAAAGATATATTTTTCCAAGTAAAAGATATTAAAGCTAAAGATAAGAGTAATATATTAAATAAAAAAGTTATTTTTAATATAATAGAATCCTATGATACAAAGAAAAATAAAAAATCATATAAAGCAATAAATATAAGACTTATATAACAAAAAATATTTAATTAATGAAAGGATTAGACTAATCTATGGGAATATTTGATTTATTTAAAAAGAAAGATAGTTCTAAAAATAAAATAAAAAGTAGTACTGAAACAGCTAATTTGAAAGAAGAGTATATTGATGATATTACTTATATAAGAGCAATAAGTCATGTATATTCTGGACCATGGAATCAATATGATATTCTTTTAGCATCAAAAGGCTATGGTTGGGAATATATGATTAACTGGGCTGATTATATGGCCACAGCAGATTTAGAAAATATTTCTCAAGTTACTACTGGTAATTTAGCATCTGAAGAAATAGAAATTACAAAAGCATATAAGAGCAATAATAATAAATGTTTAAATTTACCTGAGTTAGAAACAGAAAATGGATTTCTTAGTATTGCAGGAATTAGTAAAACATTAGGAGCTCCTATGAAAATTGTTTGGATAAATCAAACAAATACATTAAGATTATTTACTATAATAGATGATGAAACACTTATTAGAAAATATGTAGAAACACTTGTAAGAAGAACCTTTGGCACTAAAAACGAAATGAAACTTGGAAAGCCAATTCCAGAAGAAATGTAATCCTAAGAAGCACTATTATGGGCAAAATCCCATAGTACTGAACTTAGTGAAGAAATTGATAATATTATGTATGCAATAAGAGATAAACAAAATTAAAATAAAAAGATGCTTATTTGTTTTGGACAAGGCATCTTTTTTATTTATTATACTAATGATATAATGGATACAACTTTAGTGGTATTGAGTTTACAATCATTGGAGGCGAAAAGAAAATGGCTATTTATTTAAACACAGATACAGCCCTTGAAAATTATAAGAAGTTAATAAAATCTAAGTATTTTGTTGATAAATCCTTAATAATAGATAAGCTTAACAATTTACTTGGCACATCAGAATGTTATGTTTGTATAACAAAGCCAAGAAGATTTGGCAAATCTTCAATAATAAATATGCTAGGAGCTTATTATACTAAAGGCTATAATTCAAAGGATATTTTTGACAAGCTTAATATAAGGAAAGAAAATTCTTATTTAGAAAATTTAAATAAATATAATGTTATAAATATTTCATTTAGTGATATACCAAGTGATGGATTAACATATAGTAATTATATTAGTAATATAGAAAAGCAAATAAAAAAGGATATATTAGAAACATATAAAGATAAAAAAATTGAACAAAATCAAGAATTATATAAAATATTTTTAGAAACCAAGGAAGAATTTGTATTTATAATAGATGAATGGGATTATATATTTAGTCATGATTTATTTAAAGAAAATCAACAAGATTTTTTAGAATTTTTAAGAAATCTTTTAAAGGATAAACCTTATGTAGCACTTTGTTATATGACAGGAGTACTTCCAATTAAAAAATATTCAGAAGGTTCTGCTCTTAATATGTTTAGAGAATATACAATGCTTAATGATAGAGTGTATTCAGATTATTTTGGCTTTACAGAAGAGGAAGTTAAAGATTTATGTAAAAGAAATGGAGAAATATCCTTTAAGGAAATTACAAAATGGTATAATGGATACTTAGATTGTTTTGGAAATTCAGTATATAATCCACGTTCAGTAGTTTGTGCATTAAGTGATAATTATTGTAAAAGCTATTGGACTAATACAGGTAGAATGGATGAGGTATTATTTTACTTAAAATATAATATAGCAGAAGTACGTGATGATGTTATAGAAATGGTATCTGGAAATGTTGTTGATATATTTATAGATGAAGAATTTAGAGCAGGGCAAGAAGCACCAAAAACAAGGGAAGAAATATATTCAGCAATGATAGTTTATGGTTTTTTATCCTATTATGATGGAACAATAAGAATTCCTAATAAAGAACTTATGAAGGAATTTGAAAAGGCTTTAAAAGATGAATCCTTTGGAGAAGTTATGACAATAGTTAAAAATTCATCAAATATGCTAAAGGCAACTTTAAAGAAAGATACAAAGACCATGGAAAAAATAATTAATGATATTCATAATAGTGAAATTCCAATACTTCAATATAATGATGAAAATAGTTTATCATGTGTAGTAACTTTAGCATATCTTTCAGCAAGAAATGAATATAAAATTGAACGTGAAGAAAAAAGTGGAAAAGGCTATGCAGATTTTATGTTTCATCCAAGAAAGAAAAATGGAACTGCAATAATACTTGAATTAAAAAAAGATGATACAGCAGAAAAAGCAATAAATCAAATAAAAGAAAAAGATTATTCCATGAAATTTATAAAAGAAAATGTAGGAAGAAAAATACTTGCAGTAGGAATTTGTTATAACTCTAAAACAAAAGAACATGAATGTAAAATTGAAGAAATAAATTAGAAAGGTGTGAAAGAATAATAAGCAATTGCCTATAGGAGTAGATGATTTTAAAAAGTTAATAGATAAAGGTTATTATTTTGTAGATAAATCTCTTTATATAAAAGATTTATTAGATATGCAAAGTGAAGTTACTTTAATAACAAGACCAAGACGTTTTGGAAAGACTTTAAATATGAGTATGCTAAAATACTTTTTTGAGAAAACAGAAGAAGATAATAGTTATCTTGAGAATTTTTTGGATTTACAGAGGATGAAGTTTTTGCTATATGTAAAGATTATGAGATTCCTGATAAATATAAAGATGAAAAAAAATGGTATGGCGGATACAATTTTAGTGATATGGAAGTTTATAATCCTTGGAGCCTAATGAAGTATATAAGTGATTTAAGACTAGACAAAAATAAGTTTCCATTATCTTATTGGGCAAACACAAGTTCAAACAGCATAGTAAGAACCTTAATAGAAAGAGCTGATAAAACAACTAAATCTGAGATAGAGAGTTTAATGAAAGGTGAAAGTATAAATAAAGAAGTACATTTAGATGTAACTTATGATGATTTATATACTACAAGTGATAGCTTATGGAATATATTGCTTTTAACAGGATACCTTAAAGTAACTTCCTATAATAATGAGACAATGTGTTTAAAAATACCTAATGAAGAAGTAAAATATATTTTTAAGAATAAAATTATAGGGTGGTTTAGGGAAAGTGTAGCTAAAAAAGATTTAACAACATTTTTTAATAGTTTAATAAATGGGGATATAGAATTATTAGAAAAAGAGATAAGAAATCTTTTAGTAAATACAATAAGTTTCCATGATTCTTATGAAAACTTTTATTATGGATTTATGGTAGGTATATTATTAAACATGAAAGATTATATAATAAAGTCAAACAGAGAAAGTGGAGATGGAAAAAAAGATATTTTTATAACTAATCCAGAAGAAGATATAGCTATAATAATAGAACTTAAAGTAGCAGATAGACTAAAAAGATTTAGATAGTAAATGCAAGGAAGCCTTAAAACAAATAGACAACAAAAACTATGATATAGAATTAATAGAAGAAGGATATGAGAAAATAATTAAATATGGTATAAGTTTCTTTAAGAAAAAATGTAGAATATTTAAGAAATAATACTTTAGTGGTATTGAATTTATAATAATTGGAGGTGAAAAAATGGCTATTTATTTAAATACAGATACAGCATTAAGAAATTTTAATGAATTAGCAAACTCAAAGTATTTCATTGATAAATCTAATATATTAAGGAAATTGAATACATTTATAAGTACACCTAATAAATATATATGTATAACAAAACCAAGAAGATTTGGAAAGTCTTCAATAATAAATATGCTAGGAGCTTATTATACTAAAGGCTATAATTCAAAGGATATTTTTGACAAGCTTAATATAAGGAAAGAAAATTCTTATTTAGAAAATTTAAATAAATATAATGTTATAAATATTTCATTTAGTGATATACCAAGTGATGAATTAGTATATAGTAATTACATTAATAATATAGAAGGGCAAATAAAGAAAGATATATTAGAAATATTTAAAGATAAAAAAATTGAACAAAACCAACAATTATACAAAATACTTTTAGAAACTAAGGAACAATTTATATTTATAATAGATGAATGGGATTATATATTTAGTCATAATTTATTTAAAGAAAATCAACAAGATTTTTTAGAATTTTTAAGAAATCTTTTAAAGGATAAACCTTATGTAGCACTTTGTTATATGACAGGAGTACTTCCAATTAAAAAATATTCAGAAGGTTCTGCTCTTAATATGTTTGATGAATTTACAATGCTTAATGATGGTGTTTATGATAAATATTTTGGTTTTACAGAGAATGAAGTAAAATTGTTGTGTAGTAAACAAAATATTCTTACTTTTAGCAAAATAAGTAATTGGTATAATGGATACTTAACTGAAGATGGAGAAAAAATATATAATCCTAGGTCAGTAGTTAAAGCACTTCAAAATGGAATATGTAGAAGTTATTGGACTAATACAGGAAGAATGGATGAAGTATTATTTTATTTGAAATATAATATAGGTGCAGTTAAAGATGATGTTATAAGGATGATAAATAACACTTCAGTAAGAATAAAGATAAAGAAAAATTATAGTGCAGGGCAAGAAGCTCCAAAAACAAGAGAAGAAATATATTCAGCTATGATAACATATGGTTTTCTATCCTATCATAAAGGGATATTAAGGATACCTAATAAAGAACTTATGCAAGAATTTGAAAGTGCTATAAAAGACAAATCCTTTGGATATGTGGCAGAACTTGCAAGAAATTCAGAAGATATTTTGTATGCTACTTTAGATAAAGATGAAAATACTGTAATAAGAAAACTTCATAACATTCATAATAGTGAAATACCAATACTTCAATATAATGATGAAAATAGCCTTTCATGTGTAATTACCTTAGCATATTTAGCAGCAAGAGATGATTATAGAGTTGAAAGAGAAGAAAAAAGTGGAAAAGGCTATGTAGATTTTGCTTTTCATCCAAGAATTAAAGGAGATACAGCATTTATTATTGAATTAAAAAAAGATAGTTCGCCAGAAATTGCAATAAAACAAATAAAAGAAAAAGAATACTTTGAAAAATTTAAGAAAGAAAATGCAAGTAGCAAAATATTAGCAGTAGGAATTTGCTATAACTCTAAAACAAAAGAACATGAATGTAAAATTGAAGAAATAAATTAAATGGAGGAAGTTTCTATGAATTATATAATTAGAGAGATGTTAAAAGAAGAATATAGTTTACTTGAGAATTTTTTATATGAAGCTATATTTGTATCAGAAGGAATATCTCCTCCACCAAAAGCAATTATTAAAGAACCTGAGTTACAAGTATATATAAAAGATTTTGGAATGAAAAAAGATGATATGGGTTTGGTAGCAGAAATTGATAAAAAGATAGTTGGTGCTGTTTGGGTTCGTATTATGAATGACTATGGGCATATAAATAATTTAACACCTTCATTAGCTATTTCTTTATATAAAGAGTATAGAGGATTGGGAATTGGTACTGAATTAATGAGGGAAATGCTTAATATGTTAAAACAAAGAGGATATAAACAAACATCTCTTTCTGTTCAAAAAGCAAACTATGCTATAAAAATGTATAAAAAAATAGGATTTGAGATTGTTAATGAAAATGAAGAAGAATATTTAATGACTTGTGAATTATAAAGCTGTATTCAAATGAATATGGCTTTTTATTTAATATAAGTTCAGAATGAAAAGGTTTTAATTTGATAGATGGATGTAGTATAATGTTGATATAAATAATTTTATTAAATAGATTTAAAGATAAAAGATGAATATATAAATTTACAAAGGAGGTAGTATTTTGTCAAAAATTAAATGGACAGAAATAACAAATATTGATGTTATAAATGCAATAAAAAAATTTGATAAAGAAAATCCAGAGTTTCCACAACCTAAATCAACATTTCTTATATATAATGAAAAAAAATATCCTGCTAAGCATATTAGAGGGATGGCATATGAAATACATTATGGTGTTAAAATAAGTAAAAGTGAATTTGGTGGAGGCATGGAAACTGTAAGATTCTTTCAAAGATTGGGATTTGAAATGGTATATACAGGAACCTCTGACTTCAATAATAAACAAATTACTAAAGCAGATATTGATAAAAATATAGAAAAAGAAAAATCTTCAAATATTGAAACTACAGAACAAAAAATAATAAAAAAGAAGGTTGAAAAGATAAGTATTCCATCTAAGAAAGTTATTGAACAAAAAAATGCATTACAACTTATTTTGAATAAATTATTTGATGGAGATATAGTTTGTGAAAAAACATATTCATGGCTAAAAACTCCAGAAAATATTTGTGAGGAATATAAAACATTATACGATTCTTTAAGCTCTTACAGAGGGGATACTAGTTTTGCAAAAAAGAATGTTGTGTTAAGATGTGACTTTGTATGTGAGAGCAAGAAATTAATTATTGAGTATGATGAGCGTCAGCACTTTTCAGAAGCAAGAAAGTGCTCACTTGAATCTTATGGTGATATATCATTATATTATGACAAAAACTTATGGATAAAAGCTTGTGAAGATATAAAAGCTAAAGACAATTCTCCTAAAAATAGAGATGAAGTTCGTGCTTATTATGACAGTACAAGAGATATAGAATGTAGTAAGCGTGGTTACTATCTTGTGAGAATTATGCATGGACAGATAGATTTTGAAGAAGAAGATGCTATTGAAAAATTAAAAGCACTTTTGCCTAAAGAAGTTTTTAGGGATAATAATAAATTGGCACATAGTCAACCAATTAAATTATATAACAATCAAAATGACAAAATTAAAGTATGTATGTATCTTCAAACTGAAGAATTAAAGTGCAAGAAATATTATGATAAGCATATGAAGTTGATACGTAATTCAGATGCTGATTTGATTGTATTTCCAGAAAATTGCTATTTCCCTAGAAGAGATATATTGAATGAAGTAGACATGGGTGATGAAGATGACATAAACAAAGTCTTTGGTATATGTATTGATATTAGTGAGGATCTTGGAAGAGCTATAGTAATAAATACATATGATAAATTTGGAAGAATTTACAGCGTTTTTGCAAATGCTTTTGCATCTGAAAATGAGACGCAGTGTACTTATTATATGAAACACACCATGACAGATTGCTCAACATTTGAATTTATTAATTATCCAGAGCTTGTTGAAAGTGGATTTTTTGAACCAATTTTATTTAAAGGATTTAAGATTGGCATGACAATCTGCTATGACTGTAATCATTCATTATTTAGCAGAATGTATAGTTTGTCAGGTGGTGTGGACTTAATTGTTAATAGCACAGGGGGAAATGTTGTGCATGATAAATGGTTCAAATACAACAAGGCAAGAGCAATAGAAAATTCATGTTATGAGTTAGTTACAATGGGTGGAGATGGAGAAATTAAAAATAGTAAAAATTATGTATATGGATTTAATCCAAATGGAGGTCAATTGAAACCTATAAATATTAACGGAAGTTCTGACAAAACAAATGTGCCAGGCGGGTTATATATATATGAAATTACAAAAGATTTAGGACACCCCCAAGTTGATAATAGTAATATGTCCGAAACATTGAATAAGAAATGGCAACTTGAGATACCTGTAAATGGAATACAAAATATTTTGGATAAGTCAGAAAAAGTTACAGAAAAATTATATCGACTTAAAAATGGTAAAGATAATGTTATTTTTTGTTTAGTTGATGGAATGGATATCATGAAATCAGAAAAGGTATTACCATTATTGTATTCTAAGGAAATAAAGAAATTTTCAAATCGAAAGTACATAATAGTAAATAGGCATAAAAGCATAAATAAAAAATTGTTTGATGAAAAATTGTCAATTATATTAAAAGTGCGTTCAATGGAAAACTTCTGTGCAGTAATCTTGGAATCAAATAATATTACAAAATGTTATCAGTGTGGTAAGAATAGAACAGCACAGGTAGTAAAAGAAAATAATGGATTTTTTGGTATTGATTTAGAAAGAACAAGTGGACCAGAGGCTATTTGGAAAAACAAGGAAGGAATGAAGGCAGCGTGGAGGGAACATTATGAATGGCTTGTAAATTATGCTAAAAAAATAAGCTTAGGATATGAACACAGCTAAAAGTACATTGATAATAAAAATTGGAAAGGTACTACTATAGCATTAAAGGTTATGGTAAATTACAATATATTTATATTCTAATGAGAGTTATGAGAAAATGGATTATGATACATTTAAATTAATTCATAGTGAATTAATAATGTCAGTTCAATATATTGAGCAAGATTTGAAAATAATATATTCAACATTAAAAAAAGGAGAATTTGATGATAATTATTCTTTTGTGAGTAATGCACCTATGGGAAGAATGCTTAAAGAGTTTAAGGAATTAGACAAAGAATTAGGATATTCAAAGATAAAAGAAAAGGATTATGAATTATTAGATAAGATTCGTGAAATGAGAAACTATTGGTGTCATAGATGTTACATTGATTTCCATTATATTGAAGATGAAAAAGAACATTATGAAGCATTTTTAAAAGTGGCAGAACAGCTTTGCCATGACGAGAATTGTATATATGAGTTACAACAAAAAATAGAAAAATTGCGAAAAAGTGTTGTAAGGAAATATAAATATAGGAAATAGTCAGAGTTTTAAATATTGGAAAACTATTTATGAATGTGATGTTATATTAAGTAAATAGATTATTAAAAAAGACTTGCATTATGTTAGTCTTTTTTATTATGTGGTAAATAAATATATTGTAATTATTTATTTAGTCAAGAAAAAAATAATGTAAGACTTCTGATTTAAAATAATTAAACAAACTTATTTAATAATAAGTAAATATGTGTTAGAATTTAATTATATTTGTAGTTTGCATAGAGTAAACAAGTAAGCGTCAAAAATTTCACGTATTTTAACTATAAATATCTGATGATAAAATAAA
>UQBY01000027.1 GCA_900539375.1 uncultured Clostridium sp. | reverse complement strand
ACTCCATACTCTTTACGAATATGGGAGGCTGTCAACAATTTTCTAAATTATAAAAGTCAACATCAATTTATAACTTTTTATAATTTATTTGTAACTGTTAGTTACCTCCATATAATATTTCAGTTTTTGGGCTTACTATTTTTATTAAATTTGCAACATGAGAAATAAGCTCTACATTCCATATGTAAGTTGAGAAAGCAACTACATCTGCTTTCTCTTCAATTATTTCTTTTAAAATCCTTTCTTCTCTATCATTTATAGAGAATTCTCTTATTTTACCTTCATAAGGAAGGTCCTTTGTAAATGCCTTTAAATATCTCACAGCTAAATTACTATGAATAAATTTTGAATTAATTGCAGTAAGTAAAATTTTCATTAAATAATATCCTCACTTTTTATGTGTTTTTTCTTTACTCCATTTAGGAAAAATACATCTTCCCATTGCTTTTCCTCTTTTATTATATAATATTTTGAGAGAATTTTTTTAATTTCTTCAAAATTACAGCTTATAAGAGGATTTAAATTTTTAATAACTCCTTCCTTTATCTTATTATTAGGTAATATAACTTTTATTTTGTAATCTACAACCTCTCCCCTAGTTTTATTCATATCCCAAAGATATATACTTCCATTATCCTTTAAAGATTCCGTTACCTTCTTAATTAAGCTTTCTTTTTTTAACCCTCCATTTACATTGTTTAAATTAAAGAAAAAGGTGCATACATCATATTTTTTCTTTTCAAGTTCACTTTCTTCTTCTACATAATCTACAGAAAGTTCTTCTTCTACTTCCTTTGATAAGCTATAAATTACGCCAGCATTTTCTGAAGTTACATCTAAAATATCTCCTTCTAATTTTAAATGTTCCATATTTAATATTAATACCTTATTCATAATATCACCTCAATATTATTTTACTATATTTAACATATTTAAATAATATTGTTTTATACTTTTGTTTTATAAAAAAATATTAGGCTTCTTATATTATCTCATAGTTTAGTAAATACTATGTTAATAAAATAAGAAACCTAATATTTTAAAATTAAGATATTGTTAAATATACTATGCAATTTCATTTTTTAAAGATTTTTCTTCTTTTTTCTCTGCCTTTTCTTTTTCTATAATCTTTTGGAATTCTTTAACATCCTTAGCTATAACTCCACTTAAGGCTAATAAACTAATTAAATTTGGTATAGCCATAAGTCCATTCATTACATCTGAGAAACTCCAAACAACTTCTAAAGTTGTTGTTGCACCAATATAAGCAATTAATGAAAAAACAACACGATAAATAATATTGTATTTTGGCTTTTTAAATATATATTCAAATGCTTTTTCACCATGATATTCCCAACCTATAATAGTTGAAAAGGCAAATAAAGTTATTCCTATACTTACAACTGTTCCACCTAAATTTCCTAAAACTGTTGAGAATGCTTTTATTGTTAATGCTGAACCTGTTATAATTTCACCAGCTTTGTCAACAGAACCTAAAACTCCAGAAGATGCTATTGCAAGTCCTGTTATTGTACATACAACAATTGTATCAAAGAAAGTTCCTGTCATGTTAATATAACCTTGTCTTACAGGATTATCTGTAGTAGCTGCTGCTGCTGTTATTGCTGCAGAACCAAGACCTGCTTCATTTGAGAAGACTCCTCTTGCAACTCCCCATCTAAGGGCTTGAGTCATACTAACAACTATAGTTCCTCCAACACCACCTGCTACTGACTTCATACTAAATGCCATTTTAAATATTTTAACTAACCCACTTGGTAAGGCTGTTATATTACCAAAAATAACTATTAATCCACAAATAACATATAATATTGCCATTGTTGGAACAACTACTTGAGATACTTTTGAAATACTCTTAATTCCACCAACAATAATTAATAATGCAAGAACTGTTATAACTATACCTGTTATCCATAAAGGAATTTTATATGTTTCATTTAATGCACTTGAAATTGAATTAGCTTGAGTTAAATTACCAATACCAAAGGAAGCAAGTACTGTAAATAAAGCAAATAAAAAACCTAAAGTTACTCCTAATTTCTTACTTTTAAAGGCATGCTTCATAGTGTACATTGGTCCACCAGACATTTCTCCATCTTCATTTGTCTCTCTATATTTAATTGCAAGCATACATTCTGAAAATTTAGTAGTTAACCCAAAAGCTGCTGAAATCCACATCCAAACAAGTGCTCCAGGACCTCCAAGAGACATGGCTGTTGCAACTCCTACTATATTTCCTGTACCTATTGTTGCAGCAAGGGCTGTCATTAAAGCTGAGAAAGGTGATATATCACCAGTACCTCTATTTTTAGTTCTAGCTTCTTTACTTAATACACTCTTTAAGGCATATCCTAAATTACGCCATGTTAAAAATCCTATTCTAATAGTTAAGAAAATACCTGTACCAACTAAAAGTATTAACATTACTGGACCCCAAACAAAATCATCAATTTTTGATAGTATTTCTGTAAATGTAGCCATATCTATTCCCCCTTAAGTTTATTAATAAAAAAAAGCCATAATTATAGAACAATTGAACGAACTTCTTTGTTCCATAATTATGACTTATTTTCCTTTTTCTTATATTATAGCACTTTTATAAAATTTGTCTAATATTTTCAAATGTTTTTAAGATAATTTACTTTTTTCATTAATTATCTTTTTTTATAAAAGATTTATCCTGTTTTTTATTTCATTTAAATATTTATAGTTATTATAATAAAGGTTTTCTCCTTCATATATAGATACTTTTTTAAATTTTATAGTACTATTTGGTGGAAGTTGTGCAAGTAAAGGAATATCAGCCTTTATTACATGAGCAAACTTTGGATACCCTCCTGCTGTTTGCCTATCAGCTAATAAAATAATTGGATTTCCATCTGGTGGAACTTGAATTGTTCCTAAGGAAACCTCCCCTGATATCATCTCTATTTTTTCCTTAAATTTAATCTTGCTTCCCTCTAACCTATATCCCATTCTATCTGATTTTGAAGTTACTGTATAACTACTATTAAAAAAGTTATTTAAGCTTTTTTCATCTGCAAGGTTATATTGCATATCTTCAAATACTCTTATTACTTGATTTTTAGTTATATAATTAAATGGATTTTTTACAAACCACATAGCCTCAATAAATCCACTTTTTTCTTTATATTTTAATAAGGAGTTTATTATTTTTTCTGAAAGGTTAGTTTTTTTATCTATTTTAATTATATCTCCTTTAATTAAAACTCTACCATTAATTCCTCCTATTTTTCCTCTTATATAGGTACTTTTACTTTCTAAAACTTTAGGTATTAAAAATCCTCCTGCAAAGGCTATATAAGCTCTACAACCTTTTGCTAGTCCTTTAAAAGACAATATACTCTCTGACTTTATAAAAATAGGTTTATTATTTTCAACACTAACTCCATTAATAGTAGGTAAAAGGTCTCCTCCAGTAATTGCTATTAATGTATTTTCACTTATTTTTAACTCTGGCCCTAAAACTGTAGCTTCAATGCAAGCTTCATTTATATCATTTCCAACTAATATATTAGCTAAATTTAAGCTAAATATATCCATAGCTCCACTTACAACTATTCCAAACTTTTCATAGCCCTTTCTTCCCTCATCTTGAATAGTAGTTAAAAGACCTGGCTTAACTACTGTTATACTCATATTTATGTCTCCTTTAAACTATTATATTCCTTTATAGAAATTTCTTTAAACTTTACTATATCACCACATTTAAGAAGGGATTTTTTAGGGCTTTCTAGATTAAATAATTTAAGTGGAGTTCTACCTATAATTTGCCAACCACCAGGAGTTTCTATTGGATATACTCCTGTTTGCATTCCTGCAATTCCTACAGAACCTTCTGGAATTTTTAATCTTGGAGTTTCCTTTCTTGGAGTTGCTATTTTTTTATTCATTCCCCCTAAATAAGGAAAACCTGGTGCAAAACCTAGCATATACACTAAATATTTTCCTGAGGTATGAATACTTTTTACCTCCTCAATAGATATATTATTATACTTTGCTACATATTTTATATCAGGTCCAAAGTCTTCTCCATAACATACTGGAATTTCTACTATATTTTCTTTATACTCCTTTGAAAAATCTAAACTATTAATAATATTTTCTATTTCATTTTTTAATAAAGGAAAACCTTCATGTAATTTAAATTCAAAGGGATTATAAATTATAGATATGGCAGTATAATATGGGATATATTCTGTAATTCCCTTAATTTTATGATTTTCAAAGTAGTCGCATAAAATTCTTATTTTCCTGTTAATAGTTTCATCAATTTTATTTTCAAATTGAATTAGTAAAGAATTTTCACTACTTTGAATTATCTTTATTCCTTCCATACTACCACCACACTTTTATACTATATTTGAAAGAGGCTCTATTAAAATTCCTTCCTTTTCTAAGGTTTCTCTTATTTTTTTTACAAATTCTAAAGCCTTTAAATTGTCTCCATGTACACATATTGATTGTGGAATAATTTCTATTTCTTTTCCATTAATACTTGTAACTTTATTTTCTTTTATCATTTTAACAACTCTTTTTATTGCTAAATTTTCATCAGTTATTACTGCACCTTCTTTTTTTCTAGAAACTAAACTTCCATCATCATTATAAGCCCTATCTGCAAAAACTTCATTTGCTGTTTTTAAATTAATATCCTTAGCTGCTTTAATAAGCTCACTTCCACTTAAACCAAGCAAAATAATATCTTTATCAAATTCATATATTCCCTCACATATAGCCTTTGCCATATTGTAATCTTTACTTGCCATATTATATAAAGCCCCATGAGGTTTAACATGTTGAAGCTTCATATTATTAGATTTTAAAAATCCATATAATGCACCTATTTGATATTGTATTATTGATTTTATTTCTTTATATGAAAGATTCATTTCCCTTCTTCCAAAACCTTGCATATCATTAAAACCTGGATGTGCACCACATAAAACCTTATTTTCTTTTGCATATTTTACAGTATCACTCATAACTATAGGGTCAGAAGCATGAAATCCACAGGCAATATTACAAGATGAAATATATTTTATTACTTCACTATCACAACCTATTTTATAATTTCCAAAGCTTTCTCCTAAATCACAATTTAAATCTACCTTATACATAAATTTCTCCTAAAAAGTTAATACTTTAAATTTACATTCTTAATGTCAGTTATTAACATATGACCTGGTGAATGTGTAATTACTATTTCTGGTTTTACATTCATTATAACTGACTGTGGTGTAACTCCACAAGGCCAAAAGACTGGTACTTCTCCTTCCTTTATTATAACCTTATCTCCAAAGTCTGGCTTATTTATATCCTTTATTCCTATATCTTTAGGGTTTCCTATATGAATAGGTGCCCCATGAACCTTTGGCATACTTCCACTTACAAGAACTGATTTTACTACTTTATCTTTTGGAATAGGTCTCATACTAACTACCATTTTTCCTTTAAAAATTCCAGCTTCATTACAATTAATATTAGTTTTAAACATAGGCACATTGCAGCCTTTTTCTATATGCCTTACAGGAATATCAGCCTCTAAAAGTTCTGATTCAAAGGAAAAGCTACAACCTATTAAAAAGCTTACAAAATCCTCTCTCCAAAATTTTTCTATATCTGTATATTCTCCAATTAACTCTCCCTTTTTATATATTCTATACTTAGGTATATCCTTTGCAATATTAATATCCTTTCCTAAATATTTAAGAAACTTATCTCCTACATCTCCTACCTCAAGAAGAGGACAAGATTTAGGGTTTCTTTGTGTAAATAAAAGAAAGTCATAGGCTATATTCTTTGGAACAATAACTAAATTTGCCTGAGCATAACCTAAACACATTCCTGAAGTTTGACAGGTTATTTTCCCTTCACGAATTAATTTTCTAACTTCTAAAGGTTTCATATTTGAATAATCCATAAAAATCACCTACACTATTTTTTGTATATTCTCATATTCTTTAATACTTTCTTCTTCATCAAAAAATCCAAGTTCAATAACCTTATCAAACCATTCACTGCAAGTTTCCTTCAATTTTAATGAAGAATCAACTATTTCTCTCATTAAATTAACAACAGAACATATCATTGAAGAATTACATCCATCTATTGCAGGTATTAAATCTCCATACATATCTATCATTCCACTTCTTGAGGCTACCTTTAAAGCTTCAAGTTCTTTCTCCTTATCATGCATTATATTTATATCATTTTTTAAATAAGCTATATAAGCTATAAGTCCATAAGTTCCCCAATCTGAAACTGTTGCAGTTATTATATTATCAGCAGAAGTTTTTGCAATTAATCCTCCCTTACAAGGACAATCACAACTTCCCTTTGCTGCCCTTGGAATATACTTTTCTAAATGGTCTTTTAAAGTCCCCATACCAAGTTCATTTCCTAAATCTCCTATAGCAATATTTAAAACACCCTTTTCCTTTAACTTTTCAAATAATATATCTGCCTTTGCTTCAAGATTTGTAATATCCTTTCCTAAAGAATTATGATAAAATCCTTTATAATTTGCCCCAGGACATTCAATAGCAATTACAGCTTTAGGCATTCCTTTAGACATTAACTCCTCTGCCATATACTTTCCTTTAGACTTATCCTTTGTAAAAGCTATACCTGCAAGAGACTTAGGATATTCATAAATTCCTTCAATACTATCATGATAATGAAGTCCTATGACATAAGACAAATTCTTAACAGCCTCTATATTTTCTTCTTGACAAATAATTACTGGCTTAACATTAAAAGCTTTAACTAAAGCACTTGCAAGTAGCATAGTACCTACTATTCCATCAGTTTCTGCCTTTTTAAATGGTCTAAGAACAAAACCTGTCATTAAATAAACTAAATCCCCTTCCTTTAATGTTTCACAAAGCTTTAAGGCTGCATTCATTGTAAGGGGCTTTTTAGTATATTCTCTTGAAGCCTTATAAAGAATTTTACATACTCCATAACCTCTTGGGTCTATATTCATTATACTATCTAAACTTTCACCAAGATTTAACCTTCTAAGTTCCTCTCTATTCATAAAAATCACCTTACTTTTATATTAATTAGTTGCTTCTAAAAAGTCTTCCATTAATGCATCTTGTAGTTTCTTTAAAAGTTCTGGGGCTTTTCCACCAACAGGCTTTCCATCTATAACAGTAGCTTGCATACAGAAATTACTTGAACTTGAAACTATTACTTCATCAGCCTCCATTAACTCCTTTAAAGTAAAGGCCTTTTCATTAACTGGAATACATAACTTTTTACACATCTTTATTAAATGAGCTCTTGCTATTCCAGGTAAAATAAGTTCATCAGTTGGAGCTGTTTGAAAAATACCATCCTTTATAATATGAACATTACTATGAGCACACTCTGTTACCCTATCACCTCTATGAAAAACTGCTTCATCACAATTCATCTCAGCAGTCTTTTGTGCTGCCATAACACTTGGTAAAAGATTTAAAGTTTTTATATTACAATGATAAAACCTTGTATCCTCTACAGTAATTAACTTTAACTTTTTAGACATATCACCTATTTCAGCTGGTCTTAAAACAATCCACAAATTAGGCTTAACCTCTGGAAAAGCATGATTTCTTGGTGCAGTTCCCCTTGTAATTTGCCAATAAACAAACTGATTACCAGAATCAACCTTTAAAACCATGTCACAAAGTAACTTTTTTAATTCCTCCTTTGAATAAGGAATCTTAATTCTTAATAAACCTGCACTATTATAAAATCTATCAATATGCTCATCTAAAGAATATATCTTATGATTTCTAGCACAAGTTGCATCATAACATCCATCACCAAAATAACAAACACGGTCATCCATAGGTATTTTCATATTTTCAATTAAATCATATTCCCCATTATAATATCCTAAATTCTCCATAGTGCATTCCTCCTAAAAAATAAAAAAAGACACATTTTTAGAAAATGACTTTGACACCATTGTCTAAAAACATGCCTTTTTGTTAAATTATTACTTCTATTTATGTTTATATAATACAACTTAAAATAATAACTTTCAATGTATTTGAAACTTTTAATATTCTTTTTTAATTATCTAAGTTTTTTTGCCATTAAAATTATTATTTTTAATATTTAATAGCATTATTTTTATTCATATTTTTTTATAAATTTTTCTTCAAATTCTTTTTTATTATATGTTGAAACTTTTTTAAAATAAATATCTTCATATTGTTTTAAATCAAATCTTACAATTTCTTCTTTTGCCAAGCTAGATATTTTATTTTTTATACTTTCTATACCTTCTCTTTTTGTTTTATCATAAAACTTACTACTATGTTTTTTATCTTCATTATATACAAGTATATAGCTTATCTTTTTTCTAGAAAAAGATATATTTTCATTTATTATGTCTAATAATATTAATAAACTTTCATATATTTTTAATCTTAATTCATAATTAACTGTTTGCGATATTATACCATTTTTAAATTCAATAAATATCATATTATTTTCTTTATCAATAAATAAAGCATCATTTGAATGGGGAAACTTATATAAGTTTAATGAATTTATATATTCATTTTTTACCTCATCAAAATCAATAGCTTCTAATTGTGAGTTTGTCATATATTGACTATTTATTTTGTCCAATGATATATTTTCTAATGTATTCTTAAAATTTTCTAAATTAATCATCTTCATCAATCCTATATTGTAAATCTTCTAATGTTTGAAATGGTTTTGATAGTTTTTTATAAATAATATCTATTGAGTTTGTAACATCATTTAGAATAATATCTTTATCTTTTAATTCAGAACTATAATATTTGCATTTTTCTTCAATTTTATACTTTGCAGAATATACTTCTAAGGCATTTAAAAAATAAGGACTATGAGTATTTAATAATATATTTAAATTTATATCTCTATGCAAAATAACTAATATCTCTGCAAATATTATTTGCCACTCAGGATGAAGATGTATTTCTGGTTCATCTAAAATTAAAAGACCATTTTCTACAATATATCCATTTTCTATTAATCTTTGTAATATAGTAAAATTCTTTAAACCTGTTGAAAGATTTGAAACATATATTGGTTTTATATAGTCTTTTTCTTGATATCCAATATCAAAATCTAAATCCTTAAACTTTCCTGTAGCAACAAAGGAGAGTTTAGACATTACATTCTCTAGTTTTTTATTATTTATGATTTCATCAAAAATATTTTCTACACTATCTTGCTTTTTTTCTGTGAGTTTGTTTATTAAATTTATCCTATGATTATTAGTACCCTTTATTCTGTAATATGAATTTATATCATCCATTACAAAAGGAGAATCTATATATATTGCATCTGTGTTAATATTTATATTATTCTTTATATCTATTATTGAATTTTTTTCAAAAGAAATTTCTAATATTTTATTTTTTATTTCCAATCTTAATTTAGTTTTATCATTTTCTTTGTTAACATTATTTATTTGAGATTTAAACTCTGATGAAAAATATCTATTAAGAACTGCCTTATTTAAAGATTCTTTTGTTATACTATTTACTTGCATAATCTCTTCAGCTATAATTTCAAATTCATTATCTTGTAACTTATCAAGATATGATACTTTTAAAAGCTTTTTTAATTTGTCTTGCAATTCATCTTTTGAAATGTTTTCTGAAGAGGATATTTCTCGAGAAAATTTTTCTATTATTCTTAAATCAATATTTTTCACTACTAAATTTGTTCTTAAGCTTTTATATATAATATCCATTATTTTATTTACTTTTTCATTATTTAACTTTTTATCTAAGTCATAAAAAGAATTAAAAATACAATATAAAGCTTTTCCAACTGTGCTTTTTCCTGTGTTATTCGGTCCTGCTATTACTGTTATTCCATTAAGTTCTATATCAGCTTTTTTTATTTTTGCAAAATTTTCTAAATATAACTTCAAAATAATTCACCTTCTTTTACTTTTTTTGTTTAGTGCTTTATTATATCATATTTAATTAAAATAAACCTATTCTAAAATAAAAATTATTTCTTCTTTTTATATTTTATCTTATGAAATAAATATAATGCAAAAAATAATAGTGTAAAATAATCTGAAAATACTTAATTTGATATTTTATATATCATCTTATTTAAGTTTACACAGACTATTTTACACTCTCTTTTATTCATCTTTAAATTCTAGATTTTCCTCTATTGTCTTCAAATATTCTTCTGCCTTTTTAACATCCTTATCCAATATAGGTATATCATAATATCGTGCATTCCTGCTTAAGTTATATAGCCTAAAATATGGAACCTTAATAGCAGAATAGATTTCTGCACATTTAGTATCGCAACTTTCAGCTAAGACTTTTATATTATGACCTCTCTCTCTATGTGATTCTGTTCTGTAAAATACCGGAAAGCTCCCTTCTATATAGTGCAAAGCAGCATAAAATATTATAGTTACTTTCCATTCGTTATTCTTTTTATCATTTATAAAATTTTTAAATGCTACATTTTTATTATTTAGATATTTATTTTTATGAAGTTTTGCATGCATTTTAATTACACTCCACGTATTTACAACCCAAACATTCTATTTGTTTTTTTACTTTGTCTAAAACCTCTTTGTCAAATATCATAAATTCATAATCATCTGTACCTAAGTCATTTAAAAATTTATCAAACATAATATCTCCAGCTTCACTGCATGAATCATTTAAAATTACCCATACTTTCATTTTTTGTTCGTCTTTAAAAACAAATGATGTTATATACTCACTACTATCTCTTAAATAATTTATAAATTCATTTAAGGTTTCATTCATAGCTTTATCTCCAATAATACTTGAAGGATTGCCAATATATTGAAGGATATTTTCATCAAATTTAACATTTGTAATATTGTTCTGATTAATTCCAGCCTTAACTCTTTCCTTTTTTAATCCTGCTATAAAGTCAGTTAATTGTCTTTTGCTACATTTTTCTAAGTTTTCATTAGATAATAAACTATATATATTATTTATTGGCAATATTCCTTCTGAATTATTTATATTATTCCCATTTGAACTATATTCATACATTCTATTTTTCATTGTTAGCACCTTCTTTATTTATTAACTTTAGAATTTCATCTAAAACATCTCTATTTGTTTTCTGTCTTACCTCTTCTGCTACATCCAACATTCTTTTTAAAACAGTCTTAAATCCATCTACATCCAACAAAGTTTCACTTTTTAAATCTATTGTATTATCTTCAAAATTTGTTTTACCAAATACTATGGTAATTTGTACACTTTTATCTTTTGTTTCATCTAGATATACTCCAAAACGATCTGGAGTAACAGACTCACTATATCTCTTAAACACTTTCATTTTTCTGTCCATAATGTGCCCCCTTTTATAAGTAAAAATTTTTTTAAGTTAATATTATATAGACAATCGCTTCAATAAGGGTTTACAATAAAATTATAAAGAACAATATTTCCCCTTGAAAGGAGCGATTGTTATGCATAATTATTTATACTTTTGAAAAAATCACTTTTCCTTCTTGTTGCTTTTCTACTGATATTTATAAATTTGGTAAAAATAAACTTGGTATTCAAAAGTATCAGTGCAAGCACTGTAAACTACAATTTACTTTAGAAAAGCCTATTTCAAAAAATAAAGGCTATACTAAATGTCCTATTTGCCAAAAAGCAACTTATATTTAGCATAAATATGATTCTTATCTACACTTCAAATGTAGCAATCTAAAATATAATTATTCTTTCAAACTACCTATTGAATTAGCTTCTAAACTACTTAATTCTTTTAACTTTAAAACAAAAATGTCATTCAAAAAATTTAGACATTCAGTTAATATAATACTTATCTCTCTTACTCTTTATTATGATTGTAATGCTTCAACAAGAACCATAAAAAGAATTCTTAATAATATTTATAATTTGTATGTATCTCATATTACTATCTGGAACAAAACTAAATCTTTTACAGGTTGGTTTAATTATATTTCTAACAAAATTATCCCTTCCCCAAATTTTAACTCTGATGAATGGTATGTTGATGAAACTTATGTTAAAGTCAAGGGAGCTATTTATTATTTAAGGCTTACCCTTAACTTTAAAACAATATTTGTTATTTTTTTATTTTATCTCCATAAATAGGTTTCACACCTAATTATCAGCTATTTAAAAATGCAACCTCTCTTATAAGAGCTCCGCCAGCGATGATTATTACAGATAATTTGGATTCATATAATCAATAGCTTCGAATTATCCTAATTCTATTCATCACACATATTCTTATTTTTCTGATTACTTAAATAATAATTTTATTGATTAATTACATACATTAATTTTTTATACAATGACTATAAACAATATGTTTGTTAATCCAAATACTCCATATTATTTAAACCAAAAAGAAAGCAATTTTATTTTACTCTCCTTTATTTATCAATAGCCCAAAAATTCATTATAGATTGTACATTTTTATTAACTTCTTTAATAGAATTTTTTTCAATTTCTGTTACACTACTATTTCCTTTAAATTCCTTTTTTATTTCATCCAATACTGATATACATATACCATAAAAAAGAATATCATTTACTATTAATTCATTATATAATAAAACCATATAATCTATTATATACATTAATAACCAAAAAAATATCATTGCTAATAAAAATATAATTGCTCTTAACTCAAATTCTAATGTATCATTACTTAAAAATGTCCATCCAATCATACTTGTTATAATCGTTATTCCTGATACTAAAATTGATACATTATGTTTATTTAATATTGTTTCCATTTCCATTTTAGAATTTTTTAACATTATCATGACATCATTTATATGATATTTTTTCTCTTTATATGATATAGTTTGATATTCAACATTATTTTTGAAATATTTTTTTAATTCCATGATAAAATCAACTATATTCTTACTCTTTTCATATTTCTCAGTAAATCCAAAATCTATTTTAGCTTTTTTATAAAATTTTCTTACTTTCTTATTCTTAAACATATAGAATCACTCCTTTTCTATATGTTTAATTCTATATTAAATTCTGTTTTCCTCTTTTCTGTAGACAATAAAATTTCATATGCTACAAATATTTAAAACTTCATATAATAACCAATAATTTATTAGACTCATCTATCTTTTAAATTATACAATCCTTTTTTGATAATGAAAATTTAATACAAAACCACTTTGAATTTTTCACATGAAGTGTAGACAAACTAACCACTATGAAATTTTCGGTGTAGTTATAAATTTTGGAAACACTAGTCTTAGCTATCAGCTAAGCTGATAACCGAAAATTTATGTCTTCTTTCTTTAAAGCTACATGAAAAGACTCAATACAAGCATTATCATAAGGAAAGCCTTTCTTACTAAATGACTGCTTTATCTTAAGCTTAGAGTATTCCTTTCTCATGTCATTACTAGTATGTGCTCCAAGGTCAATATGAAAGTGTATAAATTCTTTTAGTTCTTCTTTTTCTTTATTTCTTGGAATTTCAGACTTTGTTAAAGTCTTACAATAACTAGACCTAGCAATACCAAACACCTTACTTATTCTATTAAAGAAAAATAATTAAAAATAGAATTATTTTTTAATGTCTATTTTTTTTCACCTAAAAAATTTCATACTAAATAAATCCACCGCTTAAAGTAAATTTTAAATTATGTATTTATTTCTAATATTAAATGTAGGATTTAAATTCTTATTTAAACTATAAAATTTTTTAACAAAAAGTCTACATGATTCTGCAAAAGCTTGTGATAATATATTTTATCTTACTTTAGAAAAAGCTTGTTTTGTTATTTTTGGAAATTTTAAATGAATAATAATTTTCTATTTCTTCAAAATGAATTACCTAAACTATAAATTTCTTTAAATTCACTTGAAGTAATTAAGTTATTTATTTCTTTTAAAATCAAAGGTAATAATTCACTATTTTCCATAATGTAAAACTTTTTTATTTTTCCTTAAGTTGATGATATTATTTGCCCTCCTTTGGTGTACTATTTCATTCTCTTCCTTAATTCTAGCCATTTCTTTCTTCATATCTATTATTTCTTGTTTAGTCATTATTTCATAATCAGAAACTTTGATTTCTTTTTTCTTATTAATCTAGTTATTTAGTGTAGATATTGCAATATTATGTTCTTTGCTTAATTCTACTAAATTCATTCTTAACTTATGCAAATCAACTATAATATCCTTGTATTCTTGTGTATATCTCTTTGCTTTACCATTAGGACATATCCTTTCTTAACTAAATATTATTTTACTTAATTCAAGTTATCATATCCACTATTTTATACTAATACCATCCCTTTAAAATGTTTTTAAATATGCCTTTATTATATATCTTTCTATCCCACAATAATTTGTATTTTCACAAAAATAAGCATAGCAACCATTTAAACATTTTGGATAAAATACACATTTTTTACATTTAGTATTATCACTTCTTTTTCCTTTTATTTTATATATTTTTTTGTTTATATCATCTTCATATATATTTCCTATACTCTTATCATAAATTCCTATATAATGTTCACATTTATATATATATCCTTTTGAATCTATTACATAAGCTTGAGGATCATCATATAAGCATCCATATATCTGTGGAATATTTGATAATACATTTTCATAACTCAAACAACTATAAACTGGTAATTCTTCATAAATATTTAAAACTATTTCCTCCCTTTCCTTTTTTGAAAGCATTAATTCAGATAATAAACTATAATTTAAAAATGCTATATAAATATTCAAATAAGAATTTAAAGAAAATTTATGCTTTAAATATTTAACTAATTCTAATATATTATCTTTATTTTTCTTATCAATATTTAAACGAATTGATACATATATTTTATTATTTATAAATTTTTTTATATTGCTTATAACTTTTTCAAAAATATTCTTTTCTTTATTTTTATACCTTTTTCTTTTTTCATACTCTTCTTTTGTTCCATCTAATGTTATTTGAATATTTTCTACATTCCACTTTTCTTTCAAAGTAATAATATCTACTTTATCAATATAATATCCACTAGTTATTATTATAGCCTTAAAATGTATTCTATTTTTTCTTAATTGTTCAGTAATGTACTCAATAATAGGAATATTTAAGAGTGGTTCACCACCAAACCAATTAATATTAACTTTTTCAACATCTTTATGTTCTAAAATAAATTTAACAATTTTATTTGCACATTCAAAATTCATATTGTAAAGTTTTATTCCTTCTTCATAATGTATCAATTTTTTCTACAATTGAACGTAATTTTTCATAAATTATTTCCTCATCCATTGTTTTAGAGACTAAAAATCCATTATCATATAATTTTTTCATTAATTCTTTATTACAATTTGATTTCTCTACATTTTTTATTTGAATGTACTCTTTTCTATCTAATTTAACTAATCCATTATATAATGTATTGTATAATAAGTAGCCATCTTTATTTTTTATTAGGTTGTTGAATAAACAAAAATTGTAAAAAAATAAAAAAAGCCATTCTTTTGTGGTATAATGATTTCGCCTAAAAACAAATCACAAAAGGAATGACTTGAATATGATTATACCATTAAATATTAAAAAGGAAAATACTTATTATAAAATTTTTGAAGCTGTCAAAATTGCATTTACTAAATTAAACTCAAATACTCAAAATACTAAAGGAAGACCACGTAAATATTCTGATGAACAAATAGTTTGTTGTATGTTATATGGTGTTAAAAATAGTATTTTTAGTCTAAGAGAGCTTGAATATCGAATAAAACAAGACCATATATTTAAATCTATAATTCAAATTAATGATGTTCCTGATTACTCTACTTTTTCATTAAGAGCAAAGCATTTAGAAAAACATATATATTATGGTGTTTATGCTATGTTTGTTGAACTTATTGACCCTGAAACCAGATTGTGTGCAATAGATGGAACAGGATTAAGAAGTTCTAAATATGATAGCGAAGCTAAATCCGGTAAGGGTACTCGTCTTGGTTATTTTAAGGGCCATTAATTACATTGTATTGCAACAGTTACTGATATTATAATTCCCTTAATATTTGATTTAACAACAGCAAATGTTTATGACAATCAACTCTCTGATTTACTTTATGAAGCTAAAATTTATAATCCTTTTTTAATACTTGCTGATGCAGCATATGATTCTTCAGATTGGTTTAAGATTGCTTCTAATTTAAAGGTCAATCTATTGACTGATATCAATATGCGTAAAGCAAAAAGTATTGAGTCATTTACAACTAAAAGATATGAAAATGCCTTATTTATGCAATCTCCAATAGGAGAAAGATTATATAAAAATCGATTAAAAATAGAGCAGTTATTTTCAATGTTGAAAGGATTATACAATTTAGAAAATCCAAGATTATATGGGCAAGCTCGATACGAACGTCATATAAAATGGCTATTATTAGCATACTTGGTAGATGAATTTAATAAAAAACAGCAAGGAATAAAAAGTAGAAAATATCCTTGGAATTTATAATTCCTAAGAATATTTTCTTGGACAATTATTTGTAAAAATTAGTTATTCAACAACCTATATTAAAAATAAATTATCAAATACTTATTTGCTATTAACTAAATTTAGTCTTCAATAAAATAACTACAAGCTACATCATCAGAAGAATTTTTTTTGTTAGTTCTTTTACAAATATATGAATCTCTTCTTGCAAAAAGACCAGTGTCTACCTCACTATAATAACATTCTATACATGAATTACATTCATCTGAAACAAAACTACTACATGCTACATTTTCTCCATCAATTTTCTTTTTCTTTTTTTACAATAATATATTCCCATAACTTCTGATGGTTTTGCATAATAACAATCTATACATTCCTTACTCATAAATAGAACTTCCTTTCACATAAAATAAAATTTTATATAGTTTTTATTAAAAAATTTATAAATTATATATAACTTAATTCATTTCTAACCTTAAAACTGAATCTTCTCTTGATAAAATATCTTTTATATCTTTAGTAAGTACTCCCTCCTTAGTTAATAGTGGAATATCAATTACTGATTTTAATGTCTGAGCCGCTTTCATTGCAACTATAACAGTATCTTTTTCGGCTTTATTCAATTTTTTCCAATCACATTCATTGTTAACAACTATATTTAAAGCAAAATTAGCTTGTCCTAACAATTTTGTTAACTTATTAATTAATTCATTAAGTTGATTTGCATTATTTTTTATAACAATTAATTCTGATTCTGCAGATTTAATTTCTGAATCAATTTTTTTTGCTTCTGAAAGGTTACTATATGCATTATTAAGTTTTTCTTTTGCCTTTGCTCCAAAAATTCCTCCTGCAACTAATAATGCTGGACCTGCAATTATTCCACCTAAAACAGCTGTTCCTAAAGCCATTCCACCTCCTCCTGCTGCTAATGCTCCTCCACCAAGCCATGCAAGAGTTGCATTTGTTGCTGCTACTCCAGATAATCCACCTATAGCTGCACCTGTACTGGCTGTTCCTAAAGCCATTACACCACCATAAGTTCCCCATCCCAAAAGGACACCTGCTCCAACTCCAGCAATTCCACTTCCAAGAATATCAGTTGCTCCTATAGAAGTTTCTCTCATCTCATTTAAAGTTTCTTTTGTAATATTAATCTTCTTTAATTCATTTATTCCTTCACTTTCTTGCACTTCAACATTTTTTATTTTTGAGAAAATTTCAACAAAATCTTTAATTTCTTCTCCATATGCTTTTAATTTTGTTTTACCCAATTCTTCAATAGATGTTGTTGTACTTTTTCTTGTTTTCTCCATTCTATTTTTTGCACTATTTAAAATTCTTTCAGCTCTTTCTTGAACATCATTAGCTTCCTTTGTGTCAATAGCTCCTTTCACTCCTTTTGTTGCTCCAGCTACTCCTGTTACTGCGGCTATAACGCCAAAAATTATTGGTATTGCCATTTTTATTTCCTCCTTTTATAATATGAATGTTGTAGTTTCATCACTCATAAAATCATTAATTTCTTCAAAATTATCAAACTTAAGTTTTACTCCAAATTCATCACCAATTTCATTAATTGACTTTATAAATTTATTTATATTATTTGATAAAATACTTTCTTCAATATTATTAAATATGAAAGAAAGTTGTTGTTCACGCTTATCATATTTATTCTTTGCAAATATGAGCAGTTTTTCTCGATATTCTTCATGTTCTTTAATTGATTGTCTAGAAAGTTCTTCAATTATCTTTCTTCTTTCAGCAGATATTTTAGCCCCTTTTAAACTTTCTAAGCAACCTTTGTAAAGCATTTCACTTGAACTATAACCAATGATACTACCTAAGAATCCACCTACTGTTGCTCCTATAGCTGTTCCTACTACAGGAATTATGCTTCCAATTGCTGCTCCAACAGTAACTCCAGCAGCAGAGGCAAATCCAGCAGCAATCATTCCTGTGCCTTTTTCTCCGAGTTCTTCGAGTAATTGAACCTCATCTATTTCACCTTTTCCATATCTAGTTATACTTTTAACTATTTCTACTGTACCAGTAGCAATCATTGTTGGTATATTAGTATTTCCTATCCTTCTTACTATTTCTTTACTCGAAGAATGCATAATTGATTTTATTGCTGTGCCACTAACTCCAACACCATAAGCCATTGCTCCAGATGCTACAGTTGTCTTTGTAATATCTTTAATTGCTTCATCCATTGGCTTATCTTCAGAAATAATAGCATATATATTTTGTGCCACTGATATTGAACCACTTAATATTAATGCTCCTTTTGCAGCTTCTAAGCCAGCATTATGACTATCTTTTATAATCTCTTCTGCCACAAACTTTTTAGGATTACATCTTGCTTCTATTGCTTCATCTGATGAAACATTAGATTTTCTTATACGTTTTTTTGCTTCATCATATTTTTTGGCTTGTTCCTCTAATTTTTCTGCTTTAGCAATTTGCCCTTTTTCCCTTAAAACGTTTGCTTGTTTTTTAAGACTTTTCGCCTTACTATCAGCATATTCTAACGCACCTGAATATTGTTCACTAGGAATATCTATTTGACCATCATATCTATCCCAAGATTCATCAGTAACTATTTTATCAATAACCTTATATCTTCCATTTTTATCAATGCCATAAAATTTCATCTGTGATCCAGAGTTTTCTACTACATTCCCACTAGAATCAACTTTTACATGGTCATATTTCTGATTATTAGTTTGCCCAATTCCATCAGTAGTTCTAGTCCTTATATCCTTATTATTAAGAATTGCTTCTTTATTATCTCTTGCTTCTTTTATAAGTTCTGCTGAAAATCCAGATTGTTGTTTTATATTTTGATTCCTATATTCTGGATTAACTTTGTATTTACTTATATCTTTTAAACTTCTTCCTAAATGCCCTAAATCATTTCCTGCTGAATCATAGCGAACACCATTAAATGCTTGAAGTATTTGACTTGCTGCTTCCCCATGAGTTTGAACAAGTTCACTTTGAGCCATGCCAACAATTGTTGAATTTATTTTCTTTTTTACTTCTTCATCATCCTCTTTTTCCATAATACTTCACATCCTTCATAATTCATCTTAATATATTCTTCCTCTGAATAAATTGATGAAAAAAATAGTTTATAACTTTTTTCTACATTACAAATATCTGGCCTACTATTATATATCTTACATAAATTAGTTTCTAAATCTAAATACTTACATACTCCATCTCCATTATGAAATTCTTTAAGCTGGTCAACTAAATCAATATTTCTACAACATAAACCACATTGATTACATATAAATTTAATACTCATATATTTTTTCTGCCTTTTTTTTATTTTAAATTTACTAAAAAATTAATTTAATCTTAAAAAGTTTTTAAATATGCTTTTATCATATATTTTTCTATGCCACAGTGATCTGTATTTTCACAACAATAAGCATAACAACCTTCCAAACACTTAGGATAAAATACACATTTTTTACATTTTATATTGTTTTTTCTTCTTCCTTTTACTCTATATATCTTTTCGTTTATGTTATCTTCATATATATTTCCAATACTTTTTTCATGAAGCCCTATATAATGTTCACATTTATATATATATCCTTCTGAATCTATTACATAAGCTTGTGGATCATCATATAAACATCCATATATTTGTGGAATATTTTCCAATGAATTTTCATATGCACAAAAACTGCATATTGGTAATTCTTCATAAATCTTTGAAACTATTTCTTCTCTCTCTTTTCTTGAAAGCATTAATTCAGATAATAAACTATAATTTAAAAAAGCTATATAAATATTTAAATATGAATTTAAAAGAAACCTATATTTTAAATATTTAACCAATTCTAATATATTATCTTTATTTTTCTTATCAATATTTAATCTTATAGAAACATATATTTCATTATTTATAAGTTTTTCTATATTATCTATAACTTTTTCAAAAATATCCTTTTCCATATTTTTGTATCTTTTTCTTTTTTCATATTCTTCTTTTGTTCCATCTAATGTTATTTGAATATTTCTCACATTCCATTTTTCTTTTAATATACTAATATCTACTTTATCAATATAATATCCATTAGTTATTATTGTAGAATTAAAATATATTCTATTTTTTCTTAATTGTTCAGTAATGTAATCAATAATAGGAATATTTAAGAGAGGTTCACCACCAAACCAATTAATATTAATTTTTTCAATATCTTTATATTCTAAAATAAATTTAATAATTTTATCTGCACATTCAAAATTCATATTGTAAGGCTTTATTCCTTCTTCATAACAATATATACATCTGGCATTACAATTAGTTGTTACTGCAATTGTTAAGTCCAATCTATTTTTATCAATTTTTTCTACAATTAAACGTAACTTTTCATAAATTATCTCTTCATCTATTGTTTTATGAACTAAAAAACCATTATCATATAATTCTTTAGTCAATTCTTCGTTAGAATTTAATTTTTCTATATTTTTTATTTGTTTATACTCTTCTTCATCTAACTTAACCAATCCATTATATAATGTATTATATAGTAAATAACCCTCTTTATTCTTTACATAATAATTGTATTTTGATTCTTTATACATATTCCTCTTTTAACTCCATAAAGCCTTTTAATATATTTTCTATATGCTCAGTATTATTTTCATTATTTTGAAATTCTCGGAATATATTAAGTACATCTAAATTTGCTTTTTTAATGATTATCATTTATGTTTTTCTCCTTTAATAATTTAATGGCATCATTTGCATCATCTATTAAATAATTTACTAATTGCATTCTAAATATTTCTTCAATAACATTAAATTCACTTTTTAATAAATTAATATTTTTTTTATTATCATTTATTTCAAATAAAACTTTATCAAATTTTTTCTTTTCATCTTCTTCATAATTTATTACCTTATGAATTTCATCATTAATTAAATTACTAATTTTTTCAGATTCATTATTTATTTCAATTAATGATTTTTTGAAAGCAATATTGTTTTCATTATTTATATGCTTTTTAGCATCCTCAATATTAGAAATTATTTGTTCTACATTTTCTGAAATATACTTTTTTATTTCCATATTTTCAAGTTCTATATATTTTCTTTGATTTTCTATGTAATTTTTAATATTTTCATCCTTTACATCAATATTATTAATTAATTCCTTTGAATTAGTATTATTCTTTTCAACAACCACCTCAATTGACTTATTAATTTTATTAACATTTTCTAAAATTAATTTTTCTAATTTTTTAATTTCCAAATCTAAATTTTTATCTTGAGTCTCTAAATAATATTGAATTTTATTTTCTAAATCATTGTTTTTATCATATAGTTCATTTACTTTACTAACTAACTGTAACTGCTTATATAAAGCAATTACAGTTATTAAAATACTTATTGTTAATAATAAATATATCCACATTTTATTTAACTCCTTCAAAGGCACAACTTACTAATTCACATAAAGATAACTTATATGCTACTTTTCCTACCTTTTTCTCCAAAGCTTTTTCATCTTTGCCTTTTAAATTAATTATTTCTTCACAACTAGATATCTTTTCTGATGCTGAATTTTCATAAACAACAATTCTATCTTCTATTTTTTCTGTGATATTATCAGCTTGCTCTGTCAAAACTTTTTTTATTTTTTTACTTAATTCTTCCATTGATTCTTTTAACACTAAATTTATAAAATCAGTCATCTTTTTTTCTTTATTGGAGCCTGTTTCCATCTTTAGTATTTCTAAACATTGTTCATCATCCATAGAAATTCTTTTTTGTATATGTTTTTTAATATGTCCATGTATAATATCCTCTGTTTTTCTATTTTGTCTTTCTATTGATTCAATATTAAGATTTAATCTTTGTCCTGCATATTTTTCATTATTTATTTTTTTTAATTCTTTTATTAATTCATCTATATATTCTCTAGATAATAAAAGCACATCTTGCTCAATCTTATCACTCTTTTTTTCAATTTTTTCACGAAATTCTGTTAGTGTATTAGCAATTCTTGCTGTCTCTGCAATTTGTGCTGTTTCTGATGAATATGATTCTGTATTTCCAATTTCTCTTCCAGTACTTCTTGAACTTTCTCCAAATTTATTTTTAAATCTTCCTCCTAAATCAATACACAAAGTTCTATCGCTTTTAAAGCAACGTTTACCACAACTACCTCCACCCATATTAACTCCTCCATTTTTAATCTAAAAATAATAGTACATATTCTGATAAACTTGATATATAACTTGATTTTAATGTTATTTTTTCAAATTCTTCATTTTGTTCATTATTACTATTTGCTATTTTTCCAAATATATCTGTCTTTTCATTTAATTTTTCTTCAAGACCTTCTAGTCTTGTATTTACTGATGTTTCTATATCTTCAAAAAAATCATTTGAAAATTCCAATAATCTTTTGTTTATTTCATCAACTGATTCTTTAAACACTTTTTTCTTTAAGTCTGCCATTTTTTGTGATTTTGGTTCTCCAGGCATCATTTTTAAAATATTGACACATTCTTCATCATCAAGAGAAATACGCTTTGTTGTATATATTTCAAAAATTCCATGTAATGATTCCAAAAAATTATTAGTTTTTCTTTTTATTCTATCTGTCCTATAAATTAGAACTTGTTCATTAGCAAATTCTAAACTTTCAATTATTGAATTAAAAACTTCTTTACAATAATTTATAACATCATTTTCTACAGATTCCATTTCGCTTTTTACTAATTTTCTATGATTCATTAATATTTCATTTAATCTAAAAATATCATTTGTTCCATTTTTTTCTAAATCTAGTGGTTCCTCTTCTTTAACATCATCACCAAATAAAAAATTAATAACTTTCTTTCCAACATCTAAAATTTTCCTTCCAACTTTTTTGAAAATTTCAAATATCATTGGGTCTGGATATGGATATGGATTTCTTATGATATTATTTTTCTTTAGCATAAATCTCATTTCCTTTCTTTAAATATTTTTTTCAAATAAGCCATTTGTCTTAAATTTTCAGTATTTGATATAGCTGGATTTCCAGATACAACCTGATTGCTATTTATATTTTTTGTTACAGCAGCTGCTCCTAATACAACAGAATTTTCTCCTATTGTAACCTTATTATTAACACCTACTTTTCCATATAAAATAACATTATCTTCAATTTTACTCCATCCAGCTAAACCACATTGAGCACATATTTTGCAATTCTTACCTATTTTTACTTCATGTGCAATTTGAACTAAATTATCTATTTTAGTTCCTTCTTCTATTATTGTATTTCCAATTGTCCCTCTATCTATAGTTGTATTTGAACCAATTTCTACATAATCTTTAATTATTACTGTTCCAATATTATGTATTTTCTTATAAACTCCTTTTTTATCTTCTCCATATTCAAAACTATCTCCTCCAATTACGGAACCACTAGAAACAATTACATTATTACCTATATAAACATCGTTCATTATTGTTGAATTAGATTTTATTATGCAATTATCACCTATATGAACACCTTTACCAATAGATATATTATTTCCTATTATTGTGTTATTTCCTATTATTGTGCCATCTCCTATAACTGTATTTATTCCAATTTTAACATTGTCCATAGCTTTGTATGAATTTATATATTTTTTATCATATATCTTGTTTTCAATAAAAAAATCAACCACCAAATGTAATATATTATATATATTAGAATTAATAACTATAAAAGTTTTGTCAATTGGAAGCATAAGTGCAGTGTGTAAAATCATAGCACCACATTTAATAGAATTTTTATTTTTTTCAGAAGCATTTTCATCTATGTATGTTAGCATTTTTTCATTTGAATCTTCCGGTAATGAAATTCCATAAAGCTTTTGCTCTGGATTTCCTGAAACAAAACCTCCAATTAAATCTGCAACTTGTTTTGCTGTAACATATTTTTCTTCCATTTTTATCCTACCATATTTGCTAATTGTTCTGTTAACTCTTTTATTCTCTTATTAGTATCATCTTTAACAAGTTTTAGCATCTTATTTAATTGTTCTTTATAACCATTAATTTCTTTAATTTCATTTTGTGCTTTTTCATATTTTTCACGAATTTCTCCTATATCTTTTGAAGAAGTTTCAATTATTTCTTGTTGTACATTTTTTACTTCTTGGAAATAATTTTTAATATCTTTCTTAATATCAAGATATGATTGTTCTATATCTTGATATAAATATTCATTAAACTTAGATACTATATCATTATTAACTCTATCTTTAATTTTATCTATATTTGATATTTCTATTAACTTATATAAATTTGCTTCTAATTCATTAGGACGTATTCTAAATTTAAATCCTATAGATTCTAAACTCCATTTTTCATTTTCATCTAACTTAGAATAGTCTCTTGCTAAATTATTAACGTATGCAGCAACATATTCAATATTTTTTTCCGCTAATTCTCTGCTTCCAAAAGCATCATTTCTACTTAAATATTTTACCCATTCTGCTTTTTGCTTTTGCCAATCTCTAGCTGGATTGTTTAATGAATCCCATTGTGTTCCTATTACATATACTTTTCCAGGATTATAACTAGTATTAGAAAAAATTCTATATAAGGTGTTTAATTCTGGACCTGTTAAAGAATCAGATTTAACACAAGCAAAAACTGCATTAGCTCTATCAATATAACTTCTTGTTACATCAGAACGATATTTAACTGCATCGTCTAATCCAGGAGTGTCAACAAAAACCACTTGTTCAGGCATATCGAATTTTTCTAATCCTATTTCTACCTCCTTAACAAAATAATGTTCTGCCTTTTTAGAAGACGTCCATCTCTCAATCTCTTCTTCAATTGTTTCATCTGATACTTCTATTTTATAATCTTCATGTTCAAGCCACTTAGACTTCTCAGAATCTCCATTTAATGATTTATATTCTGTTATAAAAACGTCTGCATTATTTGATATACTCTTCCATAACTTATCCCATTCAGCATTTGAGTAAAATTTAACTTTTACATAATTTCCAGATTTGCAATGCCTAAATTTAGTAAGAACTGCTGTTTCTGGAGTAACAGATGTTGAAGCATAATCTTTTCCTAATAATGCGTTTATTAAAGTTGATTTTCCTGCTTTAATTGTTCCTACAAATGCAATATGAAATTCAGGACTTTTACATCTATTTACAAAAGAATCTATTTTGTTTTCAAAATTGCTTTCTTTACAAAAATCATAGTCAGATTGTGCTAAAAGCCTTTTTATTTTTTCTAATGTTTTAACATACTTATCAACAGTACTGTCCCAAGATATCAATTGATGATTTTCTTGATTCATTATACTTATAATATTTTTCATTTTTCCTTCATACTCTTTAACTAATTTTTCATTTTTAAAAGTATCTTTTTTAATTAATGTTCCACAAAATGGACAAAAAATCGAATTATCAAATACCTCTTTTCCACATTCATTACATTTCATAATTATTCCTCCTCAACATCATTTAATATTTTATCTACTAACAACATTTTTAAAAGCTGTTCATTTTTATCAAGACGATTTAATATATAATCTAATGTATTTTTATTCTTTTTACCACTAATTGAATAAATCTCATCAGCCTCCTTAAATGGTATTGTTTTCAAACTATTAGAAGTTACTTCATAAAAAGCGTTCGAAATAAATTTTATTTTATTTCCTTTTTTTGTTGGTCTTTCCTTAACTCCATCAGTTATCATTATGAATTTGTTATTTTCATCATAAACGGGTAACCAATACTTATTCTCTTCTCCATTAATTTTTAACATCCTATATGGTAATAACTTATTATTACTACTATATATATTTACAAATATTTCATCTTTCCAATTTTCTGGTTTAGAAAAAATTATTATTTTACTTTCTATTAATAAATCCATTTTTAATCACCTTCCAATTCAATCTACAACAATTTGCATTCAAACTTGCTACATGAATTATTGGCTCTCGTTTCAATTCCTTTAATTAAGCACATCTCTTTTGCGTTTGTGTCGTATTGCCAAACTCCTATTTGTGGTGATTTTGGTTTTATAGCTGAGTTTGTTACATCATACCAGTGTTTACAAAAAGCACATTTTTTACTTGAAGAATTTCTTATATTTATTGTTACCACATATATCACCTCTTTATGAATTTTTTTACTTTATTTCTTTTAATTCTATTTTATTTATATTTTTTACATCGATAAATTAATTATAACTGTAGTATCCTAAAATTTCAACATTTTTCTCATTTTTCTTTAAAATACATAATTTTATTAAGTGCATTTTGTCTTTTTTTAAATTTATTTACTATCTTTATTTGTATAGAACTTTAATTTTTTATAAATTTTAAAATGAGATTTGTAGTGTTTTTTTGTTTCTATTCTGCTATTTGGCTATGTATTCCTAAAAATATTAATATTCCTAGAATATATCCTACATAGTAACTTGTATTTGCCTTTTGGGTTAATAGTGATTAATGATTCTTTTGTTTCTGTTGTTGCTTCTATTGGTACAACTAAGGAGGCAATTATTCCTATTATCACTAAAATTCCACATATGGTCTTATTCATATAAAACCCCCCTTTACCACCACTATTTTTATTTTCAATAAATTTTTATGTCTAAATTTATTATTTTAAGTATAAAATTTAACAATTTAATCTAAATTCATTGAATATTCTTTATATTATAAGTAAATATTACACTTATATACTCTATTAGTCAATATTTATATATGCTATTAGTCTATTAATATATTTTTTATATTCCTTTAAATTTATACATAGGAGTTGATTTTATGGATTATATTTATTTAGGAAAGCGTATTCGTGAAGAAAGATTAAAAAAACACCTTACCCAGGAGCAACTTGCAGAATACTCTGATATATCTCTTTCTTATATGGGACAAATTGAAAGAGGTGAAAGAAAAGTTACTCTTGAAACTCTTTTAAGAATTTGTAGTTGTTTAAAAGTGTCTATTGATTTTTTACTTAAAGATTCTTATAAAGATGAAAATGATACTATAGTTGAACAATTTAAACAACTTATTTTTGATAAATCCCTTGAAGAAAAACAAATGGCTATTGATGTTTTAAAGGTTATCTTTAATCATTTAGATACTAAATAGTTAATTTCTTAAGTTTCTAACATATTGAATATCTTTTAATAATTTTTCAATTGAAGCTTTTATTAATTCTTCCTGTGAAATATTAAGCTCTGTAGATATAGTGTTTAGTTCAGATATTAAATCTAAATCATTTATTTCTATATTTAAAATTACTTTTGATTTTAACATTTTATTATTCCTCCTTTTTCACTCTGCCTTATTACTAAGTTAATAAGGCAGAACAATTTTATTTCTTCTATAAATAAAGTATACCCTCAAGAATTACCTAACTTGTAATTTCTATTTTCATTTCACCTTTAAATACAAAAACACCAAATAGCAATTGCTACCTAGTGTTTTTTAACTTTATCTTGATTTAAATATTAACTTTATAATAGCTAATGGAATAAGTGCCCAACCTAGAATAGTTCCCATGATTAATTTATGCATAAATAAACCGCCTACTTGAGAATAAATATAAATTTTTCCTTCATTCATGTACCCATATGCCCAATAACCTAAAGCCATATATATTAATAGCATACTTGTCATCTCCTAATTTTTTTATTTACTAATTTTGTCTTTTTAATGTATCAACCACTTTGAAATTATTACTCTCTTCATCATATATTTCAAAAACTATAGTTTGATAATTTCTAAAAAATAAATTTATTCTGTATACATAATCTCCATCCATTACTATAATAACTGTATTTTCTTTATCCTCTTTTTCAATGTAATATGGTAATCCATCAAAATATTCTTCTGTTATTTCAAATGCTTGTCCTGTTGATCTGTAAGTCCAAATTCCAAACATTCTATTTGTATCTACATTTTGATCTTCAAAATAATATTCTCTTAATATTGTATTGTCTGAAACTAAATATATTGGTAATGAAGTATCATGTGCTAATCTATATACTTCCTTTGTTTTTGCATTAACTATATAAAATCCGCCTTCATTATCAGGATTTTCTCTTTCTACGCAACTAAAAAAGTATATTTTTCCCATACCTTCTACATACATTCCTGCTTGTTTCATAATTGAAATAGCTGTTTCTTCTCCATTGTTTATTAGAATAGGTACTAAATTGTATTGATTTAAATAATTTGAGTCAGTTTTTTCTATAAGATTTTTAGCTTCTTCAGCACTAAGTTCTTTTTCTTCTACTGGTTCTTCTTGAATTTTTTCTTCTGGCTTTTTAGTTACTTCCTGTTTTATTGGTTCTTCTTGTTTTATTGGTTCTTCTTGTTTTGATATTTCTTCTTTTGAATCATCTTCTTTTATTGATAGTGTATCTTCTTTATTAATTGATATATTTTCATTTATATCACTTGAAGTTCCATTTATCTCTTTATATAACTTTTCTATGTTTTCATTTTTATAAGGATTATCAATTTTTACTGTACTTGTTGGCTCTGTTAAAGTTATATGTGCTCCAAAGCCAAATACAATCCCAATTGCTGCTAACACTGAAAGAATATTTTTTGCTATTACATTTTGTGAATATTTTTTATCATTTGAAATTCTTTGTCCTGAAATTCTATTCATATGTTCTATTATTTCAGTACAATCTCTTTTTCCAAAAATTCCATGAAGTACTATGTTTATTTTATCTCCATTTTTAAATCCAATTTCAATGCATCTATATATGCTAAGGATTATATCAATTATTAAAATAAATAATGCCTTTATTCCAAATGCATAAATACAAGCTAAAGTTGCACATACAGTAAAAATCATCATAAAGGTTGAAAGATGTTTAGTATTAGTTACATATAAAACATCATCTATATTAAATTTATACTCTTGATTGTATTCTCTAAGATATTTTTCATTTTCTTTCTTTATTGTTATATCTGTTTCATTAAAGGTTATTATAGTTTTATATTTAGTTCCTTTATTATACTTTTGGGCATATATTTTAAATTCGCGATTTCCATACATGCATCTATTATCTTCATTTTGAGATTCATATTTTTCTTTATTTTCTTCTAATCTATCATTATTAAAATTATATTTATTTAAATCTATTTTTATTTGATTAATATTTTCATCTTTTGATGGAATATTTTGTTGTGGCTTATTATTATTTTCTCTTATTATTTTTTTTCCACAGCTTGGGCAGAAATTTGTATTATCATCTATTTTATTTCCACAGTTAGTGCAATACATAACATCACCGTTGTGTAGGACTTATCAATATCTAATAATATTTAACAAAATATTAGATTTGAACCCAACTTCCTCATTCATCCTACTCCTGTTTGGAAGTTATTACTAACAACCTAC
>UQBY01000026.1 GCA_900539375.1 uncultured Clostridium sp. | reverse complement strand
CATTTCCTCCATAAAGGCTATCATTTCCTTCGCCTCCATAAAGCTTGTCATTTCCGTCTTGTCCATAAATTTTATCGTTTCCTTCTCCACCATATACTATATCATTTCCAGAACCAGAGTTTATGTTGTCATTTCCTGAATTAGCAACTATATAGTCATCTTGCTCTGTACCATTTATACTTGAGTTAGATATTTTATTTATATAATTTATATTGTAAATATCTTTAAATATATCAGATTCTTTTTTTAATATTTCACTAATTTCATTAATTGTTTCTTTATCTTTATCACTTGCTAAATAATAATTTGATTGTGCTTTTAAAAGTAATGCTATTTTTGAATATTGTTCATTTGTTGTTTCACTGCCATCATAGTTTATAAATTTATTTGAATCATAATCAAAATATCCTGTTTCCATTATATAACTACTATATGCACACATTACAACTTCTGAAAAAATTCTATTTCTTATATATTCATACATTTCATTTAAAATTGGAGTTGCTTGAGAATTAGGATTTACACCATCTACTCCAATAAATTGTCTTCCAGTAAATGCTTCTACTACACCTAAATATCTAGCATTAATATTTTTCCCTCTACTATTAGCATCTATATCTTCAGAGCCTGTCCATCTTAAAAGAAGATTGTCAATTTTTTTATAAACATCAGCAGATGGATTTTCTATAATATCATTAACTATTTCCTTTAATTTATCATCCTTTGAAATTGCATATGCTAAATTGGTAACCTTTCCAGTTCTAGTAACATAAGCAAAACCATATTCATCATTATAATCATTTTCATCAAGCTCAAATTCATTAAATAAACTATCTACTAAGTTAACATTAAATTCCAAGTCTGACATAATATTTTTTGTTCCATCTGTAAATTCAACGTTACCAATTGTTAAATCCTTATTTACTGATGATTGTAATTCTAATTTTTTAATTCCTAGTTCTTGTAATGTATATAATTCTCCTTCATCTGTTACACCATTACCATTTGCATCTTTCCATACCTTTAATGTTGAAAAAGCTTCATCATTTTCATCTAAATATCCATCTTTATTTTTATCTAAATCTTGTAATACTTCTAAACCATTTTTAGATAATTCACCATTACTTAATAATTGTTTATCTCCTATAAGTTCTGTTCTGTTATTTATAATACCATCATTATTTAAATCTCTTACTAAAAACCCATCTTCATTTTCTATCCATTCAGTTTTTTCTATGAATCCATCTGAGTTTAAATCAAAATATACTCCTTCTTTAGTTGTTTTTTTACTAATACCATTTCCATTTAAATCAATAACTACTGGATCAACTGGAATTCTAGCATTTTCAGCTCTATTTTCTGAATCAGTTAAATCATCTATAAATGTATCTTCATTTGTAGCACCGCATGCAGAATCATAATCTAATTTATCATATACAGAATCTAATTTATCTTTAAAATTATCAAAATCTCCTGGCGTAACTTTTTTAAAAAAATCTTCCACATATCTTTTTAAATCTTCTGGTGTTGTAAATCCAGGATGATCTTTTATAAACTTATTTAACGCTTCTTCATAATTTTCATAATAAAAACTTGGAAGTACGTTTTGTCTAAAATCCATATCCCTACTTGCATCATATCCATATTTTAATGCACGTTTACCCCCTTCAATTGACGCTAAACCTATGTTTCTAAAAAATTTTGTTGGATTAAACCACTTTTTACCCTCTACTTTGTTTGCTACCTCTCCTACAGCACAGGCCATAATACCCTCTCCTTTTTATTATTAAATTTATTTACATTAAGATAGAGTCATAAAATTTCATTTTGGTTTCACTTTTTCAAAAAAAATAATAATTTTTTTAATTTATTTTAGAAGGCTTTTGTGTTTCATCTGCAACTGCTTCTATTTCTCCTATTTTATATTTGTACAATGATTCTGTTAGGGTTGTCCCTCTAAGCATTTTATTATAATTTTCATCATTACTTATATATTTTTTATTTTCATCTGTTATGTATAAAGAATATTTATATAAAAAAGTATCCTCTGCTTTAAATGCATTAAATCTTCTAGCTGTACTTAAATAAATACTGTCTGTAATATCTATTAAATATTTTTCTCTTAAATCTTGATTATTTTCAGTTTCTTTTATTATTCTATCTATTCCATTAAAGAATATATAATCAAATTGATCTTTTTCTATATGCTTTGTAGCTTCCTCTGGTGATATTATATTATGTAGCTCATAACATATATTTAAAGCTTTCATAACTTTGTCTAAATCCTCTTCATTAACTAAATTAATAGCTTCATTAAGTTTATTGTTTGTATCTTTAGAAAAGTAAACTTCAACTATTTTACTTTTATCATCTCTTTGTGAATTATCTTTGTTTGTAGTAATAGTCTCATTTATAACTACACTATCAGATTTATTTTCATCTAAATATGTTGCATCCTTTTCTTTATCTTCCACTAAAGTTATTGTTGGTGTTTCAATTAATACATCATCCTTTTTATCATTCTCATTTTTTGTATTAATTGTATTTGTTTCTAAAACAACATTATCTTTTTCACTGTAATTTTTTAAGTTATTAGTTACTACTAATATAGTACTAAAAACTGCTCCTGATAGTATAATTGGTATTATAAATTTTAATGCTGAGGCTTTTCCTACTAAATAAAATTTTGTTTTTATATCTTGTATTATACTTTTATTTAATGGCTCTTTGTTTAGCAAAGTATTTCTATTATTATTTTTTAATTTACTAAATTCAGGTGAATTGTTGATATTTTTTGATACTTCATCATAAATTTCTTTTGGAACTTTTGCCTCCTCCACATCTTGCATAAATAGGAATATTAATATTACTCCTATACTTGAAGAGTATAGCTTTACTCCTTTGCTTTCTAGATTACTTACTTCAAGCTTTATCTTTTTTCTAGCTCTATGAAGATGAGTTTTTATTGTTCCAGAAGGCATTTCAAGTTTTTTAGATATTTCATCAACTTTCATGTCATTAAAATAATAATCAATTATTACCATCTTTTGTACATCTGAAAGTAAATTTATAATATTTTTTATATAATTTTGAGTTTCTTTATCTTCAATTATATTTTCTGGAAGAAATATTTCTCTTTCTTCTTCAACATCATAAGCATCTTCATCATACTCTAAATCTATTTTGTTGTCTTTAATAAGATATCTTTTTGTTTTATTTACTGCTATCTTTCCCGCCCATTGTTTAAAAACTTCAATATTTTTTAATTTGTCTATATTTTTAATAACCTCAATATATGTTTCTTGCATTATATCTTTTATTAATTCTTCATCTTTCACTATTTTTGATATGCATGTATAAACATATTTGCTAGAAAACTTATATATATCATCAAAGCTACTTGTATTGCCTTCTAAAAATTCATTTATAGCTTTTTTTAAATTTTCATCTTCTTTTTTCATTAATTTATTCTCCATTATTTGAAATATATAACTAATATATCTTATTTTTGCATAAAAAAAGCTCCAAAAAAGAATCTAAAGCAAGTATTTCTTAGCCTTAGATTCTCTCTTATATTATTTACTTTCTTTTTTAAGCCTTTTTAGAATCTCTATATCTAGTTCCATAATTAATATTATTTATTATTTTTAGCAAATTCTATGTATTCATCAAATGTCATTTTTCTATCAACTATAGTTCCATCATCTTTAATATCTATTATTCTGTTTGCTATAGTTTGAATAAATTCATGGTCATGGGATGCAAATAATACATTACTACTATAATCTTTTAATCCATTATTTACAGCAGTTATTGATTCTAGGTCAAGATGGTTTGTTGGTTGGTCTAACATAAGTACATTTGCATTTGAAAGCATCATCTTAGCTAACATACATCTAACCTTTTCTCCTCCAGATAATACATTAGCTTCCTTTAATGCCTCTTCTCCTGAGAATAACATTCTGCCAAGGAATCCTCTTATATAGCTTTCAGCCTTTTCATCAGAATATTGTCTTAACCAATCTACTAATGAAAGATGACAATCATTAAAGTATTCTGAGTTATCATTTGGGAAATATGCTGTTTTTATTGTTATTCCCCACTTAAATTCTCCAGAGTCAGCTTCTAATTCATTATTTAATATTTTAAATAATGTTGTAACAGCTATTTCATTACCTATAAGAGCAATCTTATCACCTTTATTAACTAAAAAGCTTACATTATCTAAAACCTTAACTCCATCTACAGTCTTACTTAAATCTTTAACTGTTAATATATCATTTCCTACTTCTCTTTCAGGCTTAAATCCTACAAAAGGATATCTTCTACTTGATGGTTGAATATCTTCTAAAGTTATTTTATCAAGTAATTTCTTTCTTGATGTTGCTTGTTTAGATTTAGAAGCATTAGCACTAAATCTTGCAATAAAGTCTTGAAGTTCTTTGATTTTTTCTTCTTTCTTTTTATTTTGGTCTTTAGCCATTTGAAGAGCTAATTGGCTTGATTCATACCAGAAATCATAGTTACCAACATAAAGTTTAATCTTTCCAAAATCAACATCAGCCATTTGTGTACATACTGTATTTAAGAAATGTCTGTCATGGGATACAACTATAACAGTACCTTCAAAATTTAATAAGAAATCTTCAAGCCATGTTACAGCATCTAAATCTAAGTGGTTTGTAGGTTCATCTAGAACTAAAACCCCTGGATTTCCAAATAAAGCTTGTGCTAAAAGAACTTTAACCTTTTCAGAACCAGTTAATTCAGAAACATTTTTATAATGATTTTCTGTTCCTATTCCTAACCCTTGTAATAAAGATGAAGCTTCAGATTCTGCCTCCCAACCATTAAGTTCAGCAAATTCACCTTCTAATTCTGATGCTTTTATTCCATCTTCATCACTAAAGTCTGGTTTTGCATATAAAGCATCTTTTTCTTTCATTATTTGATATAATCTTTCATTCCCCATAATTACTGTTTCTAAAACTTGATAATCATCATATTGATAATGGTCTTGTTTTAAAACAGACATTCTTGTATTTGGAGCTAATATAACTTCTCCAGTATTTGGTTCAACTTCTCCAGAAAGAATTTTTAAAAATGTACTCTTTCCAGCTCCATTTGCTCCTATAACTCCATAACAATTTCCTGGAGTGAATTTAATATTTACGTCTTCGAATAATTTACGTCCACCAAATCTTAAACTAACATTTGATACAGTTATCAATAATTTCTACCTCACTTTTTTAATATTGCTATGTGCTATTATAACATATAAATTGCTTTATTTAACTTTATTTATTACTTTTTTACTAATAATTTAAATATATTAAGGATTTATACCTATTACACATTAAATAATTAACATTATTGTAATATTGACTTTTTATAAATGTTTATCATAATTAAATTAAGAAATATTTTAGAGGTGAAAAAATATGCAAAAAACTAATGCTATGAGATTTTTAGATAAGAATAAAATTCCTTATAATACTTATGAATATGATTGTAAAGATGGAAAAATAGATGGAGTTGCTGTGGCAAATAAACTTAATGAAGATGTTAATACAGTTTTTAAAACCTTAGTTGTTCAGGGGCACTCTAAAGAACTTTATGTATTTGTTCTTCCTGTAGCTGAAGAATTGAATTTAAAAAAAGCTGCTAAAGTTGCTGGTGAAAAAAATGTTGAAATGATTCATGTTAAAGACATAAACAAACATACAGGTTACATAAGAGGAGGTTGCTCTCCCTTAGCAATGAAAAAATTATATAAAACCTTTTTTCATAAATCAGCAGAAAATTTAGATAAAATCATTTTTAGTGGTGGTAAAATAGGCTTACAAATAGAAGCAAATCCAAAAGAAGTTGCAGAATCTATTAATGCTAAATTTGAATATATAATTGCATAAATATTTTATAAAAAAATGGAACTTAATACATAAACTTTTATGTATTAGCTCCATATTTTTTTAGTTATTTGGCAAATTTGATATTATAACATATACATCATTATCTATATAACATTTTAATTTAAATTCTTGTTGTGTAAAGGTAGTGTGAGAATATCCATTATAAATAAATGTATATGTATCATCATCATTTTTTTCTCCACTTAAAAATTCAATTTGTTGATAATTTGTATCTCCATGTTGAAGATAATAGCAATCATATTTTTCTGAATAAAAATTCTTTTCAAATTCTTCATATCCATTTATAGATGTAAGTTCAATATTTAATTTATTTTTTATTAACTCTTCTAATGCCTTTTTAGGTACTTTAGTAATATCTGTATAAATTTCTTCTTTATAATCTGCCTTTTCTTCTTCTGTCATTTTTTCATCTATTCCAGCCCCATTATATACTAATTGAATAAGAGATATATCTTTTGGATTTTTATATTCACTACATAAAAATCCATTATTTTCAGCTTTATTAAAGTAAGCTTGTGCTTTCTCTAGCTCTTCTTGACTTAAAGAATCACTTTCTTCTGTATTACTTTGAGTATTTTCTTTTGTATTTACATTGCTTTCTGTTTTATTGCTTTCATTTGAATTACTTGTTGTTTTACTATCTTCATTTAAATTATTTTCTATTTCATTATCTTTATTTGAAGTACTTTCATCTTCTTTATCATCATTACTTTTACTTGTAGTACTTGCTATTTCAGTAGAAGTATTTTTTTTGTTACTAGAAATAGTGCTTTTACTATTCCCTATCTTATTATTTTTACTTGTAGTAGTTTCTATTCCACATCCAAATAAAACTAAAGATAATGATATTATTGCTATAAGTTTTCTTTTTGACATAATCTCAAATTCCTTTCTAATTTTTTATTAACTTTTTAAATATAATTATGCCTATATATTACCAAATAAACTTAGTTATTGTAAAATAAATAGTTTCAATTTTTATTTATCTTTTTTAAGCTGATAATTTTATAATTTTTTTTTATAATATACTTAATTTATTTAATAATTTTTTTAAATATATATTTTTTATTATGTTTTTTTCTAAAATTATTGATTATTAATTGTAATATGGTTAATATAACGTCATAAGTCACGAAGGCTTATATTTAAACAGATTTTAATATAAATATGATTTCTACTAGAAAACCACGAGAGTTTTATTTCTTTAATCTTTAAAAGGAAATATTAATCTTTAAAGTTTTTTTATTTTTTACTAAAGGAGGTATTTAAAGTGCATTTAACACAACGTGAAATTGAAAGACTTATGCTACATACAGCTGGGGAGCTTGCTAAATCAAGAAAGGAAAAAGGGCTAAAGCTTAATTATGTTGAATCAATATCCTATATTTCATCTGAATTATATGAACTTGCTAGAGAAGGCAAAACTGTAAGCTATTTAATGGAAGCAGGCACAAAAATGTTAACAAAGGATGATGTTATGGAAGGTGTTGCTGAAATGGTTAATGAAGTTCAAATAGAAACTATGTTTGTGGATGGAACTAAACTAGTTACTGTTCATAATCCTATAAGATAATGGAGGTGCATTTATGATTCCAGGTGAAGTTATTATAAAAAATAAAGAAATAGAATTAAATGTAGGAAAAGAAGTTAAAAAAATAATTGTAACAAATACTGGTAATAGACCTATTCAAGTTGGTTCTCATTTTCACTTTTTTGAAGTAAATAAATTTTTAAAATTTGATAGAAAAGAAGCTTATGGTTTTAGATTGGATATAGCTTCTGGAACCTCAGTACGTTTTGAGGCTGGTGAAACTAAAGAGGTTGAACTCATAACTCTTGGTGGAAATTCTAGAGTTTTAGGTCTTAATTCATTAACAAATGGTCAAGTTAATGATTCAACAATAGAAAAATCATTAATGAATGCAGAAATTAAAGGCTTTAAATAAGGGAGGGATTTTAATGGCTAAAATAAGTGGCTTAGAGTATAACTCAATGTTTGGACCTACAGTTGGAGATAAAGTAAGACTAGGTGATACAGACCTTTTTATAGAAGTTGAAAAAGATTATACTCACTATGGAGACGAAATGAAATTTGGTGGTGGGAAAACCATTCGTGATGGTATGGGGCAAAACTCAAGTATAACCGGAGCTGATGGTGCTTTAGATATGGTTATAACTAATGCATTAATTTTAGATTACTGGGGAATAGTAAAAGCTGACATTGGCATAAAAGATGGTAAAATAGTTGGAATTGGTAAGTCAGGTAATCCTGATATCATGGATGGCGTAGATCCAAATATGGTTGTTGGAGTTGGTACTGAGGTCTTTTCTGGTGAAGGTAAAATTGTTACTGCTGGTGGAATAGATACTCATGTTCACTTTATTTGTCCACAACAAATTGAAACTTCTCTTTATTCTGGTATTACAACCATGATTGGTGGTGGATGTGGTCCTGCTGAAGGTACTTTTGCCACAACTTGTACTCCTGGACCTTGGAATATGAAAAAAATGCTTGAATCTGCTGAAGAATTTCCTATGAATTTTGGTTTCTTCGGAAAGGGAAATTGTTCAACAGAAGAACCTATTGCTGAACAAATTAAAGCTGGTGCTATAGGACTTAAACTTCATGAAGATTGGGGTTCAACCCCTTCTGCAATAGATACTTGTTTGAAAGTTGCAGATAAATATGATGTTCAAGTTGCTATACATACAGATACTTTAAATGAAGCTGGTTTCTTTGAAAGCACAAGAGATGCAATAGCTGGCAGAACTATTCATACTTATCATACAGAAGGTGCTGGTGGTGGTCATGCTCCTGATATTATAAAAGCTGCTTCACTTCCAAATGTTTTACCTTCATCAACAAGTCCAACAATGCCATTTTCTCAAAATACATTAGATGAGCATTTAGACATGATTATGGTATGTCATCATTTAGATAGAAATATTCCTGAAGATGTTGCTTTTGCAAAATCTCGTATAAGATATGGTACAATCGCTGCTGAAGATGTATTGCATGATATTGGTGCAATTTCAATATTAAACTCAGATTCACAAGCTATGGGACGTCCTGCGGAAGTAATAACTCGTGCTTGGCAAGCAGCAGATAAAATGAAAAAACAACGTGGACAATTGCCAGAGGCTCAAAATGATAATAATGATAATTTTAGAGCTAAAAGATATGTTGCTAAATATACTATAAATCCAGCAATAGCTCATGGTGTATCAAATTATATTGGTTCAATAGAGAAAAATAAAATTGCTGATTTAGTAGTTTGGGAACCTAAATTCTTTGGTGTTAAGCCTGATACTATAATAAAAAGTGGTTTTATAATTGCTTCAAAAATGGGAGATGCTAACGCTTCTATTCCAACACCTCAACCTGTTATTATGAAAAATATGTTTGGTGCTTTTGGAAAAGCTAAGTTAAGAACTTGTATAACATTTGTTTCAAAAACTGCTTATGATTTAAATATAAAAGAAAAGTTAAGTCTAGAAAAAATAGTTCTTCCAGTTTCAAATTGCAGAAATATAGGAAAAAAGGATATGATATTAAACGATAAAACTCCTAAGATAGAAGTTGATCCTATAACTTATGATGTTAAGGTAGATGGAGAAATTGCTAAATGTACTCCTGCTGAAAAGTTACCTTTAACTCAAATGTATTATTTATTCTAAAAAAAGTGTGAGCTTGTTAATCATACAAGCTCACATTTTTTCATAAAATCTATATCACTAACTATTTCTTTCGGATTACCATCTGCCATTATTTTTCCTTCTTTAAGTACAATTACTCTTTCACATATATCTTTAACCCTGATCTACGGACAGTTATAGTATCATAATAAAAAACTTCATTAACATATTCATGTATATCAACTTTAGAAGACTCTATTTTTTTAGTTCAATAAACTCATTCCATAATGTTTTTGCATGTCCTTCCTTAAATCTAAATATAAACTTCCAATTATATTTATTACAAATATCATAAAGAGGTTTACATGAATAAAGACTATCTCCTAAAATACAAATAGGAAGTTTTCTGAATTTATATTTTAGTTTTTCAAGTAATCTTTTAGCAACATTAATTTCACAATCTTGCTTAACATATTCTTCATTTTCAATAAATTCTGTAGCTACGCTAAACGCCATATTTCCTACTATAAGTTTTGCTTCTAGTACATTATGAAAATAATCTATTCTTTCCACTTCACCTGTATATTTATTTATGTGAGTCTTTTTTAAACAATGCTCACAATGCTTTTGATCAAAACTTGCAATTTGTGTAGCATCAATTGCAATACACCAATATTTATCATTAAGACGCAATTTTTCAAGAGATCTTTTCTTTAATAATTCTCTTATCATATAATCACGTATTTTTTCTAATTGTTTGTTTTCTAATTTTTTTAGAAAATTATTAATAGTATCATAATGTGGTATTTCATCTAATGAATCTATTTTCAGACTTTTAGCAATATTATTTATGGCTTCATCAGTATTAAAATCTCTAGTCATTCTATTCATACTTGATATTCCAACAATATTTTTCATAATTACTGTAAACAGTAATATATCCGGTTTATATGTAATATAACTTGTATGTCTAACATCTTTAACTGATGCTAACATTTTATTAAAATTACTAAAAAAGTGTTTTCTAATTTTAGTAAATTCTGCGAAAAAATTTATTTCTGATTGTTTGTTTTTCTCTTTTTTGTTTTCTTGTAACTTTTATCATAATAAAATCTCCATAAACATAGTAAAATTGAGGTTCCTTTTAATATAACTATACCACGATTTATTACATTTATGGATAATATTAATTCATTTTTTACTCTTCAAAGTTGATTTAATTTACAATAATTTTTTATTGAAAAATATTCCTTTTTTAATTCTTATCTTAAAAAGACTTATTATTTTAATATTATATCAACAATTTCATAAACATTATCCACGAAGTTATTCACAGATTTCTTTAGCTTTTCCTCTGCTCTATTAAAAGTATATCCATTTGGAGTTATTTTAATCATTGATAGGTCGTTAAAAGAATCTCCTATTGTATAAAGATTTTCTTTAACTTCCCCTTCAAGTTCTAATATTTTTAATAAGGCATTTCCCTTTGAACAACCTTTAGGCACAATATCTACAAAAAATTGATTTCTATAGGCTTCAACATACTCCCCATATTTTTTAATTACTTCTTCCTTAGCATTTTCTGCCCAATGATAATCTTCACTAAAGGTAAATAAACTCATCATTTTAAAATCATTATCTCTACTCATCATTTCTCCTTTAGATAATTTTTTAAAAGGAATATTAAAATCACTTAAATTCTTTTCTAAATTACTTCCACCCTTCCAAACAGCATTAACATTTTTAGAATCATCTCCACTTATTATTACATCCTCATTATCATAATAATCTTCTAAAATTGATTTATATACCTTACTAGGTACCCATTTATCCCATACTACATTATTATCTTTATCAATTATAAGACCACCATTGCAAAGAGATAAATAATCATATTCTAAGGGATATGTATCTATTATGTTTTTAACTCCATTAAAGGTTCTTCCTGTAGAAATAATAAATTTTCCACCATTTTCTTTTAATCTATGTATAGCTTCTATATTTTCCTTTGATATATTATTATTTACTATTAATGTTCCATCTAAATCACTTGCTAATATTTTCATATACTTCATCCTTTCTCAAAAATTAAAGGGCTACTTTAAAGTAACCCTCTTAATAAAAACATTATACACTATTTTGTATATTTTCTGTGAAGTAATTTATGAGCAAGGCCTTTTCCTGGTTCACCCATATAAGTTTCATACATTTTCTTTATTGCAGTATTTTCATGAGATTTTCTCTTTGCTGCATTTTTATCTTGATTATAAAGAACAGATGCTCTAATTGTTTTTATATCATTTTTCTCTATTTCAAGATTATTTACGTGAGGTTGTCCTCCACCATTTACACATCCACCTGGACACGCCATTACTTCAATAAAGTGATATTGCTTTTCATTTATTTTCCCACTATTTATAAATTCAGCTAAATTTTTTGCTCCATTAATTACAGCTACATTATATTCATTTCCTGCTATTTCAACAATAGCTTCTTTAACTCCTTGTAAGCCTCTTACTTCCACATAATCTACATTTTCTAATTCTTTCTTTTCTGCAAATTCTTTAGCACTTCTTATAGCAGCTTCCATAACTCCACCAGTTGCTCCAAAAATTGTTCCAGCGCCTGTATATTCTCCCATAGCTGGGTCAGCTTCGCTATCTTCTAATTGAACAAAGTTTATTTTTGCATCTTTTATAAGTTTTGCTAATTCTCTTGTAGTTATTGTAGCATCAATTTCTCTAAGTCCATTAACTTCCATTTCTGGTCTATCTGCTTCATATTTTTTAGCAGTACATGGCATTACTGTTACAGTAAATATGTTCTTTGGATCTATTTTTGATACTTCTGGATAATAAGTCTTTGATGCTGTTCCAAATATTTGTTGTGGTGACTTAGCAGAAGATAAGTTTCCTAATAACTCTGGATAATAATTTTCTGCTTGTCTTATCCATCCTGGACAACATGAAGTAAACATTGGGAATGGACCATTATTCTTAATTCTTTCAAGAAGTTCTGTAGCTTCTTCCATAATAGTCATATCTGCACCAAAGTTTATATCAAATATTTTATCAAATCCTAATTGTCTTAATGCAGTATATATCTTTCCTGTTACATCTACTCCATAACCCATCTTAAATAATTCGCCCATAGCTGTTCTAACAGCTGGTGCCATAGCAACTATAACATGCTTTTCTGGGTCTGCTAAAGCGGCTTTTACTCTATCTATATGAGGAACTTCTTGTAATGCTGCTACTGGACATGCAGCAACACATTGTCCACAAAGTAAACAATTTGTATTATCTAACCATTCATCACAACCAGTTGTAACCATTCTTGTTCCATCTACATTAGCTATCTTTAATGAATTTGTACCAGTTTTACTTGCACAAGCTGCTACACATCTTCCACAAAGTACACATTTTGATCTATCTATCATAATAGATTTACTTCTATTATCTATATATTCAGTTTTATCAGCTACAACAAATGGAGTTGCTGCCTTTGCCTTTGTTTTTATAACTAACTTTAATAATTCACAATTTTCTCTTCTTGGACATGGTCCACATTTAAATTCATGTTTATTTAATAATGCAGATACTCTTGCCTTTACTCTTTCTTGTACCTTTTCAGTATCAGTTTTTATAACCATACCTTCTTCAACTTTAGTTAAACAAGCAAGTACTAAGTTATTCTTTCCTTCAACTTCTACTGCACAAACACCACACTTACCAATATTCATGCATTCTTTTAAGTAACATAATGTGGTAATATCCATACCATTATTTCTTATTGCCTCTAGTATAGTAGAACCTTCTTCAACTTGGTATACATTCCCGTTTATGGTAACATTAATCATACTATTGTTTCCTCCCTAAACTATTAGTAATTTTTTTACCGTTTTAATCCACTAAAGTATTGAAACTTCTATATTTTTAACATTTGTTAAGAATTTATCAATATCTTTCTTAAACTATTGTAACTTGATTTTTTTTAAAATTCAACATTATTTTTTATTATATTTTGATATAATTAAGATATTATTTTTTTTAATTGAGAGGTTGTATATGATTCAGATTTTCAATAGAAAAACTAAACATTATGAAGAAGAAAAAGTATTTGGAGATAAATATATTAAATGGTGCTATGAATCACCCCTTGGGAAAAATATTACAGAAATTATTGTAAAAAGAAAAATTATTTCTAGTATTTATGGATTTCATTGTAATAGAACTTTAAGTAAAAATAAAATTCCAAATTTTATTAAAGATTATGATATAAATATGAATGAATGTATAAAATCAGAAAATGAATTTACTTCTTTTAATGATTTTTTCTCAAGAAAACTTAAACCTGAGGCAAGACCAATAGATATGAGTCCTTCAAAGGTTATATCTCCTGGGGATGGAAGACTTTTTGCATATGAAAATATAGATATGAATAATCTTGTTCAAATTAAGCATATTACCTATAGTCTTTCTGAACTTCTTTTTGATGATGATATAGCTAAAGAGTATAATGGTGGAACTTGCTTAGTTTTAAGGCTTTGTCCAACAGATTACCATAGATTTCACTTTATTGATTCTGGTATTCCTAAAAAGAGTAAATTTATTGATGGAAATTACTACTCAGTTAATCCTACTGCACTAGAGAGAATCCCAAAATTATATTGCCAAAACAAAAGAGAATGGTCAATTTTTAAATCAGATAATTTTGGCGATATTATTCATGTGGAAGTTGGTGCAACCTGCGTAGGAAGTATTATTCAAACCTATAAACCTGGAGTAAAAGTTATAAAAGGACAAGAGAAAGGATATTTTAAATTTGGCGGGTCCACAACTATTTTATTTTTCAAAAAAGACACTATTAAAATTGATGATGATATTTTAAAACAAACTAAATTAGGCTTTGAGTGTAAAATACAAATGGGTGAAACTATTGGAGAAAAAATTAATACTATAGCACAAAATATATAAAATGCCACTTCTCTTAATAAAAATAAAGTACCACTACACTAGTGGTACTTTTATTTAAATGGCAGAGCGTATAGGAATCGAACCCATAATGTACCGTCCGTAGCGGTATGTTATATCCGTTTAACTAACGCTCCAAAATGATAACAAATTTATACTATCACAAAATTAGTAATACCGCAAGACATTTAAAGGTATATTATTTATAAATATATATCTGAAAATTCAATTTCTAACTGTTCTACCTTATTTCTACTCATTAATTCATGGTTTTCTTTATCTTCACTAAGCTTTCCAACTGGTAATGTAACTATAAATTCAGAACCTTCATTTAGTTTGCTATTTAATTGAATTTTTCCACCATGACTTTTAACTAAATAGCTTACTAAATCTAATCCTATTCCACTACCCTTTCCTTCTACTCTTTTGCTATTTGTAGCTTGTTCAAATCTATTGAATATTTTCTTTTGCTCCTCTTCTGCAATTCCTATACCATTATCTTTTACAGAAATTTTCACATTATTTTCTTCTGCATTTACTGTTACTTCTATAACCTCATCTACTGGAGAAAATTTAATTGCATTTGATAATAAATTCATAACTATTCTATCTACAGCTTCTAAATCTGCATTTATCATAAACTCTTCAACATTTGTATCAAATATTATGTTAATCTTTTTTTCATTAGCATACACTTCTATGGAATCTACTATGCTTTCAACAACATTTACAATATCAAGATTAGTTTTATTAAGATGATAATTATCTCCTTCAAGTTTAGTAGTATCTATTAAGTTGTCTATAAGTTTTATAATCTTTAAGCTGTTTCTTTTAATTATTTTTCTATATTCATTGGTTTTTTCTTTTACCTCTTTAGAATTATCTGTATTTAGATACTTTAAACATTGAAGAACACTTAATATTGAATTTACAGGACTTCTTAAATCATGAGATATATTTATTAGAAAGTTTTCTTGTGAATTTATAGTTCTTCTTTGAAATTTTATTACATCTATTAGTTGTTCTTTTGTTAAATCACTTAATTTCACATTTTTAAAATCCATTTTCATTCCTCACCATATAATAAATAATTTTACAAATATTGTAATTTAATCTTACCACATAATTTTCTTATTGTAAATTAGATAAAAAAATTTATTTTTTGTGTTTAAGAATAATTTTTCTGGTCAATAATTTAAGTATATTTTTTATTGGAGGAAGTTTTTTATGAAAAGAAATTCTAATTTATATATATTTATATTATTTTCTTTATTTATATTACTTGTATCTAACACTATAAATATTAATTACTTAAATAAGTTTAAGTCAAAAAAAACTAAAAAAGAAAATAATATTTCAAGTGCTAACCTAGAATTATCAAATTTATTTTTTAATTCTATAAAAAACAATATTTTAAGTGAAAGTAACAATTTATGCAATGTTGATTATTATACAAAAGCACTAAATTTTATAGATTACTCCTCCTCTATATTAAAACAAGATGAAGATATAATCTCACTAAAAAAATCAATAAACAATAAAAAAAGTGAATATTTATCCTCTAGTTCAAATCCTTCAATAACTACTTCAGCATCAATATTAAATGGTATATCTATAGCCACAATAAATAGTTTATCTATTGAAAGCTTAACACCATATTTAATACATGTTGATATAGCAACTCAAAAAACATATATCTATGAAGGTTCAAAAAATAAATGGAACTTAGTAAAATCCTTTCTTTGCTCAACAGGAATAAAGGGTGAAGATACTCCAAGTGGTATATATACTATTAAAGAAAGAGGAAATTGGTTTTTTTCAGAAAAATATAATCAAGGGGGAAGGTATTGGGTTCAGTTTTTTAATGATTATTTATTTCATTCAACCCCTTACAATAAAGAGCAAACTCAAATAGTAGATAACACCTTAGGCACTCCTTCTTCCCATGGATGCATAAGACTTTCTGAAGAGGATTCAAAATGGATATATGATAATATTCCTTCAGGGAGCAAAGTGATTATAAAATAATGCTATTTTTTCACATAAAAAAACAGAGGAACATATTATTTAAACTCCAATTTAAAATAATATATTTCCTCTGCTCTAATTTAACATCTTAATTCTTTATCTAAAAAGAAGGAATATAAATAGCTTTCAGTAACTACTTTTCCTGTTATTTTTTCTAATGCTTCTTTATAATATTCTAATTGTGCCCTATATTTCTCTACTAATTCATCTTCTTTTCCTCTTTCAACATAGTCAGTTTTATAATCAACTAAAATTACATTATCTCCTTCATAGAAAAATAAATCTATTACCCCTTGAAGTCTCACTTTTTCATTTTCAGGAACATTAATTAAATTAGGGGCTGTTTTACTAGCACTTATTTCTGTATAAAAAGGCAACTCTTTATAAACTACTTTTCCTAATTTATAGGCTTTTAATACTCTATTTCCTAAATTGCTCTTAAAAAAGTTGTATATCTTCTTTACTCTTATTACTTTAAATTCTTCTTCACTTAAAAGTTCATTATAAACCATTTCCCTAACCTGATTTTCTATTTCTTCAATATTATTAACTCTATTAAAATCAAGTTTTTGCATTACAAAATGCATTGCAGTTCCTCTTTCTGAAGGGGTTAATCCTCTTTCTTCTTGAAGGAATTTAGGTTTTGGTACAATTTTTTCTGAATATAAACTTCTACTGCTTGTAAGTTCTAATTCTTCTTGATTTTTTTTCTTTAATTCTGATACTGAAAAATTACTTTTAATAGTGGTTGATGATTTAAATGGATACATATAATTTAATCTATTAACTATATTTTTATCTAAAGCCTTGCAATCAAAATTTATCAATAAATCTTTTTTATCCTCTTCATTAACACTTTCTTCATCTTTATCCACAACTAATTGATTCTTTTTCCACTTAATAATTTTCCATGTGGATAAATCATCTTTTAGTTTAATATCTACAGGTCCAACTTCTTCTCTTATGCCTTCGCCATTTCTATGTTTGCATAAGGCCATACCAATCCAATCTAAATATGATTTTCCTTTAGATACTTCTGAAGAAATTATTCTTTCATCATTTAATGCAGCTGCACTACAACATTTATTTGCCCATCTTTCTAAATTTGAAGTTGCTCCTGTTATAATAAGTTTTTCTTTTGCTCTTGTAAATGCAACATATAAAATTCTCATTTCTTCAGATAATGTTTCAAATCTTGTTTTTTGTTTTATAGCTTCCTTAGCTAAAGTGCTATAACTTACTCTTTTTTCAATATGAACAAAATCAGGTCCTAATCCTAAATCATCATGATAAAGAATATTTTTATTTAAATCCATAAGGTTAAATTGTTTTCCTGTTCCACATAAAAATACTACTGGAAACTCAAGACCTTTACTTTTATGAATACTCATAATTCTAACAACATCTTCATTTTCCCCAAGTATTTTAGCACTACCCATATCTCCTGAAGATTTTCTAAGCTTATTAATAAAGTTTATAAAGTTAAATAATCCTTTAAAGCTAGTATCTTCATATTGTTTTGCTCTTTGGAAAAGAATTCTTAAATTTGCCTGTCTTAATACTCCATTTGGCATAGCTCCAACAAAACCATAATAGGCTGTATCCATATATATATACCATATAAATTCATCTATAGGCATAAAAGTGCTTCTTTCTCTCCAATTATCAAGTTTTTCAATAAAGTTTCTGCATTTTTCTTTTAAAGTTTTCTTAACTTCAATTTCTCCAAAAACTATTTCTTCCATATTCTCATAAAAATATTTTTCTTTATTTATAAGTCTTATATCCCCAAGCTCCTCTGGAGTAAAATTCATTATAGGTGAACGTAAAAGTGCTATCATTGGAACATCTTGCATAGGATTATCCACAACTTTTAACAATGACATAATTGTTCTTATTTCTATTGATTCAAAATATCCTGTTCCTGTATCTGCATAAACTGGAATTCCTTCTATTCCAAGTTCATCTAAAAAAACTTCTGACCAATTTTTAGTTGCTCTTAAAAGTATTACTATGTCTTTATATGCTATAGGTCTATAATCATCTTCCCCATTTTCATTTTTATAAGCTACCATGAAAGGCTTTTTACCTTCCTCTGGATTTACTAATTCCTTAATTCTTTTTGAAACTATTCTAGCTTCTAAATTAATTGCTCCAATATCCTCTTCTTCATCTAAATCTTCTTCACTATTTTCCTCTGATTTATCTAAAATGTGAAGTTCTAAATCTCCTCCAACTTCTCCTATGCCTTCATATTCTTTAAATTTAGCTCCTAGGTTTAAGGCTTCTTCATCTGTATATTCTAATTCTCCAACTTCTTTAGACATAAGCATTTTAAAAATAAAATTAACTCCATTTATTATTTCTTCTCTGCTTCTAAAGTTTTTATATAATTGAATTTTTCTATTTTTTCCTTCTGTAGTTGAATAAGTATTATACTTTTCTAAAAATAATTCTGGCTTTGCTTGCCTAAATCTATAAATACTTTGTTTAACATCTCCAACCATAAAAACATTAGGATTTTCACTATATTTTCTAGAAACTAAATCAATTATAGCCTCTTGAACATTATTTGAATCTTGATATTCATCAACTAATACTTCATAAAAATATTCTTTAAATTTTTGTGAAACATTTGATTCTTCTGAAGTTAATATTTTCAAACATAAATGCTCTAAATCATTAAAATCTAATACTCCCTTTTCTTTTTTGCTTTTTGCAAACCTTTCTCCAAATTCTATAATTAAGTTTGCAAGTTCTTCCATTAATGGATAGGAACTTTTTATGGCTATAAGCATTTCTTCAGGATGCATAAAAAATACTTTATCCCTAAGCTTATCTAATTTTTTCTTTACATCCATTCTAATGTTTTTTACCATTTCTTGAACACTTATATCAGATACATTTGCTTTTCTTACAGTTTTTAATTTTGAAAATTCATAATCATTAAAGGCTTCATATAAACTAGTAATTCCTTCATTAAGGCTATAATATATATTCTCTATTATAGAAATATCATCACTAAATGTTTCTATATAAGGCTCAAGACCATCTGTTTCACTACTTAACTCTAAAGCCATATTTGTCATACTTATTAAACCTTCAAGTTCAATCTTTGTATTTTCTCTTATAACCTTCATCCAAGGAGTTTCATCTAACTCTTCTACATCACTTATATTAAATTCTTCACTTTTATCTTTAAGCCATTTTTCTGGCCAGGGTCCACTCATAGAAAATTTAAATAAGTCTAATACTATTTCTTTTAATTTATCATCATTTTTTGAATTACTATATGCTTCAACTAAATTCAAAAAATTTATATCATCTTTTTCATACTTATCTTCAAATAAATCATCAATTATTTCATTTTTAAGAAGTACTCCTTCTGTTTCATCTAAAATTCTAAAGGAAGGGTCTAAGTCTATAACTTGAAAATTATTTCTTATTACTTCTAAGCAAAAAGAATGCATTGTTGTTATATTAGCCCTACTTAATAATGTAAGTTGTTTTTGAAGATTTGTAGAGTTTGGATTTTTCTCTAATGCCACTGTAATTGCTGTAGCTATTCTTTCTCTCATTTCAGATGCAGCAGCACTTGTAAATGTAACAACTAATAATTTATCTATATCTATTGGATTTTCTTCATCAGTTATAATTCTTATTATTCTTTCAACCAAAACAGCAGTTTTTCCAGAACCTGCTGCAGCTGCTATTAGTAAATTTGAATTTCTTGTTTCTATAGCTGATAATTGTTCTTTAGTCCACATTGTTTTTCCCATTACTTTTCATCTCCTCCCTCTATAAATTTTTTCATTTGGTCCCAAATAACTTTTTCATCTTTTTTAACAATAGTTTTATATTTATTATCTTTTATACTAGTGTCAAATTGACATATTGATGAATAATCACAATATTTACAATAAGCTGTTTTATCATTTTTACATGGTTCTATCTTTATTTTTCCACTAAGCATATCTTCACAAAGTTCTACCATTTTATCATTAACATACTCTCTTAATATATTAAATTGCTCCTCTGTTACTACTGCACTATTTGAAGAAAAATCTCCATCCTTTTTAAACGTAGCTGGTATTACTAAAGAATAAGTTGTCATTTCTTTATCCATTGAACGTACAATCTTCGCATCTTTTAATAATAATCCATCCATCTTTAATTTCTTTAAAACTTCTTCTTGTATTTCTTCATCTTTTAATTCCACATTACTTTTTATAATAGGGTCATCTATTTTAAAATATAAAATTGCTCCTGGAAATGCTTGCTTTTTTAAAATATATTCAGAATTTCTTAAAATTGCATCAAGATAAACTAATAATTGAATTTGAATTCCATAATAAAGTTCATTTAAATCAAACTTTTTAGCCCCTGATTTATAATCTATAACTCTTATATAGGTTTTATCATCTAAATTTAAAGTATCTATTCTATCTATTCTTCCAGTTAAAAATACCTCTTCTCCTGATGGAAGTTTTAATTTTATAGGTGCTCCCTCTCCCATACTTCCAAATACATACTCATTACTGAATATCTCAAATTCTCCTCTTCTCATTTGCTCTGCAATTATTGAAACAGATTTTGTTATAATTCTTTTAAATCTATCTGTAAAATACTTATACTTTTTGCTACTTTTTAAAATAGAATTACTATCCTCTTCTAATTTTTTATTTACAAGATTTCCTACTATATTTCTGCATCTTTCAAGATTAAGTTCAGACCATTGTATTTTTTCTTCTTTTACCTTTTTAGTAAATCTATCTAAAATGTCATGCATAAAAGAACCTAAATCTGGAGCAGAAAATTCATATATTTTTCTATCCTTTGCCTTTAGTCCATACTGAACAAAATAGGCAAATGGACACTCTGCATATTTTTCAAGCCTTGAAACACTAAACATAAGTTTTCCATAATCATTACTATATAACTCTTTTATTTTTTCTCTAGAAAGACTATCTTTTGTGTTACTATAATTTAATCCTTCTAAAATATTACCTGATTTATTTTTAAACTCTTCCTTGTCTTTATACCAACAATAAACAGACTTCCAATAATCCTCAATTTCTTCATTGTCATAATTTTTTCTAATAGCTAATATAAATTCATTAAAGGTTGGAATAGGAGCTGTTATTTTAAATAATTTATCATTTTTTCTTCTTTCATTTACTATATCACTTTCTTGTATAAGCTTTGGAAATATTCTTTTTATTCTAGGAACTATTATGGACGCCCTTAATGACTTTCCTTCAAAATCTGCCATAGGATAACTTATCATTAAATACTTACTAGATAATGTTAATGCTGTATAAACTATAAATTGTTCTTCAAAAACCTTAGTTTTATTAGTAGATGCAATTTCAAGTCCTACCTCTTTAAGTTCTTCTCTATCTAAGTCTGATAATATTCCTTCATCTTTATTAATTGCAGGTAAAACTCCATCATTAACTCCTACAATAAATAAGGCGTTAACTTCTCTTCCCTTTATTCTTGCTATATCTCCTATATTAACTTGGTCTAAGGCAACTGGAATTACTCCTATTTCCTTATTTTCAAGACCTGCATTAAAAACTTTATATATTTCTGCTATATCAAGAGTTTCTTCTCCTAAAACGTCTACCATTTGGTCTAATATTTCCATTACAATTGAAGGTACTTGTTCATATTCCATAACCTTTTCTTGCATTTTATATTTTTCAAAAACTTCAATTCTTTCATCAAGTCTTGAAAATACATCTAACTCTAAAAGAAAATCATAAATAGATTTACATACATTCTTAACATTTTTTCTTCCCTTTATTGATGCATGAAACTTTAAAAGAGGCTCTCTAACTTTAAGCATTATCTTTTTAGGACTTAATTCTTCCTCATCTTCATCTAGTTCTATTTCTCCAGTCCATTTAAAACTCTTTATTCCATTAGCTAAAACATAATTTTCAAGAATATCAATTTCTTTTATTGAAATTCCTGTTAAACCACTTTTAAGATACTTAAACACTCCTTCATAGGACCAATTTCTTAAGTAAACTTCAAAGGCAGATAATATTAACATAACTAAAGGATTACTTAAAACATCTATTTTTTTATCCATAAAATAAGGTATTTCATAATCATTAAATATAACCTTTATTATTTTTTCATAGTTTTCAATTTCTCTACATACAACTGAAATATCTTTATATCTATAATTTTCCTCTCTAACAAGCCTTAAAATTTCCTTTGCTACTTCCTCAACTTCATCATAGGAATTATTAGCTTTATATAATCTAATATCCTTTGGTTTATAAGGATATTCTTTAAATGGATAGGTATAAAAATATCTTTCTAAATGATTTAATTCATTACTATTTTTAAATCTAATACTCTTTTCCTTATTTAAATTAATAGGTTTTAAATAGGATATATTATTCTCTTGCATCATTTCTAAAATCTTTTTTTCAGTTGATTTTATTGGATTAAATACATCAGTTACTTCACTTTTAGAATTTCCTACTTCGTCCATACATAATGTTATATTAACTACTTTACACTTTTTAGCTAATTCCTTTATAATCATCATTTGTTGAGGTGTAAAGGTTGTAAATTCATCTATCCATACTTCTGCATTATAATATAAATCACTCTTTTTAAGTTTTTCTGCAAGTAATGTAAGCTCATCATCTGCATCTATTGTATTTTCATTTATGTTATCATTAAACTTTTTTAATATTATTGATAAATCTTCAAGCTTCTTTTTTAATTCCTCTTCTTTTATTTCACCTATCTTATTATCTATAAGTTCATTTGTAATATTATATTTTTTTAATTCTGTTAAGGTTTTAGAAATTATATCAGTAAAACCTTTTTCTTTGTATATTCTATTAAAATACTGAAAGCCTTCATTTTCTTCTTGAAGAATTTTATATATAAGCATACTTCGACCTGAATCCTTCATTATATTATGAACACGACCACCACATTCATCAAAAACTTTATGAGCCATCCTTTTAAAACTTAATACTTCTATTCTTAATAAACCTTTCTCTGAAACTTTTTTTAATAACATTGTTTCCCTTTGAAAGGTATATTGCTCTGGAACTATATATATTAATTTTCTATTGCTATCAGTTTCTAACTTTTTCTTTATTTGATTTAAACAAAAACTACTTTTTCCACTTCCTGCTCTTCCATAAATAAAACCTATGCCCATTTTTTCATCTCCTTTTATAGGTTACTTATTATATTATAACAATTATTAATAGCTTTTTAAAAATTATAATTTTTCATAAAAAAAAGAGCCTTCCCCTTTAGGCTCTTTATAAAAAAAATATAAATCAACTGGCTATGTAGAAATTATATTTTTAAACAAATTTATTTTCAATTAAGTTATAATTTAATTATATATTATTTTGTTAGGCATGTCATCATACAAAAGTATGAGAAAAGTATGATATTTTTAATCTTTTCTCATATTTTTTATTACTAACATAGCTTCATTTTTATTTTTTACATTTAATTTAGAATAAATATTAGATATGTGAGTTTTTACTGTTGATATTTTTATATTAAGTTGTTTTGATATATCTGCATATTTAAATCCATCAATTAATAAATTCAAAACCTCTTCTTCTGATTTAGTTAAAGATTTTACTACTTGATTCACTTGATTTGTCATCTTATTTGGTGATAAAATAGCACTTTTATTTGCTGCATTTATTAGTTTCTTAACATATTTTTTTAATTCTGAACTTAAATCATGTCTATTCCTTAAATACTTATTTAAAATAATCGCACATAATTTTCCTTCATCAGCAAATATTCTCACATAGTTATATCTAAAAGCACTTTTTATTGCATAATCTATATAACTAAAAGCTTTTTCTTCTTCATTATATTTATAATAACACATAGCCCTTAAAATATTAATTTCTATCATATCTAAAATTCTATTAAGATTTTTTAAACTAGCTGACAAACTTTCTAAATCAATAAGTGCTTGTGTATACATATTATTATATATATAAGTTCTAATAATAGATATATAAAAAAACATTTTGTTTACACAAAACTCTTCAACCATTATTCCGTTTGATAATCCACTTACCCAATTTAAAGCATAATCTAAATTTCCTAAAGTTAATTGAATTCTTACCTTTAAGGCTTTCATGTTTTCATTAAGTTGAATAGCTTTTTCTTTTTTTATTTTATCTTCAAGAATTTGTATTATTTCTTTTATTTTATAACTTTGTCCTTGTGCTCTTAATATTTTTATAAGAATAAGTATACCTAAGAAATAGATTTCTATAGAGCCACTGTTGTAACTAGCTGCAACACCTTTAGATGCTCTTAATAATGCATTATTTAAATCATTTCTTTCATAAAGAATCTCTGCAATAGCAATATCTAATAAGCCTAAACTTTCATTTGCAAATACATCTTTAATATCTTCTTTAAACATAGATTCAATAAATTTATAATGAATACTCCAAGAGGAAAAATCCCTTACTCCCCTTAATATGCTAGGACTATTAAGCATAAGACATGTTACTGACAAGTGCTGGCCATTTTTTGCTAAAATCTCCTTACATCCTTTAAAACTTTCCAAAATTTTTTTAGGTTCTGTTTTTGTTGCTATTTCAGCATATAATATTATAGTCTCTAACTTTGCTCTTTTAATATCTTCCTTTGGTATTAACTCTCTCATATGGATTAAGTTTTTGTAAGTTTCTTGTAAATCTCCCTTTTGATAAATAAACTGATTTAAAAATCTTGCAGCACATAAAACTGGTGATTTGTTTATATATTCTTTTGGAATAATATCTATATATTTATTTATAATTTTAATATTTAAATTTATATATACAACATTTGATAACTTTTCTAATACTTCTATTGCTTCTTTATAATGTCCTCCATTACAATAATAATTTAATGCCTTTACTTCTTCATTATTACTTCTATAGTATTGTGCTATTTGGCTATACATCTTGTTAATATCTTCTTTTGAATATCTTTTTTTCATCTTATATTTTAAATAACTTTTTACATAGCTAATATATTTATAGACTTTAGATTTTATTTTTATTAAGAAAATTCTTTCTTGAAAAAGTTCTTTGAATATGTTTTCGATATTGTCTATGTTTTTACATTTAGCAATAAATTTAAATATTCCCAAATCTATTTCATCTAGTAATGAAAGTTCCATAGCAAATTCTTTAATATTTTCATCTAATATTGCAAAAACTCTATAGTCTAGAAATGAATATATATTTAAAATAGCATCTATATACATTTGCTCATTAAATTCATTCTCATTAAGTTTTAATGCTCCTAATATACTATTTAAACCTATTACCCATCCTTTAGTGACTTTTTTAATCTTTTTAAGATTTTCATCATCTATATTAAACCCATTTATTTTAAAATAATCTAATATTTCTTGATCATTAAATAAAAAATCTGTATAATTTATTAGTTCTAGCTCTCTTTTTACTAAAAAATATTTTAATCCATTTGGAATTGCAAAACAACTGATAAAAATAAGTTTATATTCTTTTGGTATTTCATCAATTATTGAAAACAATATTTTATCTTTATCTTTTAATCTTTCAAAATTATCTATTACTATAATTTTTTTTTCTGCTTCTTTTACTCTTTTTGTTAATGTATCTATAAGTTTATTGCTTTCAATTCCATCTTCATCTATTGAATACCATAAAACTTCTTCCCCTATACCATTACACCATTCTCTAACTGCAGTTGTTTTTCCACATCCAATAGGTCCATGAATATATATAATTTTAACATCATAAATTTCATTTAATAATTTATTAATGTTTTCCTTCTTTACTAATAAAGATGATTTGTTTTTTCTTTCCTCATCGTTCCCTTTCATTTTGCATCCCCACATTCGGCTTAAAAATTTAAACACTACAAGTATTATTATACTACAAGTAAGGAACAAATAAAAGCACCTATCAATTGATAGATGCTTTATGGCGGAGAAACCGGGATTTGAACCCGGGCGCCAGTTGCCCAACCTACGCCCTTAGCAGGGGCGCCTCTTCAGCCACTTGAGTATTTCTCCATGCCCTCTTTAATTATAAAGATTTATTTTATATGGCGGAGAGACAGGGATTCGAACCCTGGGTACCCGCAAAGGTACGCCGGTTTTCAAGACCGGTGCCTTAAACCAACTCGACCATCTCTCCACAACTTACGAAATTTATTATATCAAGGGGAATATGTTCTGTCAACATTTTTTTTAATATTTTTTTTATTATTTTTATAAATTTAATTTTATAGTGTTATTATCTTTTCTATTTTAATTTATAAAATAATATTATAAAAATTATTGAACATAAAAATAGTGTTAATTATTAGCTTAACAAATTATTAACAATTTAGAAATGTATAATCTTTTCTCTAAAACAAAAAAATAAAGCTTCAATATTTTATTGAAGCTTTTGGCGGAGAGACAGGGATTCGAACCCTGGGTACCCGCAAAGGTACGCCGGTTTTCAAGACCGGTGCCTTAAACCAACTCGACCATCTCTCCACATCACGAAATGTATTATACCAATATTTAAACTATTTTGTCAACTACTTTTTATAAATATATCCTTCATCCTTGAAGCTATTATACAAAAAATTAAATATTTTTAATATAATAGCTTCATATATAGATGAAAAATACATTATCTAAAATTTATTCTTGGCTTTCAAGTCTTCCATGCTTTTCGTATCTTGCAAGCTTTTGAATTTTATTTTCCTCATTAACAAATACAACCTTTGGCTTATGATTTTTAGCTTCTTCATTATCCATTTCACAATAAGCCATAAGTATTATTTTATCTCCAACTTGAACACATCTAGCTGCTGCTCCATTTAAACATATAAGGCCTGAACCTCTTTCACCAGCTATAGTATATGTTTCAAATCTATTTCCATTATTAACATTTACTATTTGTACTTTTTCATACTCTAGTATTCCTGCTGCATCAAGAAGATCCATATCAACTGTAATACTTCCTACATAATCTAATTCTGCTTGCACTACTGTTGCTCTATGAATTTTTCCTTTTAACATTGTTACATTCATTTTTTTTCCTCCAAGTGATTATACTTCATATATAAAATTATCTATAAGTCTTGTTTTTCCTATATAAACTGCCATAGCCACTAATGCGCTATTTTCAATTTTATCTATATTTTCTATTGATAAAGGATCAACAATTTCTACATAATCTATTTTAGCTAGCTTTTCTGTATTTATGTTGTTTGTGATTATATCTATAATCTTTTTGCTATCTCTTTCTCCTTTTTCTATAGCCTCTTTACCAAGTTTTAAAGATTTGCTTAATATAACTGCAGCTTTTCTTTCTTCAGCACTTAAATAAGTATTTCTTGAACTTTTAGCTAATCCATCTTCTTCTCTTATTATTGGACATCCAACAATTTCAATATCCATATTTAAATCTCTAACCATTCTCTTAACAACAGCTAATTGTTGAGCATCTTTTTGTCCAAAATATGCTCTATCAGGTTTAACTATATTAAATAATTTAGTTACTACAGTACAAACTCCTCTAAAATGTATTGGTCTGCTTTTTCCACATAAGCCTTTACTTACACCTTGAACTTCTACAAAGCTACTAAAATCATCAAAATACATTTCTTCTTTTTCAGGATGGAATATTAAATTAGCTCCTGCTTCTTCACAAAGTTTTGCATCTCTTTCTAAATCTCTTGGATAACTTGCTAAATCCTCAGTAGGACCAAATTGAATAGGATTTACAAAGACACTTACAACAACTCTATCATTTTCCTTTACAGCCTTATCTATTAAACTCTTATGACCTTCATGTAAATATCCCATTGTTGGAACAAGACCTACTGTTAATCCTTCCTTTCTCCATTTTTTAACTATTTGTCTAACTTCATTTATACTTCCTGATATGTTCATAGTTACAAATTCCTCCTAATATAGTTTCTCAATAACCTCTTCATCTATTTTAAATGTATGTTTTTCTTCTGGGAAAACACCATCTTTTACTTCTTTATTATAATCTGCAAAAGCTTTTCTCATTACTTCTCCAACCTTTGCATATTGCTTTGCAAACTTAGGTACAAAATCTGAATACATGCCAAGCATATCTTGATATACAAGAACTTGACCATCACAACCTACACCTGCTCCAATGCCTATTGTTGGAATGCTTATTTCCTTTGAAATAAATTCTGCAAGTTTTGCAGGTACACATTCAAGAACAACAGCAAAAGCCCCTGCTTCTTCTACAGCTCTTGCTTCTTCTAAAAGTCTTTGAGCTGCTTCTTCACTCTTTCCTTGTACTTTAAAGCCGCCAAAAGCATTTATTGATTGTGGAGTTAAACCAAGATGCGCAACAACTGGAATTGATGCATTTACTATAGCTCTTATTTGTTCTACAACTTCTTTTCCACCTTCAAGTTTTACTGCTTGTGCTCTACCTTCTTTTATTAATCTTCCTGCATTAACTACAGCATCATATACTGAAGTTTGATAAGACATAAATGGCATATCTGCTACTACTAATGCATTTTTTGCTCCTCTTGTTACTGCTCTTGTATGATGAATCATATCTTCCATAGTAACTGATAAGGTATCTTCATATCCTAAACATACCATGCCTAGCGAATCTCCAACAAGTATTGAATTTACACCTGATTCATCAATAAGCTTTGCAGTAGAATAATCATAAGCTGTAAGCATAGTTATTTTTTCTTGTTTTTCTTTTAATTCTTTAAATGTTAAAACCGTATTTTTCATTACTTCTCTCCTATAATCTTTTCTAAATTAGAATAATTTCTATCTTTATTTTTTTCTTTAGCAATATTTACAAGCTTTTTTGAAAGCAATTTATATAATTCCTTATCTTCTTGATTTAAACAATTCATGTGCCTTATAATAGTCTCAGAATCCCCTCTTTCAATAGGACCTGTTAAACTTTCTCTTATGCCTTTTTTACCTACATTTTTTATATTATTTAGCATTAATGGATATAAGGCATTTATTGCTTCTTTTTCACTAAATCCACATTTTATTAATAATTCATTTCCAAGCGCTGCTAAAGCAATTACATGATTACTAACAACAACTGAGGCTAAATGATACATAGCTTTATTTTCCCAGGAAATAATCTGAGCTTTATTTCCAAAGCCTTCAATATATTCTTTTATTTTTAATAAATACTTTTCAGAACCTTCAATTGTTATAAATGCTTTGTTTAAATCTTTGTAGGAATTATATTTATCACTGATTGCAAACATTGGGTGAATTGAATAACCATATGCCTTATGATTATTTATATCAGAAAAGACCTTAGATGATAATGAACCACTACAGTGGCATATAATTTTATCTGTTATAGGTAGCTTCTTTATGCTATCCCATACATTTTTAATTTCTCCATCAGGAGTTGTAATTATAATAGTATCACATTCCTTTACCAAATCCTCAATACTTTCAAAACATTTTGAATTTGTAAAACTAGCTGCTTCTTTTGCAGACTTTATATTTCTACTATAATACCCTGTTAAATTTTTGTCATTCTGGCTTAGATATTTACCTAAAGTAAAGCCAACTTTGCCAGCTCCTATAAATCCAATTTTAATGTTATCACCTCCACAATAAGAGTGTGACACTATAATTATAAAAAAATTATCATCTGGTGCAGCTTCTTCTAGAATACCACCCATAAAGAATTTACCACAACTCATTCATTTTTTCAAATACTATTATATGGTTTAAAATTTTTAAATCGTTTGCATTAAAATAATTTTTTATTAACAAATAAAAAAGCTATAGGAATATATTATTTTTTATTTCCTATAGCTAAATTTTATTTAAATATTACTTTATTTTTTCCATACCGCCCATGTAAGGTCTTAATTTTTCTGGTATATTAACAGAACCATCTTCATTTAAATTATTTTCTAAAAATGCTATTAACATTCTTGGTGGTGCAACAACTGTATTATTTAAAGTATGTGCAAAATATTTTCCTTTTTCTCCTGCAACACGAATCTTTAATCTACGTGCTTGAGCATCTCCAAGGTTAGAACAGCTTCCTACTTCAAAATATTTCTTTTGTCTTGGAGACCAAGCTTCAACATCAATAGATTTAACCTTAAGGTCAGCTAAATCTCCTGAACAACATTCTAAAGTTCTAACTGGAATGTCTAAAGAACGGAATAATTCTACTGTATTTTGCCATAACTTGTCAAACCATTCTTTACTTTCTTCTGGTTTGCAAACTACTATCATTTCTTGCTTTTCAAATTGGTGTATTCTATATACTCCTCTTTCTTCTATACCATGAGCACCTTTTTCTTTTCTAAAACATGGTGAATAACTTGTTAATGTTTGAGGAAGATTTTCTTCTTTTATTATAGTATCTATAAATTTACCTATCATAGAATGTTCACTTGTACCAATTAAATATAAGTCTTCTCCTTCAATCTTATACATCATAGCTTCCATTTCAGAGAAACTCATAACACCTGTAACTACATCACTACGAATCATAAATGGTGGAATACAATAAGTAAATCCTTTGTTTATCATAAAGTCTCTAGCATATGAAAGAATTGCTGATTGTAATCTTGCTATATCTCCCATTAAATAATAGAATCCATTTCCTGCTACTCTTCTTGCACTATCTAAATCAATTCCATTTAATTTTTCCATTATTTCCGTATGATATGGAATTTCAAAATCAGGTACAAAAGGTTCTCCAAAACGTTCTACCTCTACATTTTCACTATCATCTTTTCCTATTGGTACACTTGGGTCTATTATATTTGGTATAACCATCATTCTCTTCTTTATTTCTTCTTGAAGTTCCCCTTCTTTAGCTTGTAATTCTTGAAGGTGAGCTGCATCTTTATTTACCTGTTCCTTAAGTGCTTCAGCTTCTTCTTTTTTTCCTTGGCCCATTAATGCACCTATCTTTTTAGAAATTGAATTTCTATTAGCTCTTAAATTATCTGCTTCTAATTGTACCTTTCTGTTTTCAGCATCTAATTCTATTACTTCATCAACAAGTTTAAGTTTTTCATCTTGAAACTTATTCTTAATATTTTGTTTAACTACATCTGGATTTTCTCTTAAAAATTTTAAATCTATCATAATTTCCTCCTTGTATGTAAATGCATAAAATCTATGCAAGTTTATTTTTTATAAAAAAAACCTTTCATCCCTATAAAAATATGGGACGAAAGGTATTATCCGCGGTACCACCCTATTTGATAAAATAATAATAATAATATTTTACCCACTTTAAAAATTTAACGATTTCCCGTACTGCTCATCACAGTCCCTCCAAGGTGGATTCATAATATATTGATGTCAGTTCACAGCCCCCACTGACTCTCTTAAAAACAATTATACTACTACTAGCCTTTTCAACAGTTTATTATTCATTTATAACTAATATATTACATTTAATATTGATTTGTCAATATATGAAATTATTTTTTAACCTTTACTTTATATATCTCTTTTTTAATAATTTTATTATGAATTTTTTTCTATTTTTTCAGTAGCTATAATATCAATTCCTGTATTTAAAATATTACTACATATAACATCTCCTATATTAATAGGTGTACTTATATATAATCTTCCTATTACTTTAGAAAATTCAACAAATAACTTTCTATCAACTTCTTTATTACTTTTTACTGATACTACTCTATGATTTTTATCACCTTTTATCCTAACAATGCTAGTGAATACTTCTTTCATAAAAATTCCTCCATTTTTAAACACTATCAAATTCTTTTATTCTTCCATTCCATATAGTGTAATTTTTTGAATCCTTCACTATTTCTATAGGACTTTTATCCATTTCTCTAGCTAAGATATTAATTATTTTTCTACTACAATAAGAGCCTTTGCAAGGTCCATTACATACTCCAGTCCTTCTTTTTATACCATCTAAAGTTCTTGCTCCTAAAGGACGTCTTATGCAATCTATTATTTCGCCCTCAGTAACTTCATTGCATAAACAAACCATCTTTCCGTATCTATTATCTAAAGCTATAAGTTCATTTCTTTCTTTAGTGCTCATATTTTTAAATTTATATACATCTCTTCTTTTATCTATAAATTCCTTTTTAAATGTAGTATTTATATTCTTTGCTATAACTTCTGCTATCTCCTTTGCAATTGCTGGAGCTATTCCAATTTTTCCATAGTGAGTTCCTGTAACTTTAATATATCCTTCCTTAATGTTTTCATCATCTATAAACATTACATCTTTTTTATAAATATCATTAAATATACTACTTACACATTCTTTGTTTATGGTAGGAATAAGCTTTTTTGAGTAATTAATTCTTTCATCACTTTTTAATATATTTTTGTCTTTTATTCCTATAATATAACCTTGATAAACACTTGGAATATTAACAGCAAATTTATTTTCATCCATAACAGTTATAACTACTCTATCTAAAGGTTTTTTTACCTCTTTGCTAACAATGATGTAATTAACATTTTTTATTATATCTTCTTCTTTAACATTATAATTTTGCTCACTAATATTATCTCCCATATTAATATCGAAAGGAGTAGTATTTATGACAACTCTACAAGTAAACTTATTTTTATTTGTTATTACTTTAAAGCCTTTAGAAATTTTAGCTATATTAACTACCTCTTCTTCAAACCTAAAATTAACTCCATTATCTGCTGCAACTTCTGCATATGAAATTGAAAGTTCATAAGGGGAAACTACAGCAACATCTTCTGAATATAATCCCTGTTTTACATCTATATTTATGTTATTTTCTAATTCTATTACTTCTTCTTTACTAAGTAATGATATTTTCTCTATTCCTCTTTCTTTAGCAAAGCTATACATTTCTTTTAATTTAAAAACCCCATAGTCATCACTTGCTACTCTAAGTGCTCCAACTTTTTTATAAGGAACATTAAACTTTTTACATGCTTCTTCAATAAGTTTACAACCCTTTCTTTCATATTCAGATATAGTTTTATTAGTAGTTTCAGAACCATCATAAACAACAGAAGTATTTATTAATGATATATCCTCTGCTATATCTGAAGCTTTTTCTATTAATGCTATATTTAAATTATATTTTGATAATTCATAGGCTACAGTACATCCAACTATTCCTCCACCTAAAATTAATACATCATAATCCATAAATTAATCCTCCAGAAAAAAATAAAAAATCTAGTTTTTCTCATCACATATTTTTAGTACTTTAAGATAGTTGTTTTCATATAGTTCATTAGAATGATGATATTTTATAGCATCTAAAAATTCATCATCATATTTATTTATATCTTTAAGTATATTAACACTTTTAATTGGATGATTATAGTATAAATCTATTTTTTTATTGTTTTTTATATTTTTCATTTTTCCTTTAGTAAGTTTATTCATTATTACTAGTATAGATTTTTCAATAACATTTAAACTTCCCTCTATCTTACCTATATCATGTAATAAAGATATTTTAGCCATTTTATACTTGTTTAGATTATTTATCTCACACATTTTTAAAGAATCTTTACATACTCTTATTGAATGATATTGTTCAGATTTTTTCAGTTTCATAAATAACTCTATTTCCTTACTATCTAAATACTTTTCTAATATATTATCATCTATCTTTTTAAAAAATGAAATTATAGCCCATAAAAACTGTTTCACTCTATACATATATTGATTCCTCTTTTTTAATCTAAACACTAAATTATTTACACATTTATTATAGTAAAAATTTTAATCCATTTAAATATGTAATTTTCTATAAAATAACTTATTTATAGCTATTAGATGCTCTATACTTTAAACATATGTTATGGCAATTCATCCCATGATTGAAATCAAGGGTGTTCTTGCCAGAGGCATAAAAAAGTGCTAATTGTTATTTTGCTTTTTACATATAAAAGCTTTAAATCACCACAAAACAACAATTAACACTTTCTAACTAAATAAAAGCAGATTTTTAAATTTACTTCTTTTATTTAGCTTTATTGTTCATAAAAAAAGAAGTTATGATTATCTTCATAACTTCTTTGGTGGAGATAAAGGGATTCGAACCCTTGACCCCCTGCGTGCAAGGCAGGT
>UQBY01000025.1 GCA_900539375.1 uncultured Clostridium sp. | reverse complement strand
AATCTCAAAAAACTTACTAATAAAAGAATTGCTGGTTCTTAACTTATTTATTCTGTTCAATTTTCAAAGACCATTTTATCTTATCGCCCTTAAGCGACTTTCTTATTTTATCATCAAACTTTTTTCTTGTCAATAACTTTTTTTAAGTTATTTTTTCAAGTTTGTTTGACAACGAAACTTATCTTATCACTTTTTCACTTACTAGTCAACAACTTTTTTTAATTATTTCTTTTGTTATTAACTATGTGCCTCAGCGACGTGTTTTATCTTATCACACTAAATAAATTTCTACTATTTTTTATTTATATTAACAATTATTTATTTTCTATTTTCTTTATTTTTCTTAATATTTCTTGTTTTTTTATATAATGATACACTTGGATATGTTTCTATTAATTATCCCCTTATCCGCCCTCATCTTTATTAATAAGCTAATATCTGGTTTTAACATTTATTTGTACCTATTACTCATGTAACTTTACTAGGTGTTACTTTTAATTTTGTTTTAACCCTTTAAACCAAGAATTAATTTTCAGTTCATTCTCAACTGTAGAGATAATATTCACTCTTATTAATAAGATTACCATCTATATTATTCTACTAAATCTGTTGTCCAGTTTAATCCTTGAAGTAATGTATCAATTTCACGATATTCTTTAGACATTTTATCTAATTCTTTTTGTTTTTCCTTCACATTAATTGTGCTAAATATTTTTATTTCTTTATTTGAATATCTATCCACTTTATTACTTGCTGAATTTACCAATTCATTTATTGCACTCATTTTTAATTTAAGCATATCCCTTTCTACAATCATATCTGATATACTTTTGTTCTTAATATAAGTATTGCTATTAGTTTTATTTATTAACTTTATTACATCTTCTAATTTTTTTATACTAGTATCTAATTCTTTAACTAAATCCTCTGGATCTTCTGCTGGTGTATCTCCTTCTTGAACTTGAGAATTTGCTATTAATCTGCTTTTTAATTGATATACTTTTCTTTGTAAATCAGCTCTTATATTTAAAGCTTCTGCTAATTTCATGAAATCACCTCTAAATTTTTAAACTATAAATATATTATCATTTGTATTATAATATATTTTATTACTTTTAAAAGACAAAAACCTTGCACATTTAAGCTTATTAACTTTTCACAAAGTTATCCACAATTATTAACAAATATTTTTATTTTAAAAAAAGAATTGTGGATAATAAGTGTATTTTATTATCTACAATCCTTTTTTAGTTTATTTATTCTTCTGAATTTGTATCTTCTATTTCACTCATAGCTCTTTCCACTAATTTGTCTAGGCTAAAATCATTTTTTTGTACTTCTTTTTCATTATTTTTTGTAGTATTATCTTTTTTTTCTTTGTCAACATCTGCTGATATTTTAGTTATTGCAACTACTTTTTCCTCTTCATTAGTTCTCATTAAAGTAACACCCATAGCTGCTCTACTTGTTACAGATATATCACTAACATTTATTCTTATAGCTATTCCACTTGAATTTATAAGCATTAATTCATCATCAGGTTTACATATAGTTGCTCCAGCAAGTTTACCTGTCTTTTCACTTATCTTATATGTTATTAAACCTACACCATTTCTTCGTTGTATCTTATATTGTTCAATTGGCGTTCTCTTACCAAAGCCATTTTCGCTTATTACAAGAACTTCTTCTCCTTTAACTGCTATATCCATACATACTGCTATGTCATCATCTTTTAAACTTATTGCTCTTACTCCAGAAGCTGTTCTTCCCATTGGTCTTACAGATTTTTCATTAAACTTAATAGCATAACCATTTTGAGTTATCATTATAATATCTGCATCACCTCTAGTTATTTTAACTTTAAGGAGTTCATCTCCTTCTCTTAAGTTTATTGCTATAAGTCCATTTTTTCTTAAGTTTTTAAATTCTTCTAAAGGCGTTTTCTTAACTAATCCTTGTTTAGTTCCCATAAACAAGAAACCTTCTCTTACATCATCTTTAACAGTTAATATAGTTTCTATTCTTTCATCAGGCTCTATTGCAATTAAGTTTACTATATTTGTACCTTTTGCAGTTCTTCCTGCTTCAGGTATTCTATATGCTCTTAATTTATATACTCTACCTCTATTTGTAAAGAATAATACATCTGAATGAGTAGAAGTTACCATAACATGTTCTACATAATCATCTTCTTTAGTAGTCATAGCTTGAATACCCTTTCCACCTCTTCTTTGAGCGGAATAAGTATCAGATGATATTCTCTTTATGTATCCAGCATGAGTAAGGGTTACAGTAACCTCTTCTTCCTGAATTAAATCCTCAATATCAATATCATTAACTACTTCTTCTATATGAGTTCTTCTTTCATCATTATACTTATTTTTAATTTCTAGTAATTCATCTTTTATTACACCAAGAAGTTTTTCTTCACTTTCTAGTATTGAAGTTAAATATTCTATTTGTTTGATTAATTCCTTATATTCATCTTCAATTTTATCTCTTTCTAAACCTGTTAATCTTCTAAGTTTCATTTCAAGAATAGCAACTGCTTGCTTTTCTGATAATCCAAACTTCTCTATTAATGTATTTTTAGCTATTTCACTAGTTTCTGAATTTCTTATTATGCTTATTACTTCATCAATATGATCTAAAGCTATTATTAACCCCTCTAAGATGTGAGCTCTTGCTTTAGCCTTATTTAAATCAAAGATTGTTCTTCTTGTAATAACATCCTTTTGATGAGCTATGTAATGCTCTAAAATTTGTTTTAGATTTAAAATTTGTGGTTGATTATTAACAAGAGCAAGCATTATAACCCCAAAAGTATCTTGCATTTTTGTATGCTTATATAAAAGATTTAAGATAACATTAGGATTAGCATCTTTCTTTAATTCAATAACAATTCTCATACCTTCTCTATCAGATTCATCTCTTAAATCTGATATTCCAACAATCTTCTTATCCTTTACTAAATCCGCAATACTTTCTATAAGTTTTGCTTTATTAACTTGGTATGGAATTTCTGTAACAATAATTCTATGTCTAGAATTTTCCTCTTCTATTTCTGCCTTTGCTCTTACAGTTATTTTTCCCTTACCAGTTTCATAAGCTGCTCTTATTCCTGATTTACCCATAATAGTTGCAGCTGTTGGGAAATCTGGTCCCTTTATAACTGTCATAAGTTCTGCAACTGTTGAATCTGGATTGTCTATAAGCATTATAGTACCATCAATTACTTCTCCTAAGTTATGTGGTGGTATATTTGTTGCCATACCAACAGCTATTCCTGATGAACCATTTACTAATAGATTAGGAAATCTTGATGGTAATACCATTGGTTCTTTTTCTTCACCATCAAAATTAGGCCCAAATTCTACAGTATCTTTATTTATATCTCTTAACATTTCCACTGCTATCTTATTCATCTTTGCTTCTGTATATCTCATAGCAGCTGGACTATCTCCATCAACAGAACCAAAGTTACCATGACCATCAACTAGCATATATCTCATAGAGAAATCTTGTGCCATTCTCACTAACGCATCATAAACAGAAGAATCTCCATGTGGATGATATTTACCTAAAACATCTCCAACTATTCTAGCACACTTTCTATAACCCTTATCAGGAAATATTCCCAATTCATGTAGAGAATATAATATTCTTCTATGAACAGGCTTTAATCCATCTCTTACATCTGGCAGTGCACGACCAACTATAACACTCATTGAGTAATCTATATAACATCTTTGCATTTCCTCATTAATGTCAATAGGAATTACTTTTCCTTCATTAAAATCCATGTACTTCACCTCATATTAGTACTAAATATCTAAATTTCCTTTTCTAGCATTTTGTATAATGAATTCTTTTCTAGGCTCTACCTTTTCTCCCATAAGAATAGTAAATATCTCATCTGCAAGCATAGCATCACCTACAGTTACTTTCTTTAATATTCTCTTTTCAGGGTCCATAGTAGTATCCCATAACTGTTCAGCATTCATTTCTCCAAGACCCTTATATCTTTGAATATCAGTAGAGTTATCTTTTCCACCAAATGCTTCTAAAATTTCATTTAATTCTGCATCAGTATAAGCATACTCTTGATTTTTTCCCTTTTTAACTCTAAATAATGGTGGTTGAGCAATATATACATGCCCTCCATCTATTAATTCTCTCATGTATCTATAGAAGAATGTTAATAACAATGTTCTTATATGAGCACCATCAACATCGGCATCTGTCATTATTATTATTCTATTATATCTTATCTTCTCTATGTTAAAGTCTTCTCCAATACCTGCACCAAATGCTGTAATCATTGATCTTATAGTATCTGCATTTAATATTCTATCTAATCTTTGTTTTTCAACATTTAATATTTTACCTCTTAGTGGCAATATAGCTTGGAATCTTCTATTTCTTCCTTGTTTTGCAGAACCACCTGCAGAATCTCCCTCCACTATATATATTTCACATTCTTTTGGGTCTTTTGAAGAACAATCAGCTAATTTTCCTGGAAGTGAAGAACGCTCTAAAACAGATTTCCTTGTTAATTCCCTAGCTTTTCTAGCAGCTTCCCTTGCTCTTGAAGCCATTAATGCTTTATCTATAATAATCTTACCTATTCCAGGATTTTCTTCTAAAAATATTCCTACATTTTCAGCAACAATTGAATCCACAATTCCTCTTACTTCACTATTTCCAAGCTTTGTTTTAGTTTGACCTTCAAATTGAGGTTCTTCAATTTTTACTGATACAACAGCTGTTAAACCTTCTCTAATATCTTCTCCAGATAATTTTTTATCATTTTCTTTTAAATATCCATACTTCTTTCCATAATCATTAAATACTCTTGTTACAGCAGTTTTAAATCCAACTAAGTGAGTTCCACCTTCAACAGTATCTATATTGTTTGCAAAAGAAAATAAATTTTCTGTATATCCATCATTGTATTGAAGAGCTACTTCTACTGATACCTTATCTTTTATTCCTTCAACATAAATTGGCTCTGGATGTAATGTTTCTTTATTTCTATTTAAATAACTTACAAAAGATTTAATTCCTCCCTCATAGTGAAATTCTTCTTTATTATCATCTCTTTTGTCAATTAATGTTATATGTATTCCTTTGTTTAAAAAAGCTAACTCTCTTAATCTTTGTGATAATATACTAAAATCATATACAGTTTCATCAAATATTTCAGAATCAGGCTTAAAATATACAGTCGTACCAGTTTCATTTGATGAACCTATATTTTCTAAATCACTAACAACCTTACCTCTTTCATAAGTTTGTTGCCATATGCTTCCCTCTCTTTTGATGGTAACAATACACTTTTCAGATAAAGCATTTACAACTGATGCACCAACACCATGTAAACCACCTGAAACTTTGTATCCTCCTCCACCAAATTTTCCACCTGCATGTAATATAGTCATAATAACTTCAACAGTAGGTTTTTTCATTTTTGGATGCATACCAACTGGCATACCTCTACCATCATCCACAACTTCTATTGAGTTATCCACATTAATTGTAACAACTATCTTTTTGCAATATCCTGCTAGAGCTTCATCAATACTGTTATCAACAATTTCATACACTAAATGATGTAGCCCTCTAGAGCTGGTACTTCCTATGTACATACCAGGTCTTTTTCTTACAGCTTCAAGTCCTTCAAGAACTTGAATCTGATTTTCATCATAACTTTGCTTATTATTTTCCAACACAGATTCCTCCTAAAAAATTTGTATTTTGCACATGAAGGTTTTAAATATTGGACTAAAGGTTATAATCCATATCTGTTCTTTTTGTTAATGTTGTTGAAGATATTGGTGAAAGATAAATTTTACTTTTCTTATCTACCTCAGCAATAACAAAAGACTTTGGATTTTCTTTTGTTATCCTCTCCACAAATCCATCTTCTTCGGCTAGTCTTAAAAATTGATTAGTATCAGAACTATACTTAGTTGATTGTAAATCAAATATCCCAATTACATCTTTTATTGGAACAACTACATTTTCTCCTAAATGTAAAAACATAAAATCCCTCCTTACTAATTAGAAACTATTCCATTTTTTACTTTAAATATCTTAGAATTCGAATCTAAATAATTACATATATCTTCAATTCCTGTACAAGTGATAATTGTTTGAATTTCTCCTATTGTACTTAAAATATATCTTTTCCTACTAAAATCTAATTCAGATAAAACATCATCTAACAAAAGAACAGGATATTCATTTGTAATTTCTTTTATTATTCTTAAAGAGGCAAATTTTATTGTAAGTACTGCTGTTCTTTGTTGTCCTTGTGAACCAAAGCTTTTTATATCCACATTATTTATGAATATAGAAAAATCATCTCTGTGAGGTCCTATTGTAGATATTCCCTTTTCAATATCTTTTTTTCTATTTTTCTTTAAAGCTTCATAAAAATTTTCCTTTACTTTGCTTAAGTCTTTTATTGTAGATTGATATTTAAATTCTATATTTTCTTTATTTGAAGTTATATCTTTATGCACTTTTTTACCATAATAATTAAGTTTATCAATATATTTCAATCTTTCTTTTATTACATATTCACCATAAGAAGATAACTGCTCATCATAAACATCAAGCATATCTTCACTTAAGTTTCTATTTTTTAAAACTACATTTCTTTCATTAAGGACTTTATTGTATTGAACAATGTTATAATAATATTTTTTATTAAGTTGACATAATTCCATATCAATAAATCTTCGTCTAACTCCTGGTGAATCTTTTACTATTTTTAAATCTTCAGGAGAAAACATAACCACATTAAAAATTCCAAATAATTCACCTATTTTGTTAATTTTTATAGAATTAACTTTAATAGCTTTTTTTCCATCCTTTAAGATTTTTATATCTATCTTTTTATCAAGTCTTTCTTTAGCTATTCCTAAACTTATATAGGCTTCATGGTTATTCCAATTAATAAGTTCTCTATCTCTTGTAGTTCTATGGGATTTTGCAAAAGCACAATAATAAATGGATTCTAGTATATTTGTTTTTCCTTGAGCATTATCTCCTATAAAAACATTAACACCTTTTCCAAAGTTTATATTAAGCTTTTCATAGTTTCTATAATTTATTAACATTAGTTTTTTTATAAACATCTATAAACACCCATCTAATTATATCACAAAGCTAAAATAAACTCACCTGTGGATTACTTTATAATCCTCACCTTCAAAACTAACCACATCTCCATCTCTTAACTTTTTCCCACGTTGAGTGCATATTTCACCATTAACAGATACCAAGTTTTCTTGTATACACATTTTTGCTTCTCCACCTAAAGAAACTGCTCCACACCATTTCAAAAAAGAGTCTAATTTTATAGATTCTGTATTTATTTCAATTTCTTTCATTATTATAATTATTGCATAAATATCAATTATTTATACATTTCCTCCTATCTTATTAATCTTACTGGTAAAATTAAATATTTATATGAGTCATTATCCTTAGCTTTTATTACACAAGGTGTTATACTTGATGTCATTTCTAATCTTATAACTTCTTCTTCCATATTCTTTAATACATCAAGTAAATATCTTGAATTAAATGCAATTTCAAGTTCTTCTCCTTGCATATTTATTTCAACTTCTTCTCTTACTTTTCCTAATTGAGAATTTGATGTTATAACTAATACATCATCTTCTATTTTTAGCTTAATTAAATTACTATTACCTTCTTTAGACATTAAAGAAGCTCTTTCAATACCATTTTGTAAATCTTGTCTGTTTACATAAACTAAAAGTTTATGTTCTTGTGGTAATAAAGATGCATAATTTACAAATTTACCCTCTAATAATCTAGAGATGATTTTTGTATGCTCTAAATTAAATAATATTTGATTTTTAGTAAAAGTAATATTCACCAAGTTATCCACATCTTCAAGTATTTTAGACACCTCATTTAATGTTTTTCCGGGGATAACTACATCTATATCAAATTCACTATCTAAGTATTCACTTTTTACTGCAAGTCTATACCCATCTAAAGCTACAAGATTAAGGCTTTTATCCTTAATTTCAAATAATACTCCTTGTAGTATTGGTCTTGTTTCATCTTGAGCTACTGAGAAAGATGTGCTTTTTATCATATTCTTTAATATATTTTGTGGAACACTTATTTGTTTTTCATTTGTTATGTCTGGTAATGCAGGATATTCTTCTGGATTCATTAATACTACATTGAATATGGATTTTTCGCAACTTATTTGTACAGTATCATTTTCAATAATTTCAATTCTTACTTCAGAGTTTGGTAGCTTTCTTATAATTTCACCAAATATTTTTGAATCTATAACTATACTTCCTTGTTCTAATACATCTGCTTCTACTTTAGTTTCTATAGATAAGTCTTTATCTGAACCTATTAGAGTTATTCCATTAGAATCAGTTTTTATGTAAATACCTTCTAAAATAGGCATAGTTGATTTTCCTGTTATTGCTTTTTGAACTATTAAAATACCTTCTTGTAATTTTTGTTTTTCACATATAAAAATCATAAATAACCTCCAAAAATAATTCACAATTGTTAATTGTTAAATTTCTATATATAGTATAGATAATATAAATAAATATAGTAGTAGTAGTAGTAGGGGCTGTGGATTTGTGGATAACTACGAAAAACATAGTTATAATCAGTAATACAAAGAAAAAAAACTGTGGATAACTAGTGGATAATTTGTTTCAGTTATCCACATTATTAACTGGTAGAATCTTACTTTATACTTATCCACAGATTATTATGTATATCTGTGGATTAAATTTGGGTTAATTTTTTAGTTATATCGTCTACAGTACTTTGTAATCCTTCATCTGTTTTAAGATTTTCAGAAATTTTTTCATATGCATGAATTACAGTAGTATGATCTCTTCCACCAAATTCTTCACCTATCTTAGGAAGTGACATATCTGTTAGCTTTCTACTTAAATACATAGCTATTTGTCTTGGATAGGCAACATTTCTAGTTCTTCTTTGAGATTTAAAATCTTCTACCCTTAAATTAAAATAGCTAGATACAATATCTTGAATTGACTCTATTGTTATACTTTTTCCTTGTTTTTTAGATATAATATCTTTTAAAGCTTCAGAAGCTAAGTCTACGCTAACCTCTCTATTTGTTAATGATGAATAAGCTACTATTCTTATAAGTGCCCCTTCAAGTTCCCTTATGTTTGATTTTATTTTAGTTGCAACATAAACCATAACTTCGTTAGGAACATTAAGTCTTTCTAAATCGGCCTTTTTCTTCAATATTGCCATTCTTGTTTCAAAGTCTGGTACTTGAATATCAGCAATAAGACCCCATTCAAATCTAGAACGTAATCTATCTTCTAAGGTTGGAATCTCCTTAGGGGGTCTATCTGATGATAGTATTATTTGTTTGTTTGCATCATGTAGTGCATTAAAAGTATGGAAAAATTCTTCTTGAGTTCCTTCTTTTCCTGCAATAAATTGAATATCATCTATTAATAAAACATCTACATGTCTGTATTTATTTCTAAATTCTTCGTTTTTATCATGTTTAATTGCATTTATAAGTTCATTTGTAAATTTTTCTGATGATACATATTCAACTTTAGCATTAGGATTATTTTCAAGAATATAATGACCTATTGCATGCATTAAGTGAGTTTTTCCAAGTCCAACTCCTCCATATATAAATAAAGGATTATAAGCTTTAGCAGGAGCTTCTGCAACAGCTAAAGAAGCAGCATGAGCAAATCTATTGCTGTTACCAATTACAAAGGAATCGAATGTGTACTTAGGGTTAAGAGTATTAGATATTTCTTCATTTAAAGGTGAACCTTTAATTTTTATAGCTTTGTTTTTTTCCTCTAAGGCAACTTCAGAGGAAATTAAAAATTCTAATTTATATAATTTAGAACAAATACCTTGAATTGAGTTTGCAACTAAATCTTTATATCGATTATTAAGAATGTCACGAGTAAAAGAATTAGGTACACTAATTTTTATGGTGTCTTCTGATATTGATATGGGATCACAACTTTTCATCCAAGTGTTAAAACTTACTTCACTCATTTCGTTTTTTAAAACATTTAAGGTTTGTTCCCATAAGTCTTGCAAATTAGCATCCATTATTTATCCTCCAAAAAAAATTTTTTTATAGTTATTAACAAGAAATCCACAGGATATTAACAACTTATACACAGAAAATAAAATAATCAATTTTTCCTGTTGAAAAAGTGGATAAAGTTATCCACATGTGGATAACTTTCATGTTCTAAAAAAGTTATCCACAGGAATATGAAAAAAATTATAAACAGTCTAAATATCTCTGAATTTAGCATAAAAAAAAGAAAAAATAAAAAAAGACTTGTGAAAATATAAAGTTTTTAACAAGTTATTCACAGACTTATTCACATCTGTGGATAAGTCTATTTTATCAACAAGTTATTCACAATCTTTTATTATAATAGCATAATAGAAGACCAGTATTCAATAAGTTATCCACAAAAAAATTCATTGCTTAATTTTTATTAATAATTCAACTAAGTTCTTGACACAATATAAGTAAATATATATAATTGATTAAGTAACTTAAAATTTAGATTAATAGTTAATTACTATAAAAATTGATAACGTAAAGGGGGTGTAGTGATAATGTTCATGACATACCAACCTAAAAAGAGACAAAGAAAAAAAGAACATGGATTCAGAAAAAGAATGAGTACTTTATCTGGAAGAAACGTTCTTAAGAGAAGAAGACAAAAAGGTAGAAAAAAATTAACAGCATAAGGGCCGCATTTGTGGCCTTTTTTCTGCAAAATGCGGAAAAAGGAGTATAGAAATACCTATGATTTATAAATTAAAGAAAAATATTGAGTTTAGAATTGTATATAGAAGAGGAAAGTCTTTTGCTAATGATCTTTTAGTACTATATGTATTAAAAAATAACAGAAACAAAGATAAAGATAATTCCTTATATAATAAAGTAGGGATTTCTGTAAGTAAAAAAGTTGGAAACAGTGTTGTTAGAAGCAGAAGCAAAAGATTAATATTGGAAAATTATAGACTTAAGCAAGAAAATATTAATAAAAAAGGATACGATTTTGTTTTTGTAGCAAGAACAAAGATTAAGGATAAAAGTTATCATGATGTAGCAAAGGCCATGGATAATTTATTTAACAAGGCAGGTTTGTACAATGAAAAAAATAATACTGTATCTGATAAAAATGTATAGGACGAAAATTTCACCAATGTATCCACCAAGGTGTAAATATATTCCTACATGTTCTCAATATGCAGTAGAAGCTATTGAAAAATATGGAGTTATAAAAGGTGGTCTTATGTCTATTTGGCGCATTTTAAGATGCAATCCTTTTAGTAAAGGTGGATTTGACCCTGTAAAATGAAGGAAAAAATAGTTGTTAAAAATATTAGAGAAAGGAGTAGCTACTTAGATGAAACAAACTTACAAGTATATTTGTATATGTTTTTAGTAGCAGTATGTATATGTTAAAACTGTTTGCACCAATAACAAAATTTTTTACAATAATATTTGAAGCTATACATAATCTGGTTGTTTCATTAGGGGTAACAGGAGGAGCATCTTACGTATTGGCAATTACTATTTTAACAGTAATAATAAGAGCTTGCTTGTTACCTTTTAATATTAAGTCTGCTAAGTCTTCAAAGAAGATGCAGGAAATACAGCCAGAGGTTAAGAAGATTCAAGAAAAGTATAAAAATGACCCACAAAAAGCTCAAATGGAGATGATGAATCTTTATAAAGAGAAAAATGTAAGTATGACAGGCGGATGTCTTCCAGCATTACTTCCATTACCAATACTTATGGCATTATATGGTGTTTTCTATAGTGCAAGTATGAAAGCACAAATTGAAGGTTTGTCATTTTTATGGATTAAGGACTTAGCTCAGCCAGATAAGTTATTTATATTACCTATATTAGCAGCACTTACTACTTATATACCATCATATTTAATGACTAAAGCAACTCCAGCAAATAGTGGTACACCAAATATGTCTGGTATGAATGTAGGTATGTCTTTAATGATGGCTTTTATGTCAATAAACTTCCAATCAATACTTGTAATATATTGGGTTGTTGGTGGATTAATTCAAATAGCAAATACCTATTTTATAAATTATAGACCAGCTAAAAAAGAAGCATTAGAATTAAAAGAAAAAGAAGAGGCAAAAAAAGAAGCTTTAGATGGTTCAAAATTCTTTATGCAAAATTATGAAGAAACTAATAAAGCAAGTAAGAAAAAGAAGAAGAAAAAGAAGAATTAATTAATACTTAACTTTACTTTTATTAAGGTGGTGACTATGGTATGAAAACTGTTGAAATGAGTGGAAAAACTGTTGAAGAAGCTATTGATAAAGCTTTAGCCTCTTTAAATGAGGAAAAAGATAATGTTATTATTGAGGTAATTGATGAAGGTGCAAAAGGTCTATTTAACTTAATTGGAAGTAAGCCAGCTAAGGTAAAAGTTACCACAAAGCCTAGTCATGTTGATGAGGCTAAAAAGTTTTTAGTTGATGTTCTTGATAATATGAAAGTTGATGCTGATGTTACAGTTAAGGAAGAAAATGATTTAGTAACTATGAACATTACTGGTCCTAAGATGGGATTGATAATAGGATATAGAGGTGAAACATTAGACTCTTTGCAGTATTTAGTATCTCTTATTGTTAATAAAGATCATAATAAACCCTATAAAAGAGTTGTATTAGATACAGAAAATTATAGACAAAAAAGAGAAGAAACATTAAAAAGGGTTGCTGAAAAAGCAGCTTATAAGGTTAAAATGAGTAAAAGGCCTTATAAGTTAGAACCTATGAATCCATACGAAAGAAGAATAATTCATTCAGCTCTTCAGGATGATAAAGATGTAACTACCTATAGTGAAGGGGAAGAACCTTACAGAAGAATTGTAATAGATATAAAAAAATAAAGTAAGAGGAAGCCGAAAGGCTTTCTTTTATTTTTGCAAAGAATTCTAAGATTTTTGACTATAATATTAATGTTTTGTAAAATATATTAATATGTATTATTATATTTAAGGAGATGATTTTTAATTGAAAGAATTTGATACAATTTGTGGTATAGCAACTCCTTTAGGAGAAGGTGGAATATCAATAATAAGAGTATCTGGAAGTGATTCTTTAAAGGTAATAAATAAGATTTTTAAAGGAAAAAATTCTTCTAATATATTAGATATGAAAAGTTATACTATGAGATATGGTTATATATGTGATATAGATTCAAAGGTTGAAATAGATGAAGTAATTATAAGTTATATGAAAGGGCCAAGAAGTTTCACAGCAGAGGATGTAGTTGAGGTAAACTGCCATGGGGGAGTTGTATCTACAGGAAGAGTTTTAGAAGAAATTATAAAAGTTGGAGCTAGAATTGCAGAGCCAGGTGAATTTACTAAAAGAGCTTTCTTAAACGGACGTATAGATTTAAGTCAGGCAGAAGCTGTTATGGATATTATAAGAGCTAAGACTGATTTATCAATGAAGTCTGCTGTTATGCAAAGTAATGGAGCTCTTTCTAAGGAAATAGGAAAGCTTAGAGAGTATATGCTTAATACTTTAGCTTTAATAGAATATTCTGTTGACTTTACAGAAGATGATGAGGAGCCAGATGAAACAATCCCTATAAGAGTTCAAGAACAATTAACTGTTGCTATAGAGGATATGAAGAAATTATTAGAAGGTGCTAATGAAGGTCGTATAATAAGAGATGGCTTAAAGCTTGCTATAATAGGTAAGCCTAATGTTGGAAAATCTTCTTTGTTAAATTGTTTATTAAAAGAAAAAAGAGCTATAGTAACTGATATTCCAGGAACAACAAGAGATATTATAGAAGAGTTTATAAGTTTAGATGGTATTCCAGTAAAAATAACAGATACTGCTGGTATTAGAGAAACTGAAGATGAAGTAGAAAAAATAGGAGTAGAAAAATCAAGAGAAAAAATTGATGAAGCTGATTTAGTAGTTTTAATGCTTGATTCATCACGTCCATTAGAAGATGAAGATAGAGAAATTATAAAAAAGGTTAAAGATAAAAAATATGTAGTTCTTATGAATAAAAATGACTTAGAGAAAAAGATAAGTGATGATGACATAAAAGAACTTAAAAATATAATTTACATATCTGCTAAAACTGGATTTGGAATAGATGAATTAAAGAAAAAAGTTAAAGATTTATTCTTTAATGGAGAAGTTGATAGTGAAAGTATGATAATATCTAACAATAGGCATAAGCAAGCTTTATATAGAGCCTTAGAAAACTGCGAAGAAGCTTTAGATAGAGTAAAATCTAATGAGTATTTAGATTTAATTTCAATATATGTAACATCAGCTCTAAAAGCCTTAGGAGAAATTACAGGTTCAGAGCTTGAAGAGGATTTAATAAATAAAATATTTAGCGAGTTTTGCGTAGGAAAGTAGGAGAAAAATAAAATGAGATATGAGGCTGGAGAATTTGATATTATAATTGTAGGTGCTGGTCATGCAGGCTGTGAAGCAGCACTTGCAAGTGCAAGAATGGGTCTAAAAACTTTAGTATGTACAATAAGTTTAGATTCTATTGCTATGATGCCATGTAATCCTAATATAGGAGGAACTGCTAAAGGACATTTAGTTAGAGAAATTGATGCATTAGGTGGACAAATGGGAATAAATATTGACCATACATTTATACAATCTAAAATGCTTAATACATCAAAAGGTCCTGCAGTACATTCATTAAGAGCACAAGCTGATAAAGTAAAATACCAAAGAAGAATGAAAAAAACATTAGAAGAACAAGAAAATCTTTATATAAAGCAAATAGAAGTTACTGACTTATTAGTAGAGGATAAAAAGATAGTTGGAGTAGTTACTAAAAATGGTGCTATATTTAAATGTAAGGCTGTTGTTTTAGCTACAGGAACTTATTTAAGAGGAAAAATTATTATTGGTGAGGTAAGTTATAGTGGAGGACCTAATGGACTTTTCCCTGCTAATGATTTATCACAAAGTTTGTTAGATTTAAATATAAGCTTAAGAAGATTTAAAACAGGAACACCAGCAAGAGTAAATAGAAGGTCACTAGACTTATCAAAAATGGTTGAACAACCTGGAGACAAAAAAATAGTACCATTTTCTTTTATGAGTGACAATATAGATAGAGAACAAGTATCTTGTTATTTAACTTATACTAATGAGGAAACTCATAAGATTATAAGAGAAAATATTGGAAGGTCTCCAATATATAATGGAAGTATAAAAGGAATAGGACCAAGATATTGTCCATCAATTGAAGATAAGGTTATGAGATTCCCAGATAAAAATCAGCATCAAATATTTATAGAACCAGAAGGAGAAGACACATTAGAAATGTATGTAGGAGGATTTAGTTCTTCACTTCCAGAAGAGGTTCAAATAAAGATGCTTAGAACATTACCTGGTTTAGAAAATGCTGAAATGCTTAGAACTGCATATGCAATAGAATATGATTCAATTGACCCTACACAATTAAAGCCTACTTTAGAATTTAAAGAAATAGAAGGTTTATATGGTGCAGGACAGTTAAATGGAAGTTCTGGATATGAAGAAGCAGGAGGACAAGGTCTTATAGCAGGTATAAATGCTGCTTTAAAGGTACAAGGAAAAGAACCTTTAATATTAACAAGATCAGATGCTTACATAGGAGTTTTAATTGATGATTTAGTAACTAAAGGAACAAATGAGCCTTATAGAATGATGACTTCTAGAGCTGAATATAGACTTCTTTTAAGACAAGACAATGCAGACTTTAGATTAACTGAAATTGGTCATAAAATAGGTTTAGTTACAGAAGAAAGATATGAAAAATTCCTTAATAGAAAAAATGCAGTTGAAAATGAAATAGAGAGGTTAAAAAATCTTCAAATAACAAATAAAAAAGAAGTAGGAGTATTTTTAGAATCATTAGGTTCTGCTGAATTAAAGAAACCTACAAGTTTATATGAGTTAATAAAAAGATCAGAATTAGATTATTTCTCATTAGCACCACTTGACCCAGAAAGAGAAGAACTTTCAGAAGATATTGGAGAACAAGTAAATATAAGAGCAAAATATGAAGGATATATAGCTAAGCAATTAGAACAGGTTAATCAATTTACTAAGTTTGAAAAGAAATTGTTACCTAATGATATTGATTATTCAGATGTGAAGGGACTTAGAACAGAGGCTATACAAAAACTTAGCAATATAAGACCTGTAAGTATAGGGCAAGCTTCTAGAATATCTGGAGTTTCTCCTGCTGATATATCTGTACTTTTAATATATTTAGAGCATCACTATAATAAAAGATAATGGAGGTCATAAATGAAATTTTATGAATTAATGAAAAATGCTGCAGAAGAAGTTGGAATGTCTTTAAGTGAGGAACAATATAATAAATTTATTAAATATATGAAATTAATACAAGAATGGAATGAAAAAGTAAATTTAACAGCTATAACAGAAGATGAAGAAGTTGTAAAAAAACATTTTATAGATTGTATAAAGGCATATAAATGTGAAGAATTAAAAAATGCAAAAACTATAATAGATGTTGGAACAGGGGCAGGTTTTCCTGGAATTCCAATAGCTATTATGGATGAAGATAAAAAAATTACCTTATTAGATTCATTAAATAAAAGAATTAATTTTTTAAATTTAGTTATTAATGAGTTAGGATTGAAAAATGTTAAAACAATTCATTCAAGAGCAGAAGATGGAGCTAAAACAAAAGAATTAAGAGAAAAATTTGATATAGCAACATCTAGAGCAGTAGCAAATATGGCAGTGTTATCAGAATTTTGTCTTCCTTATGTTAAAGTTGGAGGAAGTTTTGTATCCTTAAAAGGTCCTGCTATTGAAGAGGAACTTGAAGGAAGTAGAAATGCTATTGGAGTATTAGGTGGAAAATTAAAGAATATAATTGAAGTAGAAATAGAAGGAACAGATTTAAATCATAATATAGTTATAGTTAATAAGATAAAAGAGTGTCCATCAAATTATCCAAGAAAAGCAGGAGTGGTAAGTAAAAAACCAATAAAGTAATTGTAAAAAAATAACTGTAAAAAGAAGGGAAAAGCATATGCCTTATAGAACTTATAATATTAAGAGTATATTTTAAGGATGGTTGTGAGAAGCATATGAATAGAGAAATAATAAACATTAAGACTGAACAGATAATTCCAAACACATATCAACCACGAAAAAATTTTAATGAAGAAACATTAATGGAATTATCACAATCAATTAAAGAGCATGGAATAGTACAGCCTCTTACTGTTAGAAAAATAGGGGATATATATGAATTAGTTGCAGGTGAGAGACGTTGGAGGGCAGCTAGAATGTTACATTTAGAAAATGTACCTTGTACTGTATTAGATATAACTGATAGAGAATCTGCTCAAATAGCACTTCTAGAAAATCTTCAAAGAGAGGATTTAAACTTTATAGAAGAAGCAGAGGCATATTATAATTTAATTCATGATCATAATTTTACTCAAGAAGAGATAGCTATAAAAATGGGAAGAAAGCAATCTACAATTGCTAATAAATTAAGATTGTTAAAATTATCAGAAAAAGTTAGAGAAATGTGTATTAATAACTCTTTAACTGAAAGACATGCAAGGGCTTTACTTATGATACATAATGAAGCTTTGCAAATAAAAGTTATTAAACAAGTAGTTGAAGAAAGTTTAAATGTAAAGGCTACAGAAGAATTGGTTAATAAAGAACTTTTAAAATTAGCAGGAGAACAATATAAAAATAAAAATGTAACAGCTGTTTTTCCTGCAAAACTTTATGTTAATACCATAAAGCAAGTTTTCAATAAATTTAATATACCTGCTGATTATAAATTTGATGATTCTGAAGAATATATTCAAATAACAGTGAACATACCTAAAAGTAAAAAAGATTTATAGTTAAAATGTTTCACGTGAAACATTTTTAAAGAGGTTTAGTTTTAAGCCTCTTTTTTTTATAGAGAATTGGTGGTATAAGCTTTTCTAAGTTGTGGATAATTTGTTAAGACAATAAGGATTAATACTCTTTTTATGGAAAAAGTACCTGTTGATAAACTGTGGATAACTTTTTAAGTTGTTAACAGTTTTTTATTCTATAAGAAATTATATATTTTGAAAACTGTATAGAACTTGCCAAGTTAATAATTAAAACTTTTTTATGTAAAAATGAAAAACTTAATAATAAAGTAATATTATATTAAGCATATATTTGTAAAAAAATCTTTTATTATAGAAAAACATTATATATAATAAATATGTGAATAATTTAAATTAATGCAAAAGATTTCAGTATTAATAAATTAAATTATATATATTTTTTGTGGAAGGGGGTGGGCTCTAATTTAGAGCTTTTTTATATGAAAATAATTTGTGTTTTTAATCAAAAAGGTGGAGTTGGAAAAACCACTACCAATATAAATTTATGTGCTTATTTAGCAATGGAAGGTTATAAGGTTTTAACTATAGATATAGACCCTCAAGGAAATACAACTAGTGGTTTTGGAATAGATAAAAGGAATTTAGAATTTTCTATGTATGAAGTGTTAACTACAGATTTACCACTAAAGGAAATTATAATAGGAAGTGATTTAGTACAAAATTTATATGTTGCACCATCAACTATGGATTTAGCTGGTGCTGAAGTTGAAATGATAGGAATTCCTAGCAGAGAAACTGTACTTTTAAATAAAATAAAAGAAATAAAAGATGAATATGATTATGTTTTTATTGATTGTCCTCCATCTTTAGGGGTTTTAACATTAAATGCTTTAACCTGTAGCAACTCAGTACTTATTCCAATTCAATGTGAATTTTATGCATTAGAAGGAGTAGGTCAATTAGTTAATACTATACAATTAGTTAAAAAGTCATTAAATAAGGGTTTAGAAATAGAAGGTGTATTAATGACTATGTTTGATTATAGAACAAATCTTAGTAATGAAGTTTATAGCGAAGTTAAAAAATATTTTAAGGATAAAGTATATAAAAATACAATTCCAAGAAATATAAGATTAGCTGAATCACCAAGCTTTGGATTACCAATAATGTTATATGATGAAAAATGTAAAGGGGCAAAGGCTTATTTAGACTTTACTAAAGAATTTTTAGAAAAACAAAATTAAGGAGGGTTACATGGCTAAAAAGTTTGGGTTAGGAAAAGGATTAGGGGCATTAATATCAGAAAATGAAGAAGAGACAAATGAAAATAGTAAGTTACTAATACCATTAAACAAAATAAAAAGTAATGCAGAACAACCAAGAAAATCTTTTGACAATGAAAGAATAGCAGAACTTGCAGAATCAATAAAACATCATGGAATAATTCAACCTTTAATTCTTATGAAGGAAAATGAGGATTATGTTATTATTGCAGGGGAAAGAAGATGGAGAGCTGCAAAAATGGCAGGACTTAAGGAAGTTCCAGCTATAATTATGGATATTACAGAAAAAGAAGTTTTAGAGGTATCATTAATTGAAAATATTCAAAGGCAAGATTTAAATCCAATTGAAGAAGCTTTAGCATACAAAAGGTTAATAGATGAATTTAAACTTACTCAAGAAGAATTAAGTAAAAGAATAGGAAAATCTAGAACAACCATAACTAACTGTATGAGGCTTATAAATTTAGATGATAGGGTAAAGGAATATATTATTGAAGGTGTTTTATCAGAAGGTCATGGAAGGACACTTCTTTCAATAAATGATGAAGAACTTCAATATACAATTGCACAAAAGGTAATTGATGAAGGGTTATCTGTAAGAGAACTTGAGAAATTAATAAAAAAGGTATATTCTACTGATAAGAAGAAAAAAGATAATAAAGAAGTTAATGATGAAAATAATATATATTACAAAGATATAGAAGAAAAACTTCAATCCCATTTTGGAACTAAGATAAAACTAAGCTATAAAAAAGATAAGGGTAAAATAGAAATAGAATATTATTCAGAAGAAGATTTGCAAAGAATTTTAGATATAATTAATATTTAAAATTATAAAATGTTTCACGTGAAACATTTTTAAAATAGAAAGGAAGGAAATTTAGAGTGGAAGATTTTTTAAATAGTTTCAATGAATTTGTACCATACATAATAGGAATTTTAGGGATAATAGTTATATTATTATTAATATTAGTTATAGTGCTATTTAAATCATTAAGCAATCTAGAAAGAAAGTATAGAAAATTTATGAGAGGGACAAATGGAAAGAATATAGAATCTCTTATAGTTAAAGAAATAGAAAATATAGAACAAGCTAATGAAAATTCAAAAAAAGCAATGGAAGCATGTGAAAAACTAAATACAAAAATGCAAAGTTGTGTTCAAAAGGTAGCAATTATGAGATACAAAGCTTTTGAAAATGTAGGAAGTGATTTAAGCTTTTCTATAGCAATATTAGATGGAAATAATGATGGAGTTTTATTAACTGGAATTTATGGAAGAGAAGAAAGTGTTACATATGCTAAACCAGTAGATAAAGGAATATCAAGATACGATTTATCAGAAGAAGAAAAGCAAGTATTAAATGAAGCTTCAAAGAGCACAGAAAATAGTCTATAAGAAAAAATGTAGTTGTAAGTTATAATTTACAACTACATTTTTTCATTTGAAAAATTATTTGACAAGCTTTTATCTATAAAGGAACTTATTCCTTGGGATATAGAATCAGCTAAGGTCATTACTGTATAAAGTCTTGTGTTTTGTAATATTATAAATTCCGATTTACTTAAAACATTAACAACTCCTACAATACTAATATGACCAATGGGGGTTAATGTTCTATTTAATGCAGCTCCAGGATAAAGGGGCTTTTTTTCTATAAAGATTTTCCCAACATTTTTAGCATCTCCTAAAGAGGCATCAATTGCTATTATAAAGGGGTCTTTAAAAGAGGCATAAATTTTTTCAAGAATTTGTTCTATATTTAAAGAGTGAATAGGATTTTCTAGTGAGCCATAAATATAAAATTTACTATTTTTAATAGATTTCAATTTATATCCAATTAAAGGACCAAGAGAATCACCAGAAGACCTATCAGTACCAATACATAAAAATATAATAGCTCTTTTACTATTTATTATATTTTTTAAATTATTAGAAAGATATTTTTCAACTTCAATATAAGCATTTGGAAAATATGAATTAATGGAAATCAAAACAAAACCTCCTTTTAGAAATAGTATTTTCCATAAAGAAGGTTTTTATTCACATAATTTATAAATTTTTATTTAATTTGTTTATTACAGATAAGGTATAGTCAATTTCTTCAATGGTATTAAAGTAACTTAAGCTTAATCTTATTGTACCTTTAGGAAAACTTCCTATTGTTTTATGAGCAAAAGGAGCACAATGAAGACCACATCTTGTTTTAATTCCATGTTCTTCTAGAAAAAATCCTATTTCTGCAGGGTCTATGTTCTTATAGTTAAAGGAAATACAGGTAGTTGAATTAGCTATAGAACCATATGTAGTTATATTATTTATATTGTTTAGACCTTCAAACAATTTATGTCTTAAACTTTTATTATGTTCTTCTATGGTAGATAAACCTACAGAATTTATATACTCAATAGCTTTTGATAAACCTATTATGCCTGGCATATTTAAAGTTCCACTTTCAAATTTATCTGGCAAAAAATCAGGCTGAGTTAATGAATGAGAAAGGCTACCTGTTCCACCAGTAAATAAAGGGGAGCAACATTCATTTAACTTATCATTTATTATAAATCCACCAGTACCTTGAGGACCTAAAAGACTTTTATGACCTGTAAAAGCAAGAGCATCTGCATTTAACTCCTTCATATCCACTTTTACACTTCCTGCTGTTTGAGCAGTATCTATTATAAAAAATATATTATTTTCTTTACAAAGTTTTCCTATTGTTTTTAATTCTTGTATTGAGCCTGTAACATTTGAACCATGAGCTAAAATAACTAATTTTGTATTAGGCTTAATAGCTTTTTTAATATTATTAGGTTCTATAAATCCTAAAGGAGAAGCTTTAATAAAATCAACCTTAACATTTAATGAATTAATCATTTCTGTTAAAGGACGAAGTATTGAATTATGTTCCATAGTAGAAGATATAACATGGTCTCCTGATTTTAAGATTCCTTTTATTAATATATTTAAAGAGGTAGTTATATTATTAGTAAATATAACATTCTCTGGTTTATGAAAATTAAAAAAACTAGCTAAGTTCATTCTAGCTTTTAATAATTCTCTACTACTTTCTAAGGCATTTGAATAATTTGAACGATTGGCATTTCCACCAATATTAACTAAATAATTATAAATTGAATCTGCAACAACTTTAGGTTTAGGGAAAGTTGTACTTGCATTATCTAAATAAACTTCCATAAAAAAGTCCTCCATAAATTTTTCAAATAATACTTATTTTATTATAAAATAAAGATATATTAAAACCAATAATAAATGTTTCACGTGAAACATTTTTGTTAAACAACAATTAAAAACTGTTTTAAAGTCATTCTCTTTGTTATAATATCTTTGTGAAATAAAAAAGATTAATTATAGGAGGAACAATGGAGTATTTTATAATAATATATAAAAATACCTTTGATGCAATGGAAGCAGAGCGTATTTTTAATGAAAAAGGATTTAAGTTTAAAATAATGCCAACTCCAACTTCAATAACTCAAAGTTGTGGAATATGTACAAGATTTGAAATTGAAGAAGAGGGAGAGATAAAATCCATTATTAAAGATGAAATTGTAACATATAAAAATGTATTTAGAAAAAATGAAAATGGATTTGTTCAAATAAAGTAAAGGTAGGCTGATATATAATGAATTTATTTTCAATAGATACTGATAAAACTGGAATAAGTATAGGAAAGTTTTTAATTAAGTTTTCTACAATAGAAAATATAATAAATGAATGTATAAAAATTGTTATAATATTATTTTTAATGTATCTAGCTATTAAAATAGGAAATAAGATTATTGATAAGTTTGTTAAAAATCAAATAAAAAGTAAGGCTGTATTTTCTATTAATGACCAAAAGGCTAAAACAATTGGTGGAGTTTTAAAAAGTGCATTAAAATATATAACCTATTTTGTAGGAGCAGCATTAATTTTTTCAGATATGTTTAAGGGGGTATCTGTAGCCTTAGCAAGTGTAGGTGGATTTGCAGTAGGTTTTGGAGCTCAAAGTTTAGTTAAAGATGTTATAAATGGATTTTTTATTTTATTTGAAGACCAATATGGAGTAGGTGATTATGTTACAATAGGAAAATTTAGTGGCATAGTTGAAACTATGGGACTTAGAACAACTATTATAAAAGATTTAAATGGAGATGTTCATTTAATACCTAATGGTTCAGTAACAGAAGTAACAAATCATTCAAAGGGTAATATAAGATTTTTAGTTGATGTAGAGATAGCATATGAAGAAGATATAAATAGGGCAATAGATGTTATAACTAAGGAATGTAAAATATTTGAAAAAGAAAATAAGGATATAAAAGAACCAATAGAAGTGTGGGGAGTAACCTCTCTAAATGCTTATGGTATAACAATTAGAGTTGCTGGAAGAAGTAAGCCTTTAAGTCAATGGAAAATGGAAAGAGACTTACGTAAAAAATTAAAAGAAGCAATAGATAAAGCAGGAATAGAAATTCCATATCCTAAAACAGAAATAATTAACAAAGATAAATAAAATGAGGAGGAGATTTGATGGTAGAAAACTTTAATTTAGGGGATATAATACAAATGAAAAAGAAACATCCCTGTGGAGAGTATAATTTTGAGGTTATACGTCTAGGTGCAGATATAAAGATAAAGTGTACTGGATGTGGAAGAATAGTAATGATACCAAGGTCAAAGTTTGTAAAAGGAACAAAAAAAATTATAAAGTCAGCAGTAACAGAAAATGAGGCTGATAATAATTAAAAATAAAGGAATTAAAAAGAGCAAAAAAAACTTGCAAAATACAAGTTTAGATGATAAAATGAGTACTTGAAGTCCTGCTGTATTAAATGATACAGCCGTTAAGTCCAGAGGAGGTGAATTTGATGAAAAAGTACGAAACTATATTTATACTAGACCCATCATTCGATGAAGAAGCAGTTAAGGCAAGCATCGAAAAGTTTAAGGGTGTTATAGAAAATGGTGGAGGAACAGTTGAAAATGTTGATGAATGGGGTAAGAGAAAGCTTGCTTACGAAATCGCAAAAGTAAACGAAGGTTACTATACATTAGTTAACTTTACTGCACCAGCTGAATTACCAAGTGAATTAGATAGAATATTCAGAATTACTGATGGTGTTATAAGACACATCATAGTTAAGGAAGAAGCATAGGAGGTATTGTTGTGAATAAGGTTGTTCTTGTAGGAAGATTAACAAAAGATCCTGAATTAAGATTTGCAGCAGGCAGTGGTTCTGCAGTATGTAGATTTACTGTTGCAGTAAATAGACCATTTAAGAAGGATGAAACTGATTTTATCGGATGTGTAGCTTTTGGAAAAACTGCAGAAACTATAGCGCAATATCTAACTAAAGGCAGAGAAATAGCTGTATCAGGAAGCATTAGAACTGGTAGTTATGATGCTCAAGATGGAACAAAAAGATACACAACAGATGTTGCTGTAGATTCATTTGATTTCATAGGTGGTAACAGCAGTGCTGCTAGAAGTAATGATTCATTTAACAATAATAACGGAAATTCTGGCTATTCAGCTCCAGCTAACGATAGATTTGGTGGAGATAGCTTTAATGATGACATAACTCCAGTAGATGACGGAGATATGCCATTTTAAAAAATTCAAAAGGTAAGGAGGAAAATTTCAATGAGAGACGCAAAGAGACCAGGCGGAAAGATGAGAAGATCTAAGAGAAAAGTATGTGCTTTTTGTTCTGATAAAGCTGAATTTATAGATTATAAAGATATAGCTAAGTTAAGAAAGTATGTTACAGAAAGAGGTAAGATTTTACCAAGAAGAATTTCTGGAACATGTGCTAAGCACCAAAGAGAATTAACTTCAGCAGTTAAGAGAGCAAGAAACATAGCATTATTACCATTTACAACTGAGTAAAATGCAATCTAGCTTATTAGATTTTAAGAGTATCGAATTTTCGATACTCTTTTTTCTATATAAAAATTTATATATTCCTTTAAAAAAAGTAATAACCCAACAATATTTTTGAAAAATATGGAAAATTTTTCTCTCTGTGGTTGCATTAATAGGTAAAAGAATTTAAAATATATATAGAGAGGTTTAGGGGTGATTTCTATGAAGCGAAAAGAGCTTAACATAATGGGTAATGTTAAGATGATAGAAAATTTAAAAGCTCAATTACTATGTATTATAGGTGAATTCTTTAGGTTATTAACTAAAGGCACTAATGTAGCCCAAGATGCAATTTTAGATTGTATTTCTGGGGCTATAATAATATTATATGTATTAGGAAGAAAACTAGGTTATCCCTTATCAGAAATTGACCATACTATAAAAGGTAAGTTAGACTTAGGAATAAAGGCAGAAGATGAAGTTGAAAAAGAAGGTAAAAGCCTTAGTGAATTAAAAAAATATATAAGTAATAGGAGAGATTAGTATCTTATTAGGAGGATATTTTTATGGAGAAACTTAAGATGTTTAAGATTTATCTAAAATCCATACTATTAATATCTCTATCATTAATTTTTTATTTTACAGGACATAAAATTGAGGGGATAATTATGTTCTGTATATATCTTGTGGATAATTTTTATACATTAAATTGTTATTTAAAAAAACAACAAGATATTAATGGGTTCTGTAAAGAGATAAATAAGAATATAGAAGGAAATGTATGTAATTTATCTTTTCCTATTGTTATTATAAGATATTCAGGAGAAATGGTTTGGTTTAATGAAAGATTTTCTGAATTAATAAATAATAAAAATAACATATTAGGAAAGAATATTGCAAGTATAGCTAGAGGATTAGACTTTGAAGCATTATTAAAAGATGAAGATTCCCCATATAAAACAATTAAATATAATGGAACTTTTTATAAAGTATATAGTAAAAAAATAAAGCATGATAACCAAATCTTTGCTATTATATATTTTAATGATATGGGGGAACTAATTGAAGCTGAAAGTGCAAAAGAAAGTATAATATTACTTGAAGTTGATAATTTAAATGATGTTTTAGAAATCACTGAAGAAAATGATAGACCTTTATTAATAGCAGAAATTCAAAGAAAGATAAATACATATGCTCATAAGCTTAATGCCATGATAAAGAAATATGATAATAGCAAATATGTATTGTCTGTTCAAGATAAATATATAGAAGAACAAATAGAAGAAAACTTCCCAATATTAGATGAAATATCAGATATTAATAGAGGAAGTAAAGTTGAAGTTACATTAAGCATGGGAATTGGAAGAGGTGGAGACTCTCCAATGGAAAATGATACTTTTGCTACATTAGCTAAAGAACTTGCTCTTGGTCGAGGTGGAGACCAAGTTGTTATAAAAAATAGAGATGAAATAAAGTTTTTTGGTGGGAATACCAAAGAAATTGAAAAAAGAACAAGAGTAAGAGCTAGAGTAATATCTCATGCCCTTAAAGAATTAATATATGAAAGTAGCAAGGTATATATAATAGGACATAAAAATCCAGATATGGATTGCTTAGGCTCTGCTATTGCTTTAGCTTCAACTGTAAGGAAGTTAGGTAAAGAAAGTAATATTATATTAAATAGTGGAAATGCTTCTATAGAGTATTTCTATGAAAAATTACTTCAAGATGATGTATACAAAACATTAATAATAGATAGGGAAGAAGCTGAAAGAGAATTAGATAATGATACACTCGTAATTATTGTAGATGTTCACAATAAGAGCTATGTGGATCATGTATCAATAGTTGAAAAAGCTAGAAAGAAGGTTATAATAGACCATCATAGGCGCAGTCCTGATATAATAGTAGGAACCTTATTAAACTATATAGAAGTTTATGCTTCATCTACCTCAGAAATGATGACAGAAATTTTACAATATATAGTTGATAAGCCTCAATTAACAAATATAGAAGCAAATGGATTACTTGCAGGTATTTATATGGATACTAAAGGGTTTTCTTTTAAAACAGGTGTAAGAACCTTTGATGCAGCTTCATTTTTAAAAAGTCAAGGTGCAGATACAATAGAAGCTAAGAAGATGGTTACAGATAACTTAGAGGATTTTGTACTTATAGCAGATACAATTAAATCAGCAGAAGTGGACCCTAAAAACAATATAGCAATAGCTATTTGCCCTAATGATGTAAATAATGTTATAGTTGCAAAGGCAGCAGATGAATTACTTAATATATCAGGAATTTTTGCAAGTTTTGTACTTGCAAGAATAGAAGATGACATTTATATTAGTGGTAGGTCTGTTGATGATATTAATGTTCAAGTTATATTAGAAGAACTTGGTGGTGGTGGACATATGAATATAGCAGGTGCAAGACTTGAAAATGCTACTATGTCACAAGCCATAATAAAACTAAAAGAATCAATAAATAAACATGTAAGGATAGGTGAACAGTAATGAAAGTTATATTATTACAAGATGTTAAGAAAATAGGTAAAAAGGGTGATGTTATAAACACATCAGATGGATATGCAAGAAATTATTTATTTCCTAGAAAATTAGCAGAGGAAGCAACTGATTCAAATCTTCATATCTTAAATAATAAAAAGGAAAATGAAAGAAAGCAAAAACTTGCAGAATTAGAAGCAGCTCAAAAGCTTGCAAAAGAATTAAAGGGTAAAGAATTAAAGCTTACAGTAAAAACTGGAGAAAACAATAAGCTTTTTGGTGCAATAACAAGCAAGGATGTAGCAGAATTAATAAAAACACAATACAAAGTAGAAGTTGAAAAGAAAAAAATTGTTATGGATACAATAAAGTTAGCTGGAACATATGAAATTGAAGTGAAATTATATCCTGAAGTTTCAACAAAGATGAAGTTAATGATTGTTCCAGAAAAATAAGGAGGAATAATATTGAACTTGAAGAATCAAGAAGAATTTTTAGAATTAATACTTAAAAATGGATTATCTCCAGAAATTCAAGTAGCAGTATTACTTGAAAATCTTGATACTGTTTTTGATAAAGGAACTATAAGAGCAAGAATTGTAAAGTTTAAGCTTCAAAAATATATGAAATCTCAAGACATATGTGAAAAAACATATGCTCTTCTTATGATAGTATCAGATGGAAAGGCTATAGATAGCATTCCAAAACAAGAAGAAATAAAAGATAAATTATCTTTAGCTATTGAATATATAATAGAACATGTTGCTCAAAGGGTTGTAAAGGGAAGAATTGAAGAAAAAGTAGAAGCAACTATTATGGAAAAACAAGAAAAATACATTGATGATGTAAGGCTTTCTGTTATTAAAAAAGAAAAGGGTATTGAAAATAAAAAAACTAAAAAGAAATACAATAACCTTGTTCATATGGACCAAAGAGTTGTAAGTAAGAATATAATGAAGTTTGTAAGACCAGAATCATTAAGTGAAATTGTTGGTCAAGAAAGAGCTATAAAATCTCTTATATCAAAACTTTCTTCTCCATATCCACAACATATTATTTTATATGGGCCTCCAGGAGTTGGTAAAACAACAGCTGCAAGACTTGCATTAGAAGAAGTAAAGAAACTTTCATTTACTCCTTTTGATAGTGAATCTAAATTTATTGAAGTTGATGGTACAACTTTAAGATGGGACCCTAGAGAAATAACAAATCCTTTATTAGGTTCAGTACATGACCCTATATATCAAGGAAGTAAAAGAGACCTTGCAGAAATAGGTATTCCAGAACCAAAGCTTGGTTTAGTTACTGATGCACATGGTGGAATATTATTTATAGATGAAATTGGAGAATTAGATAATATACTTCAAAATAAATTATTAAAAGTTCTTGAAGATAAGAGAGTAGAATTCTCATCATCTTATTATGATCCAGATGATGAAAATATACCTAAATATATAAAATATTTATTTGAAAATGGAGCTCCAGCTGATTTTGTTTTAATAGGGGCTACAACAAAGGAACCTTCAGAAATTAATCCAGCTTTAAGGTCTAGATGTACTGAGGTTTATTTTGAGCCATTATCTGCAAAGGATATAGAAGAAATAGTAGAAAATGCAGCTGCTAAATTAAATGTTAAACTTGAAGAGGGTGCTGCAGAATTAATAAGTAGATATACAATTGAAGGAAGGAAAGCTGTAAATATTTTAACTGATGCTTATGGATTAGCATTATATTCTGAAAATAGAACAGAGGCTGAAGGTTTTGAAATAAGGCTTAAAGATGTTGAAGAAGTAATTGCTGTAGGAAGATATATTCCATTTGAAAGATTAGCTAATTTATCTGAAAAAGAAGTGGGTCATATTTATGGTTTAGGAGTAAGTGGATTTATAGGTTCAACAATAGAAATAGAATCAGCAGTATTCCCTGCAAAGAAAAAAGGTTGTGGAACAGTAAGGTTTAATGAAACAGCTGGAAGTATGGCAAAGGATTCTGTATATAATGCAGCCTCTGTTATTAGAAAGTTTACAGACAAGGATATAAGGGATTTTGATATACATGTTAATGTAATAGGTGGAGGAAAAATTGATGGACCTTCAGCTGGTGCAGCAATAACAGCCTGTGTAATTAGTGCATTATTAAATAAGCCTATAAGACAAGATATTGCAGTAACAGGAGAAATATCTTTAAGAGGTAAAGTAAAGCCTGTTGGAGGAATATTTGAAAAAATTTATGGTGCTAGAAGAAATGGAATAAAATTAGTGTTAATTCCAAAAGATAATGAAAAAGAAATTCCACAAGGATTAGATGATATAGAAGTAAAAGCTATAAATAATATTGATGAATTATTAGAAATAATATTTGATTAAATAAGAAAGGAGAGTTAATTTTTTGGACGCTCCAATAATGAGAAGCTTACCTCAAAGCATAGAAGCAGAGCAGAGTGTATTAGGGTCTATGATTACAGATAAAAATGCTGTTGTGGAAGCTGTTGAGAAGCTTGAAGAAAATGATTTTTATAGAGATGGTCATAAGGTTATTTTTAAGACCATCTCTGAAATGTTTAAAGATGACATGCCAGTAGACCTTGTTACTTTGCTAGAAAGATTAAAGGCTACTGAAAAGTTAGAAAAAGCAGGTGGGGTAACTTATGTTTCAGAGTTAAGTTCCTCATTGCTTACTACAATTAATTTATCTGCATACATAAAAATTGTAAAAGAAAAATCTATACTTAGAAAATTAATAAAGGCTTCTACTTCAATAATTGAAGATAGTTATAATAAACAAGGAGAAGTAGAAGAGGTATTAGAAGGTGCAGAAAAAAAGATTTTTGATATAGCAGAAAAAAGAACTACTAGTGACTTTGAACCATTAAATGTAGTTTTAGAAAGAGGATTTCTTGAAATTGAAAGATTATTTAACAATAAAGGTGAAATTACTGGAGTTGGTTCGGGGTTTGTTGATTTGGATGCAAAAACTTCTGGATTTCAAAAGGGAGATATGGTTTTAATAGCTGCTAGACCATCAATGGGAAAAACAACTTTTGCCTTAAATATTGCAGAACATGCAGCTTTAAGAGAAGGTAAAAGTGTTGTGGTATTTTCTTTAGAAATGTCTAAGGAACAATTAGCATATAAGTTATTATGTTCTGAAGCTAATGTTGATATGCTTAAGCTTAGAACAGGTGCTTTAGATGATAAAGATTGGGAAAATATAGCTAGAGCAACAGGACCTTTGTCAAAGGCAAAGATATATATTGATGATACTGCTGGTGTGACAGTTATGGAAATGCGTTCTAAGTGCAGAAGATTAAAATTAGAATATGGTATAGATTTAATAGTTATTGACTACCTTCAATTAATGTCTGGTTCTTCAAATGAAAGCAGACAACAAGAAGTATCTGAAATATCAAGGTCTATTAAAGCACTTGCAAAGGAAATGGAATGTCCTGTTATAGCTTTATCACAGCTTTCTCGTGCACCTGAGCAAAGAGCAGACCACAGACCTATGCTTTCAGATTTAAGAGAATCAGGTTCTATAGAACAGGATGCTGACCTTGTTATGTTTTTATATAGAGATGAGTATTACAATAAAGAAACAGAAGACACAAACATTGCTGAATGTATTATAGCTAAGCAAAGAAATGGTCCAGTTGGAACAGTAAAGCTAGCTTGGCTTGGTCAATATAGTAAATTTGGTAATTTAGAAGTTACACATAAAGAATAATAAATGGGGGCTATAAAATGAGGAAAAAGATAGGATTTATTGGTTGTGGAAATATGGGAAGTGCTATGGTAGGTGGACTTATTAAATCTGGTTTTCAAAAGAAAGAAGATATAATAGTTTCTGCTAGAACACAAGCTTCAGTGGATAAGATAAAAAATAGTTTTGATGTTTTTGGAACAATAGATAATAAATATGTGGCTAAAAATTCTGATATAGTAGTATTTGCAGTAAAGCCTAATATGTATAAAAATGTTGTTGAAGAGGTAAAAGAAGAATTAACAAAGGATAAACTTATAATAACAATAGCAGCTGGCATAAGCATTTCTAATATGGAAGAATGGCTTGGCAGTGATGCTAAGGTTATAAGAACAATGCCAAACACTCCAGCACTTGTTGGAGAAGCAATGTCTGGAGTTTGTCCAAATAAAAATGTATCTGAAGAAGAATTAAAATTTGCTTTAGATATGTTTTCTAGCTTTGGAGAATGTGTTGAACTTGCAGAAAAAGATTTTCATGCCTTTACTGGATTATGTGGTTCCTCACCAGCTTATGTATTTATGTTTATAGAAGCTATGGCAGATGGAGCAGTAAAAATGGGTATTCCAAGAGCTAAAGCTTACAAAATGGCAGCACAAAGCGTTTTAGGTTCTGCTAAAATGGTATTAGATACAGGAAAACATCCAGGAGAATTAAAAGACATGGTATGCTCACCAGCAGGAACAACAATAGAAGCTGTTGAAGTACTAGAAAGCCTTGGCTTTAGAAATGCAGCAATGCAAGCTGTAATAAAATGCTCAGAAAAATCACAAAACATGTAATATTTTATAATTTTAACTTAGTTCAAAAATATTAGTTTTCTTATGTTATTCGGCCATTCCGTCGACAGGCTCCAAGTCATGCCTTCATAAAATAAGAAAACTAATATTTTAATAAACAAGATTAAATATATATAATTAAAAAATAAAAGAGCTGTTTCATTAAGAAATATTGACACATAATATTTTTATACATTGTTATCAAATTTCTTTGAGAAACAGCTTCTTTTTTATATTATCAAAAAAATATATTAGTTACTAAATTGCATATAACTTCCTAAGTCAACAATAAATTTTATATTTTGTTAACTCCAGTTTTTATAGCAGCTGCTTTAACAGCTTCTGCAACAGCTTTTTGAACTTTAAGGTCAAATGCCTTAGGAATTATGTTTTCTGCTGTTATTTCATCCTCTGAGATTGAATTTGCAATGGCATAGGCAGCAGCAACTTTCATTTCTTCATTTATTTCACTTGCTCTAACATCTAAAGCACCTCTAAATATTCCAGGGAAAGCTAATACATTATTGATTTGGTTTGGATAGTCTGAACGTCCAGTTCCAACAACTTTAGCTCCAGCTTCAAGAGCATCTTCTGGGAATATTTCAGGAGTAGGGTTTGCCATAGCAAAAAGTATAGCATCTTTATTCATTGAAGCTACCATTTCTTTAGAAACTATATTAGGAGCAGAAACACCTATAAATACATCTGCATTTTTAATAGCATCTTTTAAAAGACCAGTTTCTTTATTTGGATTTGTTATTTTAGCAAGTTCTTTTAAATTGTCATTAGGTAAAATTCCACCTTCATGTATAACTCCATTAATATCGCACATTACAATATTTTTTACACCAGATGAAAGAAGAAGCTTACAAATTGCAGAACCTGCAGAACCTGCACCATTTATAACTACCTTTAAATCAGTTAAGTTCTTTTTTACAACTTTTAATGCATTAATTATTCCAGAAAGAACTACTACAGCAGTACCATGTTGGTCATCATGGAAAACTGGAATATCTAATCTTTCTTTTAATTTTCTTTCTATTTCAAAACATCTTGGAGCAGATATATCTTCTAAATTTATGCCTCCTAATGATGGAGAAATTCTTACAATAGTTTCAACTATTTCATCAACATTTTTAGTATCTAGAACTATTGGAAAAGCATCAACATCTGCAAATTCTTTAAATAATACACATTTTCCTTCCATAACAGGTAAAGAAGCTAAAGGTCCTATATCTCCAAGACCAAGGACAGCAGTACCATCAGATATTACAGCTACATTATTCCACTTTCTTGTGTATATATAAGCCTTTGAAGGGTCTTTGTGTATTTCTCTACAAGGTTCAGCTACTCCTGGAGTATATGCAAGGCTAAGGTCATTAGCATTATTTACTTTAGCTAATGAGTTTATTGCAATTTTTCCTCTTAGCTTTTCATGGTATTTTAAAGATTCTTCATAAATGGTCATTAAAAACACTCCTTAATAGTTTATTTTATAAAATAAAGTAAAAATTTTTTACTTTATAAATTACAAAGATTTTTGTTAAATTTTTATATAACAAGTATATTATACGAATTATTTTAAACTTTTGCAAAAAAATATTCGACATTATAGTTGACCTATTAAGTACAGTTTGCTACTATGAAAGGTGGATAAGTATATTTTTACAAGGAGGCTAATGATTACATGTCAGCATTTATTGTTTTAGGAGCTCAATGGGGCGATGAAGGAAAGGGAAAGATGACAGATTATCTTGCAGAAGACGCAGAGGTAGTTGTTAGATTTCAAGGAGGTAACAATGCAGGTCATACTGTAGAAGTTGGAGATAGACAATACAAGCTTCATTTAATACCTTCAGGTATACTATATGATGATAAGTTAAATGTTATAGGTAATGGGGTTGTTGTAGATCCTAAAGCCCTATTTGAAGAAATTGGTTATTTAGAAAATGAAGGAGTAAGTGTTACTCCAGAAAAATTAATAATAAGTGATAGAGCACAATTAATCATGCCTTATCATAAAGTTTTAGATGAACTAAAAGAAAAGGCAAGAGGAAAGAATGATATTGGTACTACTAAAAAGGGTATAGGACCATGTTATACTGATAAAGTTGAAAGATGTGGTATAAGAGTATGTGACCTTTTACATGAAGAAGTTTTTGAAGCATTACTTAGAGAAAATGTAGAAGCTAAAAATGCATATATAACTAAGGTTTTTGGTGGAGAAGCTTTAGATGTAGAAGAAATATTAGCCGACTATAAGGTATATGCAGAAAAGATAAGACCTTTTGTAAAGGACACTTCTGTTGCTGTGTATAATTCAATAAAAGCAGAGAAAAATGTATTATTTGAAGGAGCTCAAGGTATGCTTCTAGATATAGACCATGGAAGTTATCCATATGTAACATCATCTAATACTACTGCTGGTGGAGTTAGTAATGGTGTTGGTATAGGACCAGCAATGATAACAAATGCTGTTGGAATAGCAAAGGCTTATACAACAAGAGTAGGAAAAGGACCATTCCCAACAGAATTAGAAGATGAAACTGGTGAATGGATAAGACAAAATGGTCATGAATATGGAGTTACAACAGGAAGAGCTAGAAGATGTGGATGGCTTGATTTAGTTATTGTTAAGTCTGCAGCTAGAGTAAGTGGATTAACTTCTTTAGCAGTTACTAAAATAGATACATTAGCAGGTCTTGATAAGATTAAGGTTTGTGTAGGATATAAGTTAAATGGAGAAGTTATAGATTATTTCCCAGCAAGCCTAGAAGATGTAGCTTTATGTGAACCTGTATATGAAGAATTTGATGGATGGGATAATTCTGTAGCTGATGCAAGAAGTTATGAAGAATTACCTGAAAATGCAAAGAAATACTTAAAGAGAATAGAAGAAGTTACAGAAACTAGAATTTCTTATATATCAGTTGGTCCAAAGAGAGATCAAACTATGAAGGTTAATGAAATTTAAAATTTTATAAGATAAGGAGTGATTTTAATGATTACTAAAGATATGAAAATAGGTGAAGTTGTTAATAATGATATAGCTAAATCTGAAATATTTATGGATTTTGGAATGTTTTGTGTTGGATGTCCTTCAGCTCAAGGAGAATCTATAGAAGAAGCAGCTTTAGGCCATGGAATTGATTTAGATGCATTATTAGAAGCTTTAAACAAGTAATAAATATTAATTAAGGTAGGGTAATATAAATGCTCTACCTTTTTTATAAAATTAGGAGGGTTTTGACTGTATATGAGTAAGAAGTATTCAAAAAGCTATGAAGTACAATATGAACATGTGGATTATACACTAAAATGTAAAATGACATCAATAATGAACTTTTTATGTGATATTGGAAATTCTCAATCAGAAGAAGTTGGAGATACTATAGAACGTTTAGTGGAAAAAGATAAATGTGTATGGGTATTTTATAAGTATGATATAAAAATTAATAAGTATCCTAAATACAGAGATATTATAACAATAGAAACACAATCTATAGGGTTTAAAAAGTTTTATGCATATAGAGGATATACAATAAAAAGTTCAGAAGGAGAAGTTCTTGGAGAGGCAGTTGCTTTATTTTTCTTTATAAGTATTGCTAGAAGACGTCCTGTAAGAATTCCAGAAGAAAAGTATGAACTTTATGGAGAAGATAAAAATAATCCTAGAGATGTTGAAATGGAAGATGTTATGAAGGTTGAAGAAGTTTCAAATGAAAAACAGTTCCAAATAAGATATAGTGACATAGATTCTAATGGACATGTGAATAATGTTAAATATGTTGAAATTGCTTTAGAAGCAGTACCATTAGAAATTATGAAGGATTATACTTTAACAAGAACAAAGATAATTTTTGAAAAAGAAACAAAGTATGGTGATGTTGTAACTATACTTACTGAAGTAAAAGAAGAAAAAGATAATGAAATAAAAACAATTCATCTAATAAAGAGTAATGATGGAAGAGAATTAACTAAATTAGAAATGGATTGGAAAAAGAAATAGCCTTATTAAAGGCTATTTCCAACTAATTGCCCAGAACTCCAAGCCCATTGAAGGTTAAAGCCACCACAATCACCATTTACATCAAGTATTTCACCACAAAAATATAAATTAGGAACTAATTTTGATTCAAGGGTGTTTTCTTTTATATCTTTGGTATTAACCCCACCTTGGGTTAATTGGGCATTATTAAAGCCATTTGTATCTATGCAATTAAAAGTCCATTCTTTAAGCCTATTAGCTATTAATGAAGTATATTTCCAGTTTAACTCATAGCAAGGTGTATGTATATTTGTAATTCCTATATCTTTTAAGAAGATAGGAATTAATTTTTTATTTATAACTCCTATTAAAGCATTAAAAATGCTTCTATGACTAAACATGGCCAAATGTCCATAGATAAAGTTTTCAACTTCTTCTTTAGATTTTTCTGGCATCATATCTATTTTAATTTCTACATTATTATGACTATATATTCCTTTTGAGGCAATTGCAGAAAGTTGAAGTATAGGTGGTCCTGATATTCCATAGTCAGTAAATAAAATTTCTCCTTCATCTTCACGTATGATTTTATTGTTAATTAATACAGAAGCTTTACCATTAAGTTTTATTCCAGATAAAGCTTTAAGATGTGGATAATTTAGTTTTAATTGAACAATAGCAGGAAGAGGAGTAACTATAGAGTGTCCAAGGTTTTTAGCTAAATTAAAACCAGAACCATCTGAACCTGTTTTAATTGCAGATTTTCCTCCACAGGCTAAAACAAGTTTTTTACCTGTGAATAAATTAAACTCTTCATTATTTGTGGATAAAATAAAGCCTTTTTTTCTGTGGATAGTTTTAACTTTACAATTAGTATATACAGGAATATTTTTTTCTTCTAAAGATAATTTTAATATATCCACAACTGATGAGGCTTGAACAGACTCAGGATATAATTTTCCCTTTTCTAACTCTATTATTGGAAGTCCTAAAGTTAAAAATAAATTTTTTGTATTTTCTACAGAAAAATTTTCTAAACAATAATTAAAAAAGTTATTATTTTCACTATTATAATTACTAAAGGGTGACACTATATTAACATTAGAAATGTTACAACGTCCATTCCCTGTAGTTAAAATTTTTTTACCAATTCTATCAGTACCTTCTATTATGGCAACATCTTTTCCTAAATCCTTAGCAACTAAAGCAGCAATAATTCCAGATGCTCCACCACCAACTATTAAACAATCATGATAAATCATAAAATAAATCTCCTTTATTAAGAATATAAATAAATATTAACATAATTAATTTCAGTTAGGAAATTAACTATATAATATAAAAATTATAGATTCTATATAAAAGAAAATTTTAGTAAATAGTAAGCTTTAAAGGGCTTAAAAACTAATAAAAAATAAAAAAGAAAGAAAAAATAAAAATTTTTTAAAAAAATGTGTTGACATAAATCTGTTCTTTAGGTATTATAGTTTATGTGCTCGGCGGAGAACTGCCAAGTTATCCGAAAGAGAAAAAGTGTTAAAATTTTATTTGAAACACAAGAAGCACTTAGTATGGCTCCTTGGTCAAGCGGTTAAGACACCACCCTTTCACGGTGGTAACAGGGGTTCGATTCCCCTAGGAGTCACCATTTTTACTTTGGGCGCATAGCTCAGCTGGGAGAGCATCTGCCTTACAAGCAGAGGGTCACAGGTTCGAG